>CAYRCH010000008.1:11232-32209 GCA_964422665.1 uncultured Sphingomonadaceae bacterium | reverse complement strand
CGCCTGACCTCGGGCTGCTCTTCCAGCAGCGCAGTCACCCGGTCCGCCACCACCTCGCTCTGTTCGATCGTGGTGCCGGGGACCATCTCGATATTGACCCGGCTGGAATCGGAATCGGTGAGAGGCTGGAATTGCTGGGGCAGGAGCATCAGCAGCGACACGGTAAGGACCAGGGCGCCGATACCCACGCCGAACATCCACAAGCGGTGGTCGTGGAACCTGGCGCGGAACCGGGCCAGGAAGAAATCGTGATAGTCGCCGATATGGGCCCATTCGATACGCCGGAGGATTGCGGTGAGCACCCACCCGGCCAGCATGGCCGCCGCAACCGACCCCAGCAGGGTCAGCACGAGTGCGATCGACGCCCACAAATCGAGAGTGCCGAGCAAGTCCGAGATCGCGCCGCCGCCATAGACGAGCGCCAGGAAGACTGCGCCGATGAAAAGCGCCTCGGCAATGAAAGCCGGCCAGGTCAGCGGTGCCGGCTCCAGCCGCGCACGGATGGCCCGGGCCTTGTCCGATTCCAGGGTCCAGCTGAGCACCGCCATGTAGCGGTCCATCAGCTTGCCTTCTCCGTGCGCCGCATGGCCCTTGGCCTGGAGGAAATAGGCCGCGAACATCGGCGTAATCATTCGGGCCACGGCAAGGCTCATGACCACAGCAGCAACCACGGTCAGGCCAAAATTCTTGAAGAACTGCCCGGAAATGCCGGGCATCAGGCCGACCGGCAGGAACACCGCGACGATCGAGGCGCTGGTCGCAACCACCGCCAGACCGATCTCGTCCGCGGCGTCGATCGACGCCTGGTAGGCACTCTTGCCCATTCGCATGTGCCTGACGATGTTCTCGATCTCCACGATCGCGTCGTCGACCAGCACCCCGGCAACGAGGCTCAGCGCGAGCAGCGTCATTTCGTTGAGCGTGAACCCGAGCAGATCCATGAACCAGAAAGTCGGGATCGCCGATAGCGGGATGGCCAGCGCGCTGATGATCGTCGCCCGCCAATCGCGCAGGAAGAAGAACACCACCACGATTGCCAGCACTGCGCCTTCGATCATGGCCGCCATCGAGGTTTCGTACTGGTCCTTGGTATATTCGACCGAGGTGTAGAGCTGCTCGAAATGGATGCCGGGGTTTTCCTCCTCCAGCGCATCGATCTCGGCCATCGCCTCTTCGTAAACCGTGACGTCCGATGCGCCTTTCGCCCGCTCAAGGCTGAAGGTGACCACCTGGCGGCCGAGCAGCTTTGCAATCGAGGTCTGCTCCGAATAACCATCGCTGACTTCGGCAATGTCGGTCAGCTTGATGGTGCGGCCGCCCGAAAGATTGATCTGCGTCTGACCAAGCGCATAGGCGTCGTCCGCATTGCCCAGAACGCGCACCGACTGCCGCGAGCCGGCGATTTCCGCCTGCCCGCCGGCCGCGTCGACATTGATCTGCCGCAGCACCTGGTTCACCTGGCTGGCGGTGACGCCAAGCGACTGCATCCGCGCCGGATCGAGAATGACCCGGATTTCCCGGTCCACCCCACCGGCACGGCTGACCGCGGCCATACCTTCGATGCCCAGCAGTCGCCGGGAGATGGTATCGTCGACGAACCAGCTCAGCTGCTCCATCGTCATGTCGTCGGCGCTCACGGCGAAATAGCCGATCGGGCCGCTCCCGCCGACTTCCACCTTGGAAACGCGCGGCTCGAGAATTCCGTCGGGCAAGTCCCCGCGGATCTGGTCGACCGCGTTCTTGACTTCATTTACTGCGTCATTGGCATCGGTGCCGATTACGAACTGGACGAAAGTATTGCTGTTACCCTCCGAGGCGCTCGACTGGATCTCGTCCACCCCGTTGATCGAGCGAACCGCGGCTTCGACCTTCTGGGTGATCTGGGTCTCGATTTCAGTCGGGGCTGCACCGGGCTGCGAGATGTTGACATTGACACCCGGGAAATCGATGTCCGGGCTACCGTTCACGTCCATCCGGTTGAACGACACCAGGCCTGCGAGCATCAGCCCGATGAACAATACGATCGGAACGATCGGATTGCGTGTCGACCAGGCAGAGATGTAGCGCAGATTCATTACGAAAGATCCCTAGTCGGCAGCCTGGACCGGTTGCGGACGAACGGTTTCGCCCTCGGTCAGGAACCCGCCGGCGCGCAGGACCACCCGCTCGGTCCCGTTCAATCCTTCGACCACGGCTATGCCGTCGGCGGTTATGGTACCGGTGGTGACATTGCGCCGCACAACCTTGTTATCCTCGCCCACGATATAAACGTATGCTTGCGCACCATCGTTTTGGAGCGCGCTTTCCGGCAGCATCGGGGCGACCACCGTCCCGCTCTGGATGGTGGTGGAAGCAAAGCCGCCCGGGCGCAGGTTCGGCGCATAGGCCAGCGCAATCCTTACGATCCCCTGCCGGTCCTGCTCATCGATAACCGGCGAAACCTGCCAAATCTGGCCGGTGTAACTCTCATTCGTCCCGACCGGAGTCACTTCCGCCGCGGAACCCACCGAGAGCTGGGCCAGTTCGGTTTCGCCGACTTCGGCCAGCAACTCCATCTCGCCGCCCTTGGCGATCGAGAACAACACGCCGCTGCCGGCACCCACGACCTGCCCGGGTTCGACATTCCGGGTAAGCAGCAGGCCTGCCGCCGGGGCGACAATATTGAGCTGGGCATTGCGCGCACGCCGTTCGGCAAGCTGCGCTTCGGCCACTTTTACGCGCGCCACCGCAGCATCGCGCGTCGCGGTCAGCCGGTCGACATCGGCCTTGGAAATGAAACCGCGCTCGACCAGCTGGAGCGCACGATCGAGATTGGCCTGGGCCAGCTGGGCGTCGGCGCGCGATGCCTCGATCTGTGCCGCCAGCGCTTCCGCCTGGGGAGTCTGGACCGACCGGTCGATCACGGCAAGCACCTGCCCCGCACGAACCCACTGGCCCGGCTCGACCGGCACGGAAACCACGCGGCCGCCTTCGCCCACAGACCCGACCGGCATCTCGCGCCGTGCGGCCAGCGTGCCGGTGGCCCGGATGGCGCCCTGGATGGTCGTGCGGCCGGGCGCGACAACGCTGACAGCGGGCGCCTGGTCGTCGGTCGGGGCGCCTGTGCCGCTGCCCTCTCCTCCTGCAATCATCCAGTAGGCGACGCCGAGCAGGATGACGATGCCGAGCGCGATCAGCGCATAGCGCCTGCGCTTGCTGCGAACCCGCGCAGCTTCCTCATCAAAGGTTTCCGGCGGCGCAGTCAGGTCCGCGCGCTCGGCTTCCACTCGCGTCTCGTAATTCATCGTGCCAAAGCTGCCTGTTATCGGCGCGCGGCGCCGGCCTATCCGATTATGCACCTACAGCGCCGCACATGCGCCGAAAGTCACGATTTCTCGCGCAACGCCCATAAACCCCGCCGGCTTGGCTGGCAATGGAGGCTTCTACCGGAAGCCGATTGCGCCCGATCAGTGTATTAGGCAGGCAACTCGCTAAATATGGAACCAACAAGAGACGGGCGGCCGCTGGCCGCCCATCCGGAAATATTTGAAAGTCAGGCGTAAAGCCGGAGACCGGCCTTAGCGCACGCGCCCGCGCTGGATCAAATTGACGATGGCGAGCAACACCACCGCCCCGACGATCGCGATGACGAGACCTGTAAGCGAAAATTCCTGCACGCTGCCGCTGACGCCGAATAGCGGGCCGGCAAGCGCATTGCCGATCACGGAGCCGATACAGCCGACAACTACATTCCAGAAAATGCCCATCGAGGCATCCCGGTTCATGACCATGCTGGCAAGCCAGCCTGCAATGCCGCCAACGATAATTGCGATAATCCAGCCCATGGGCACTCCTCCTGTTCGCGTTCGCCGCCATTTGGCGCGCTTCTACAACGAAGTCGGAGCAAGCCTGTTCCTGAACGACGAGAATTGGTCTCGCCGCCTCGATCCAGGGACCATAAAAAAATATACGAATGAACCGCCGCGCGAGCGAAGGCGTCAGTATTTCAGCTGGCGCTCGTAGAGGTCGCGATAATGCTGGATACGGGTAACGCGCAGGCCCTGCATGCCCGAACGGTCGACCGCACGCTGCCAGGATGCGAATTCCTCCAGCGTGAGGCTATAGCGTTCGAGGACCTCGTCGATCGTCAGCAGGCCGCCATTGACGGCAGCCACGACCTCGGCCTTGCGGCGCACGACCCAACGTTTGGTGTCGGGCGGCGGCAAGTCGTCGAGCGTCAGCGGCTCACCCAACGGGCCGATGACCTCTGCAGGCCGGATTTTCTGGTTTTCGATCATTCCCGTCCTCGGTCGCCGGTATTCGTTACGTTCAAGCTGCTGGTTTCACTGGCTGCGGCGTCTTTTCCATTGCCTAAAGCATCGGAGTTAATTTCCGGTTTGCTCTCCCCCCGGGCGGCAATCCGGCGCGCCGACTCCGCATCGAAGCTCCCTTCGCCGGTCGCGCTCGTGGCACCGAGTTCGCAGCGCAGGTCGCGCGCAGCGGCAAGACGCGACACGAGTTCGCCCCAGGCCACTTCGCGCAGGCTTCCGCCAGCCGCGAATTCGCCGGAGCCAGGCCCGTCATAACCGTCGTGCGAAGATTTTCCTTCGAACATGCACCGGCCATAGGGCCGCAAGCGTCAAGATCAGGTAAAACACCGATTTACCTCGAGTTAGGAATGGTTACCGCGGCGCACCCTTTGCGGGAGGCGCCAAGGGCGTGTAAGGGCGCAGCCGCCATGTCCGAACTCGCCCTCCCCCTATCCCAGTACGAAGCCGCCGAGCTGCTCGCACTGCCGCGCGATGCGGCCGAGTGCCAGATTGTCGTGGCTATGTCGGGCGGGGTCGATTCGTCGGTCGTGGCAGCACTGGCGGCCGCCAGCGGGGCGGAAGTGATCGGCATCACCCTGCAGCTCTATGATTACGGGGCCGCCACCGGCCGCAAGGGAGCATGCTGCGCCGGCGACGACATCGCCGATGCCCGGCGCGTTGCCGATCGGCTCGGGATCGCGCATTACGTCTTCGATCATGAGAGCGCGTTCCGCGAGACCGTGGTCGAACGTTTCGCCGACGAGTATCTGGCTGGCCGCACGCCGATCCCCTGCATCCAGTGCAATATGGGGCCGAAATTCACCGACCTGCTGGAAATGGCGCGGCAGCTGGGGGCCGATTGCCTGGCGACGGGGCACTATGTGCGGCGCGTGGAAGGCTCCGCCGGCCCCGAACTGCACCGGGCCGCCGATCCCGCACGGGACCAGTCCTACTTCCTCTTCGCAACCACCGAAGAGCAGCTTTCCTACCTGCGTTTCCCGCTCGGCGGCCTACCCAAGGCGAAAGTGCGCGAACTGGCCGAAGCGTTCGGGCTGGCCAATGCCGCCAAGCCCGACAGCCAGGATATCTGCTTCGTGCCCGACGGCGACTATGCCGGGATCGTCCGCAAGCTGCGCCCCGAAGGCGCACGGCCGGGCGAGATCGTGCATGCCGAAAGCGGGGAAGTGCTGGGGACGCACCAGGGTATCATTCATTTCACAGTCGGGCAGCGCCGGGGGCTGGAGATCGGCGGCCAGGCCGAACCGCTCTATGTCACCGCGCTCGATGCCGAGAAAGCGAGAGTGCTGGCCGGTCCGCGGCGCATGCTGGCAGTGAGCGGGGCCAGGCTGGTCGACACTAACCGCATTGGCCCCCTGCCTGCCGCCACGCCCGACGCGCCGCTTACTGCAAAGGTCCGCTCATTGGCGAAGCCGGTGCCGGTCACTCTGGAATCCTCCCTGGGAGACGGGGGAGAGGTCCGGATCGAATTCCTTTCGCCGGAATATGGCGTGGCGCCGGGCCAGGCCGCTGTGATCTATGCCGGGGACCGCGTAGTGGGAGGTGGCTGGATCGCCGAGACATTTGCGGCCGACATCACGAACTAACGCTCAGCCCTCCCACGGCTCGAGCACACATCCCTGACCTTCGCGGAATGTGGCGGTCTGACTGGCCACCAGCGGGATCGAGGCGGTGACGCTGCGCGCCTCTTCGTCGTCGCTCAATCGAACCAGCTCCATCCCGGGTTCGAAATCCCTCACGCAGTCGTCGATGCTGCGGCCGGCAATGTATCGGCACGAACAGCCGATATGCGCGCCATAGGCAGTCCCGGTCCTGGAAAGGCCGCCGATTTCGGCGCGATTGGCATAGACCGCCCCTCCCGCGAGAAGCGCCACGACCAGCACCGCAGCCGGCCAGCGACGACGGGGCGGCGGAGCGGACCGGGCGGGGGATTTTGTATTTGCCAAGGCCGGGTTCCTGCGCAAGTGAACGCCGCATGCATTCGCGGCCGTTTCTCCTTATCGCCTGCGCGGTGCTGCTGCCAAGCCTGGCGGCCTGCGGCGAAGGGCCGGAGGAACTGCCTCCCCTTTCCGCCGAGGCGCTTAGCGCAGTCACAAAAAATGCCGGGGCGCCGGCTGAAAAGCTGGCCCGCGAGGTCGACGACCTCTTTACCGCCGAAGGCATCGGGGAAACGCGTGCCGTCATCGTGATGCATGGCGGCGAGATCGCGGCAGAGCGATATGCCGACGGCTTCGAGCCCGATACCCGCTTCATCGGCTGGTCGATGTCGAAGACGGTGACCGGGGTGCTGATCGGCATGCTTGTGGCCGATGGGCGCCTGCGTCTCGACGAACCCGCGCCGGTGGAGCACTGGCAGCGCGCCGGCGACCCGCGCGGCGAGATCACCTTGCGGCATCTCATGCAGATGCGCTCCGGCCTGAGGCATGAGGAGATGGCCGAGCCGATCTATGAGTCGCCCGAAGTGCGCATGCTGTTCTTAGACGGCCGGGACGACATGGCCCGCTTCGCCGAGGCCCAGCCGCTCGAATACGAGCCGGGTACACGCTTCGAATATTCTACGCCCAGCACGGTAATCCTCTCCGACATAATCACCCGCGTCCTGGCGCCGGATGGTGATGCGGCGGCGCGGCGCGAAGCGGTGGACGCTTTTCTTCGCGGAAGGCTGAGCGGGCCGCTGGAAATGGAATCGCTGGTTGCCGAATATGACGCCGCCGGCACGCTGATCGGAGGCAGCCTGATGTGGGCCAATGCCCGCGACTGGGCCCGCTTCGGCGATTTCCTGCGCCGCAAGGGCTGGGTGAGCGGCGTGCCGCTGGTGCCGCGCAGCTGGATCGATTTCATGACCAGCCCGTCGCCCCGTTCGCCCGATTATGGCGGGCAGCTGTGGCTCAACCGTCCCTCGGGCACGGATCGCGACGTGCTGTTCGCCGAACGCGGACCGGCGGACCTGTTTTCGATGGTCGGCCATCTCGGGCAGTATGTGATGGTTTCCCCGTCAAGGAAGGTCACCGTGGTCCGCCTGGGGCACACGCGGGGCGATGCGCGCGACGCGCTGGAAGAAGAACTGGCCGATATATTCGACCTCTATCCCTCCTCCTGATCGTCAGGGGAGAAAGAAGGATCCCTCGACCACGGTGACGCAGTCCCCGCCGATCCACACGCGCGCGCCATCCACGCGGCATTGAAGATCGCCGCCACGCTGCGAGGCCTGATGCGCGGTGAACGTCTCGCGGCCGAGCATGGCGGCCCAGAGCGGGGCAAGCGCGGCGTGGGCGGATCCAGTGACGCTGTCCTCATTGACGCCGGCGCCCGGCACGAACACCCGGCTCACGATGTCGGTCGCCGTGCCCGGGGCAGTGCAAATGAACTGTCCGTTGCCCAATGCGGCGAGCCCGGCGAAGTCCGGACGCAGGGCGCGCAGCGCCGCTTCGCTCTCCAGCAGGAACACCGCATAGCCCTCGCTGCCGGTCCGGGTCTGGCGCGGCTCGGCGCCCAGCAGCGCGGCGGCCTCCGGCCAGTCGCCGGGCGCGAGGCCGATCGCGGGCAGCGCCAGCTCGTAGCCCGAGCCGCCTTCGCTCCGGCGCAGCTCCAGAATCCCCGAACGGCGCGTGCGGAACGTGACCCGGTCGAGCTGCTCCCGGCCCAGCAGCACATGGCCGCTCGCCAGCGTGGCATGGCCGCACAGCGCGACTTCGGCGGCCGGCGAAAACCAGCGCAGCTCCCAGTCCGCCTCGCCGCTCGCATCGCGCAGCAGGAATGCCGTATCGGCGAACATGTTCTCCGCCGCGATCGCCAGCAGGGTCTCGTCGGGAAGCCAGCTTTCGAGCTCGATCACCGCGGCCTGGTTGCCCGTGAACGGCCGCGCCGCGAAGGCATCGACATGCCAGTAGGGGAGCGTGGTCATCGCCCGTCGTCGAGCTTGCCGAACTCGTCCTCTTCCACCAGCGTATTTCCCGGTTCGTCGACATGACCGTGCGGATCGATATGGATCAGCAGTTCCATGTCGGGGAAGTGGCTGGTGAGATCGGCCTCCACACGCTCGATGATGTCATGGGCCTGTCGGATCGTCATGCTGGCGGGAAGATCCACGTGAAACTGCACGAAGTCGCGGTTCCCGCTCCGGCGGGTTCGCAAATCGTGCAGGTTGGAAAGCTCCGGATGCCGCGCGGCGAGCTCGACGAAATGGCGGCGCTGCTCTTCCGGCCATTCCTTGTCCATCAGGTGGCCCACCGCTTCGGCCGCGGAGCGCGAAGCGCTCCAGCCCAGCCAGAGCGCAATCGCCAGGCCGAAGAACGGGTCGGCCCCGGCAATGCCTGCGCGCGCATCGAGCAGCAACGCCGCGATCACGGCCAGGTTCAGCAGCAGGTCGGACTTGTAGTGCAGGTGATCGGTCGCGATCGCCACGCTTCCCGTGCGGCGGAGCACGTGGCGCTGCCACAGGAGCAGGGCGAAAGTCGCCGCAATCGCGATTACCGAGACGATCACGCCCTCTTCCGCCGCCGCCACGCGCCCGCCTTCGATCCACTGCATGATCGCGCGCACCGCCAGGCCGAAGGCGGACAGCGAAATGAGCACTACCTGGAGCATGGCGGCGAGCGCCTCGGCCTTGCCATGGCCGAAGCGGTGCTCCTCGTCCGCCGGCCTCGCGGCGATCCATACGCCCGCCAGCGTCGCCAGGCTGGCGAACAGGTCGAGCGCGGTGTCCGCCAGGCTGCCGATCATGGCGGTGGATTCGGTTTCCCACACCGCCCACAGCTTCAGCCCCACCAGTAGGAGCGCGGTGGCAATCGAAGCAATGGCCGCGCTGCGTGTGAGGCGGGCCCGGATGGCAGCAGCCTCGCTCATGGATAGAGCAGGTCGCTGGTCCAGCCGTCCTCGCTGCGCACGAAACGGCGGCGCTCATGCAGCCGGTTGGGCCGGTCGATCCAGAATTCGATCGCCTTTGGCGCGAGGAGAAACCCGGTCCAGTGGGGCGGGCGCGGGATTTCGGAACCTTCGGGAAACTGCTGTGCCAATGCCTCGACGCGGGCGAGATAGGCCTCCCGGCTTTCCAGCACGCGCGACTGGTCGGAAGCGGCGGAGCCCAGCTGGGAGACACGCGGCCGCGAATGGAAATAGTCATCCGCCATTTTGGCGCTCACTTCGCTGAGCGGCCCCTCGATCCGCACCTGCCGGCGCAGGCTCTTCCAGTGGAACAGCAATGCCGCCTGCGGATTTTGGCGGATCTCTCCCCCCTTGCGGCTCTCGGCATTGGTGTAGAACACGAACCCGCCAAGCTCCGCTCCGTGCCCCTTGAGCAGCACCATTCGCACCGACGGCGCGCCGGTACCGTCGGCCGTGGCCAGCGCCATCGCATTGGCATCGTTGGGTTCGCCGGCAAATGCATCGGCGAGCCAGGCATCGAACAGCGCATAGGGATCGCCATGCGCGATGGCTTCCTGTTCAGGGGCAGTCATGCCCTGCCACTACTCCCCGCCGCGCAGCGAGGAAAGCCATTGTGCTTGCGCCAAATCATTGCATTACCTAGCTAACACACCATGGCTGACCCTTATGCGACCCTGGGCGTGGCCCGCGAAGCGACCGAGAAGGACATCAAGTCCGCTTATCGCAAGCTGGCCAAAGAGCTGCATCCCGACCGGAACAAGGACAATCCGAAGGCGGCGGAGCGGTTTTCCGACGTCACCAAGGCCTATGATTTGCTCTCCGACAAGGACAAGCGCGCCCGCTTCGATCGCGGGGAAATCGACGCCGACGGCAACCCGGCGCGGCCATTCGGCGGCGGATTCGGCGGCCAGGCAGGCGGCTTCCGCAATGGCGGCAGAGGCCAGAGGGGCTTCTCCGCCCAGGATTTCGAAGGTTTCGGCGCCGAGGGCATAGACCTGGGCGACATATTCGACGGCCTGTTCGGCGGCGGCCGGGCGGGACCCTCTGCGGGAATGCGCCGGCCGCAGCCTCCGCCGCGCAGGGGGGCGGACATACGCTACCGGCTGCAGGTCTCCTTTGTCGACGCGGCCGCGATGCGCGATCAGCGAATCACCCTGTCGGACGGCAAGACCATCGATCTCAAGCTTCCGCCCGGCGTAGAAACCGGCACGCAGATGCGGCTCAAGGGCAAGGGCGAACAGGGGCCGGGCGGCGCGGGTGACGGGCTGGTCGAAATCGAAGTGCTGCCCCACCCCTTCTTTCGCCGCGACGGCAACGACGTCCGGCTCGACTTGCCGATCACGCTCGACGAGGCGGTAAACGGCGCCAAGGTGAAAGTCCCGACGGTGGAAGGGCCGGTAATGCTGACCATCGCCCCGGGTTCCAGTTCGGGTCAGTCGCTGCGGCTCAAGGGCCGCGGCTTCACCGGCAAGAATGGCCAGCGCGGCGACCAGCTCGCCACGCTGGAAATCGTCCTCCCCGCCGATCCGGACGAGCTGGCCAAGCGGCTCGAAGGCTGGAGTGACGGCCGGCCCGTGCGCTCGCGGCTCGGCGTCTGATTGCCGCACGGGCCTCGACACGAGGCTTGCCGCTGCTAGAAGCCACGACCCATGGCGGCACCCGGCCTCTCCGACCACGACCGGCCCGGCACCCCGGTGACGGACCTTTCGCCCGAGGCGCGCCGCCGCGAGGCGCTGCAGGCGCATTTGCTGCACCGGCCCGTGCCCCGCCCCAGCCGCCGGCGCCTCGCCATCGACCTGGCCAAACGCGTTGTCGCGGGCGCCTGGAACGATGGTTTCATCCATGCCGGCAACCTCGCCTATATGGCGATGCTGGCGATCTTCCCCTTCTTCATCCTCGGCGCGGCGGCGTTCAGCCTGATCGGCGAGCCGGACGAGCAGATGGCGTCGATCAATGCCGTGCTGTCCGCTGTGCCGCCCGTGGTCGGCAACGTCATCGGACCGGTGGCCCGCAGCGTGGTCGAGGCGCGCAGCGGCTGGCTGCTGTGGGGCGGGGCGCTGGTCGGCCTGTGGACGGTCGGCAGCCTGATCGAGACCATTCGCGACATATTGCGCCGCGCCTACGGTACCCAGCCGACCCATGCATTCTGGAAATACCGCGTATTTTCGACCGGGATCATCGTGGCGGCGGTCATATTGCTGATCCTCTCGCTGATCGCGCAGGTCATCATCGTGGCCGCGCAGGCGGTGATTGCCGCCTATATCCCCCAGCTTGACGAGGTGGTGAGCGCATTGTCGCTTTCGCGCGCCGTTCCGGCGGTCGGCCTGTTCTTCTCGCTCTATTTGCTGTTCTACACGCTGACCCCGGCCGCCTATCGCGCCCGGCGCTATCCGAAATGGCCCGGGGCGCTGCTGGTCACGGTCTGGTGGATAGGCGTGACGATCCTGCTGCCTCCGGCAATGCGCAGCGTATTTACCTACGATCTCACCTACGGATCGCTCGCGGGCATGATGATCGCGCTTTTCTTTTTCTGGCTGGTCGGATTAGGAATGGTAGTGGGCGCGGAACTCAATGCTGCGCTGGCGGTGACGCCCGAAGAAGCGGAAGAATGGGCGGACAGCCCCGACGGCGAGCCTGTTCCGGCCTCGCCAACCGACACGAAAGAGGAAGGAATATCCACGCCATGACCGGTTTGATGGAGGGCAAGCGCGGGCTCATCATGGGGCTGGCCAATGACAAGTCTCTGGCCTGGGGCATTGCCCGCAAGCTGCACGAGGCCGGGGCCCAGATGGCGTTTTCCTACCAGGGAGAGGCGCTGAAAAAACGCGTCGAACCGCTGGCCGCGCAGGTCGGCTCCGATTTCCTGTTCGAATGCGACGTCGCCGATATGGGCGCGCTCGATACGGCATTCGACACGCTTCGCGCGCGGTGGGAGCAGATCGATTTCCTGGTCCACGCGATCGGCTTTTCCGACAAGAACGAACTGCGCGGCAAATATGTCGATACCAGCCTCGACAATTTCCTGATGACCATGAACATCTCGGCCTATTCGCTGGTCGCGGTGACCCAGCGGGCGGCGGCAATGATGCCCGCAAAGCAGGTCGCCGAGGATGGAACCGTGACGGGCGGGGGCAGCATTCTCACGCTGACCTATTACGGCGCGGAAAAGGTCGTGCCTCATTACAACGTGATGGGCGTGGCCAAGGCGGCGCTGGAAACCAGCGTCAAATATCTCGCCAACGATCTCGGGCCGGACAATATTCGCGTCAACGCGCTCAGCGCCGGGCCGATCAAGACGCTGGCGGCCAGCGGGATCGGGGATTTCCGCTACATCCTCAAATGGAATGAGCTCAATGCGCCGCTGAGGCGCAATGTCACGATCGACGATGTCGGCGGCGCCGGCCTGTACCTCCTGTCCGACCTCGCCAGCGGGGTCACGGGCGAAGTGCACCATGTCGACGGCGGCTATCATCTGGTCGGGATGAAGCAGGAAGACGCGCCGGATATTTCGCTGGTCTGAAGGCGCAGACCGGCCTGCATCCAAACGAGGCGAGCCCGGCAACGTCGCGCTTTCCTATTTCCCATGTTCCGGTTATGTTCCGGCAAACGAATCGGCAATGGAGGCAGTCATGGCGGTGGAAGGCGGGTGCCAGTGCGGCGCCGTGCGTTACAGCATCGAGGGCGAGGCGGCGCATAATGCATTGTGCCACTGCGCCGATTGCCGGGCGTCCGCCGGGGCGCCGGCGGTGGCCTGGCTGGCAGTGAAGGAGCCGCAATTCTCGCTGCTGTCGGGCGAACCGAAGACCTATCACGGCAAGAACGGCGCGCAGCGCAGCTTCTGCCCGGAATGCGGGACGGGCGTGTTCTACCGCAATGAAGGAATGCTGCCGGGCATCGTGGACGTGCAGGCCGCCACGCTCGACGATGCGGCGGCATATCCGCCCTCGGCGCAGATCCAGTGCGCGGAGCGGCTGCCATGGATGGCGGAGCTGGCCGCGCTGCCCGAATTCGACCGGTATCCCGGCATGTGAAACGGCGCGTCCGCTGCCGCCCGCGCGGTGCCGGCGAGCAGCGAGACGATCCGCTCACTGGCGCGCCCGTCGCCATAGGGATTGTGCGCCCGGGCCATGGCATTGTGCGCCTCGGCATCGTCGAGCAGCCGGGCGACTTCGGCGACGATCCGCGCCCGGTCGCTGCCGACCAGCCGGGCGGTGCCGGCCGCCAGCCCTTCCGGCCGCTCGGTCGTCTCGCGCGTCACCAGCACCGGGGTGCCGAGCGCGGGCGCCTCTTCCTGCACGCCGCCGCTGTCGGTGAGCATGAGATGCGCGATAGCGATCAGCCGGGCGAAATGCGGATAGTCGAGCGGCGCAATGATCGCGACATTGGCCAGCCCCGCGAGCGCCGCGCCGAATGCGCCATGCAATTGCGGGTTGGGATGCAGCGGGACGATGAAGGCGATGTCCTGCCGCGCCGCCAGGGCGCGCACGGCTTCGGCGATTTCCTGCACGCCATTGCCCCAGTTCTCCCGCCGGTGGCAGGTAACGGCGACGATCCGCCGCCCGGCGAAGCGGGCCTCCAGCCCGGCAAGGTCGGCCGCCAGCGCGGGTTCGCTGCCGAGGCGGCCATTGATCCAGTGAAGGGCGTCAACCACCGTATTGCCGGTGACATGCACGCGGGCCGGGTCCACGCCTTCGGCCAGCAGCGCCGCGGCGGCGCTCTCGGTCGGGGCAAGGTGCAACGCGGCGAGCCGGGCCACGAGGTAGCGGTTGATCTCCTCGGGATAGGGGCGGGCGAAATCGCCGCTGCGCAGCCCGGCCTCGACATGCGCCACCGGCACGCCGTGCCGATGCGCGGCCACAGCGGCGCATAATGTCGTGGCGGTGTCGCCCTGCACCACGACCCAGTCGGGCCGTTCGCGGGCAATCACCTGCGACAGTTCGGCCAGCAGGCGCGCCACCAGCTCGTCAAGCGTCTGCCCGCTGCGCATTGCGCGCAGGGCGATGTCGGGAACGATGCCCGACACCGTTAGCACCTGGTCGAGTATCTCGCGGTGCTGTCCGGTGGAGCAGATGCGGCTGTCGAAACGCGGATCGCGCTCAAGCCTGTGCAGCAGCGGGAACAGTTTGATCGCTTCGGGACGCGTGCCGAAGACCGTCAGAATCCGCTGCCTGCCCCCCATGCGGCACGGCCATAGCGCAGCGGAGGCGATAATTGGAACCTGTTTGGCGCCTATTCGGAACCTTTTTGGATGTTATTCCGCAGGCGGCGGGGCGATCGGCGGGAGGTCTTCCGCCGGGGCATTGCCCTCCTCGGCCGCGCGTTCGCGCTCGAGCCGCTCCATATATTCCCGTTCGATCTGCTCGACCCGGGCCTGCTCCGCCGCCGCTTCCTCGTCGATCGTGGCCAGGCGCCGGGCGCGCTCTTCCTCGATCAGCTGGCTGAATCGAACGTCGGCGCCCTGCTCCTTCTCGGCATAGGCCTGCTCGATCAGCTGCTGCGTGCAGCCAGTCATTCCGCCGGGGCCGACGGGAGAGCAGGACATGATGCCCGTCGCTCCGACCATTTCGTAGGACTTGACCCGCTCGGTCCAGGCGACATTGTCGGGCGCATCCGAGGTCCGCAGGTTATCCGGAATCCGGTAGCGTTCGCTCTCGTCCTTGCGCGCGCAGACGGTGATCTCGTTCTCGGTCGAGGGCGGGCAGGGATCGTCGCCGTAAACGATCAGCTGGTTGATCCGGTCGCCGCCTTCATCCTGCGCCGCGGCCGGAAAAGCGGTGAGCGCAAGCGACGCGGCCAGCGCAGCGATGGGAAGGGTCGAACGGTGAATCATGTATATCTCCATGTTCGGGCGCATAGCAGCTCCGGACGCGTGAACCATAGCTGAAGCGCGCGGACTCGCCGAATGATCCCGCTCAAACCTTCTCGGACAGGCGAATCGCAATGCGGCAGCCCAGCCGGATCGCGCCCGACAGCAGCGGAAAGGCCGGCGCCCGTTCGGCGCCCGCCGCCAGCGCCGCGTCGCGGTGGGCCCGCTCATCCTCGCGGAATTCCTCGATCACCGACGCCAGCTCGGGATCGTCGCCTTTCGCCTCGAGTTCTTCGAGCTGGCGCGAATAATGCCGGTCGATCTCCTCCTCCACCGCCGCGGTGCAGGCCATCGCCGCCTCCGGCCCGATCAGCGCCGTCACCGCGCCCAGCGTATAACCCGCGGCCGACCAGAACGGCTGCAAGGCCGTGGGACGCACGCCCCGATCCGCGATCATCGCGTCGAACCGGGCGAGATGCTCCTCTTCCTGCGCCAGCATGCCGCGGATTTCGGTGGCATGCCGCGCGCGGCTGCCCATCACGGCAAGCTGCCCGGCATAGATGCGGGTCGCGCCATATTCGCCGGCCTGGTCAACCCGGATCATGGCTTCGCGCGGATCGCTCATTTCGCGGCGTCCTTCTTCAGCAGCAGCAGGATCGCGATCGCCGCCGCGGTGGAAATCAGGAAGTTGAAGCCCGCCAGCGAAATTCCTGCCAGGCTCCATTGCACTTCGTCGCAGCGCACCAGCGGCGCGGCAAAGATCGCGTCCAGCGCATCTCCGCCGCCGACCGCCGCCGCGCAGGTGGTGAACCCTTCCCACCAGCCGTATTCGACCCCGGCATGATAGGCGCCGATCAGCCCCGAAGCGAGGATGGCAATGGCGGCGAGCGCGATCCACAATGCGCGCGGCTTCGCGGCAAAGGAAATCAGCGCCAGAGCGACGGCGGCGAAATGGGGATAGCGCTGCCACCAGCACATTTCACACGGGAAGAGCCCGAACCCGTATTCGGATATGTAGGCCCCCGCGAGCAGGAGCGCCGGCACGGCGAGCGCGAGGCGCTGCGCGAGAGTCGTGCCCTTGCCCATTGCGAACCTTCCCTAGCGGCGTGCGGCAATCGTCGCCCGCGACGTGCGCCGCAGCGTTTCCAGCGCATAGTGGAGCTGGAAATCCTCGATTCCCTGCTCTTCGAGCTCCTCGGCCGTGAGCGTGAAGCGGGGATCGGCCTGCTGGTCGAATTCCAGCGCCTTGTCGTCGAGACCCACTTCATTGACCAGGTGGCCGCGCAGGTCGGATTCGCGCAAGGCGTATTTCTGCCGCCGCTGGGCGTCGGGATCGGACAGCTGCGGGACGCGGATGTCGGGTTCGATCCCGCCTTCCTGTACCGAGCGGCCCGAAGGCGTGTAATAGCGCGCCGTGGTAAGCTTGAGCGCCGCGCTACGCGAGAGCGGCAGCAGCGATTGCACGCTACCCTTGCCGAAGCTGCGCTCGCCCAGCACCAATGCGCGGCGGTGATCCTGCAGCGCCCCGGCCACGATTTCGCTGGCCGATGCCGAGCCCGCATCGATCAGCACGATCATCGGAATGCCCGCCGCGGCGTCGCCGCGGTAGCTCGTTTCGGCATCGTAATAGACGGTGTCGCGCCTGTGGCGGCCGCGCTGTGACACGATCTGCCCTTCGGTCAGGAACAGGTCCGACAGCGCCACCGCTTCGTCCAGTGAGCCGCCCGGATTGCGGCGCAAGTCCAGCACCAGCCCGTTCAGGCGGCCGGTCGTCTCCTTGCGCAAGGCTTCCAGCGAGGCGCGGACATCGGCCCCGACATCGCGGCTGAATTCGTTGACGCTGATCACCCCGATGCCGCCTTCGGTCAGCTCATGCGTCACCGGCTCCAGATCGATAACGCCGCGCGTAACCGAAAGCTCAAGCGGCTCTTCGGCGCCGGTGCGGAACACGGTCAGCATGATCGCGGACCCGGCCGGGCCGCGCATCTGGGCGACGGCCTCGTCCAGCTCCAGCCCGTAGATCAGCTTGCCGTCGAGATGAGTGATATAGTCGCCGGCCTTGATCCCGGCCTTGTCCGCAGGGCTGCCCTTGAAGGGGGAGACGACCTTTACCGCGCCGTCTTCCATCACCACGGAAATGCCGAGGCCCTGGTAATTGCCGTCGATCATAGTTTCGAGGCGCTCAAGCGCGGCGCCGTCGAGATAGGTGCTGTGCGGATCGAGCGCGGCCAGCATGCCGTTGATGGCGCCCTTGATCAGCACTTCGTCTTCCACCGGCTCGACATAGCTGGCCTTGATCTTCTGGTAGGTGGCGAAGAACTTGGCGAATTCCGGAGAAACGCGGCCGTCGACCTGGGCGAGGCCGGCCGTCGTTGCCGGGATCAGTGCGACTGCCGATAGAAGCGCGGCAGCGCGGATGACGGGTGCCAGTTTCATGTCCGAGCCCTTGTTGGTTCCTGCTCTTACTATCGCGCCCGGCGTGTTAACGCCAGATGAGGATGGAATTCCGCCGCTGCCGCCGGTCGAGCCGAATCCGCCCCCGGTCGAATGGGCAAGCGGAGCGGTTCGCGCTCAGCCCAGGAACAGCAGCGGATTTACGGGCTCGCTCTCGCGCCTCAGCTCCAGCGTGACTCGCGGATTGCTGCGCGGTGCGACGCCCAGCGCAGTGCCGCCCATCACTTCCTCGCCCACGCGCACATCGCTGCGCGCGAGGCCGGTCACCACGCTGGTCCAGCCGCCGGAATGCTCGATGATCACGATCCGTCCATAGCCCCGATAGGGGCCGGAAAACGCCACCCGGCCCGCTGCGGGAGCGACGACCACTGCGCCGGGCGGCGGGCCGAGCGCCACGCCCCTGCTGGTGCCGCCGCCTTCGCGCGAAGCGAAGCCCGACAATACGCGGCCGGTGACCGGCAGCCGGTAATCGCCCGGCGGTCGCACGGTCGATGATGCGGACTGCGCCGGTCCGGCTTCGACGACAACGGCCTGCGCCGGACGCGCGGGGCGCAGCAGCGGGCCGGGTAGTGCGGCCAGCTCGGCGCGCAGGCTCCCTGCCCGGCCCAGCTCCCCGATCAGCGTGTCGAGGTCGCGCACCTGCTCGGCGAGGGCGAGCGCCCGCTCGGCCTCGCGGTCTGCCGCGCCGGACGCTTCGCGCTGGGCCAGCTGCTGGCGCGATTCGAGCACGGCAAGCTCGCGCTGGCGTTCTTCCAGCCGGCTCTCGGCCCGGGCCAGGGTGCTGCGCGCCGAAAGCGCCTGCTGGCGCAGCGCGGCGGCCTCGTCGAGCTCCGAGCGAAGCCCTTCGGTGCGGCGGCGAAGCTCCGGCAGGGCGCTGGCCAGAATCGCCCTTGTATAGACGGTCTCGCGCAGGCTTCCGGGCCGCAGCACCGCAATCGCCACCGGGCGGCGGGTAAAATTCTGCAATGTGGCAGTGAGGCCGATCAACGGGCGCTGCCGCTCGGCAATGCGGGCCCGGATCGCGCCATATTGCAGGTCGGCGATGGCCACTCGCGCACTCGCCGCCGCCAGCGCGGCCTCGGTTTCCTGCAGGCGCGAAGCCAGCGCCGCCGCTTCCGCGCGGGTCTGCTCGACCTGCTCGGTCGCGCTGGATGCCGCGGCTTCGAGTTGTTCGGCGCGCCTTTGCGCCAGTTGCTGCTGGCGCAGCGCAAGCGCGAGCGCATCGCGCGTATCGCCGATCGTGGCGAAATCGCTCCCGCTGCGCTGGGCGCCGGCCCCGCCCGCGGCGAATATCGCCGCGAGCAGCAGCAGGGCAGAAAGGGCGGCGGCGAAACGCATTGCGCTACCCTGCCCGATGGTAGGGATGTCCGGCAAGGATGGAGGTCGCCCGATAGAGCTGCTCGGCCAGCATGGCCCGGGCCATGAGATGCGGCCAGGTGGCCTTGCCGAAAGCGAGCAGCAGGTCCGCCTCCTCACGCTCGGCCGCCGGGTGGCCGTCGGCCGCGCCGATCAGGAAGCGCGCCTCGCGAATCCCGCCATCGCGCCATTGTTCGAGCTGGCCCGCGAGTTCTTCGGACGTCAGCTGCCGGCCGCGTTCGTCGAGCAGGACGGTGCGGAAGGGTGTCTGCGGATCGGGCGCCTTGCCTCCGCTTTCGGGAAGCTCGGTAAACTTTACAGGCCAGCCGATGCGTTTCTCGTAGCGGGCAACCAGTTCCGCCTCGGGCGAACGGGCAATCTTTCCGCGGGCTATGACGTGCAGGAGCAGCTTACGCCGTGCCCGCGGCCGGAGCCTCTTCGCCCACGCCCCACATGCGCTCCAGATTGTAAAAGCTGCGCACTTCGGGACGGAACAGGTGCACGACCACGTCGCCGGCATCGATCAGCACCCAGTCGGCAGCCGGGAGGCCCTCGATCCGCGGATTGATGTGGAGCGCGTGCTTGATCCGTTCGGCCAGTTTCTGGGCAATCGCGCCGACATGACGGCTCGACCGGCCGGACGCGATCACCATGTGGTCGGCGATGCTGGATTTTCCGGCCAGGGGGATAGAAATGACATCTTCCGCCTGATCGTCATCGAGGCTCTGCATGATGAGCCGATGAAGCGGATCGCTGTCGCCTTGTTCAGCCATGCCGTGAAACGCGGTATGGTTGTGGCTGCCGGCTGCGGCCGGCGATAAGTTCGCGGAATTCATCGCGAGGGTCATTGCTCCTTGAAGATGTGATTCGCAGGAAAGAAATGCAAGTGCGTCTCAACGGGCTGCCTTTCCGGCAGGGCCGCTATCGACAATGTCGAAAGTGACCTGGTCCCGGACCGGAGCGCCGCCAAGTTGGTCTGGCCAGTCAGGATCGGCGCGGCGGATGGCCGTGGCCGAACGTGGATCAGGGTCGAAACGCAGTTCAATCAGAGCAGGTACGCTCCATTCTCCCCGGCTGCGAAAACTGGCGGCGGATATTCTGTACCTCCGGAGCCAGGCCATCGCGGGGCTCGCGAGGGCAAACCGATGATAACCCGGCCTTTCGATCACCGCAATCGGGATTTGCCGGGCGATGCCGCGCCAGTCCTTCCAGCGGTGGAACTGGGCGAGATTGTCCGAACCCATGAGCCACACGAAACGGCGTGCCGGCCAGCGGCGACGCAGCGCCCGCAGCGTGTCGACCGTATAGGCTGAGCCGAACTGCCGCTCGATCGCGGTGACGCGGATCGGCGCGCGCCGCACCTGGCGCATCGCGCTTTTCATGCGCGCGGCCAGCGGCGCCATCCCCGCCTTCGGCTTGAGCGGATTGCCCGGGCTCACCAGCCACCAGGCCTCGTCGAGCCCCAGCGCGGCCAGCGCGAACAGCGTGACCCGGCGGTGCCCGCCATGGGCGGGATTGAAGCTGCCGCCGAGAAGCCCGGTTTTCGGCCCGGTCCGGTTCATTCGGCAATGCGGCGCGGCGAGACGCGGAAACCGTGGCGATGGTTCTGCGCCTCGATCGCCCAGCCCGGATATTCCGGCTCGACCGGCGCGATGCCGTCCAGCACGGCGAGCTCGTCGCCGGTCAGTTGGATGTCGCCCGCGGCGAGGTTCTCCGCCAGCTGCTCCGCCTTGCGGGCACCGACAATCACGCTTGAGACGACGGGCCGGTGCAGCAGCCAGGCCAGCGCGATCGCCGCGACGCCCACCTGCCGCTCCTCCGCCATCGGGCGCATGGCATCGACGCAGGCGAAGGCGGCGCCCTTGTCGACGCGCGGGAAGTCGAGCGTCTTGCGGCGCCCGCTGCCTTCGGCCTGGTCGTCCGCACCGCGCCGGTACTTGCCCGAGAGCAGTCCGCCCGCGAGCGGGCTCCAGACCATCAGGCCGAGGCCTTCGCTCAGCATCATCGGCACCAGTTCGCGCTCCAGCTCGCGCGAGGAGACCGCATAGAATGCCTGGTTGGAGACGAATCTGTCCCAGCCTCGCCTCTCGGCCACGCCGAGCGCCTTGGCGATCTGCCACGCCGCCCAGTTCGACACGCCGACATAGCGCGCCCGGCCGGAGCGCACGAT
>CAYRCH010000008.1:2119-11132 GCA_964422665.1 uncultured Sphingomonadaceae bacterium | reverse complement strand
TTGGCGCTGGCCGCCTTGATCCGTGAATCGAGCGCCTGCGCCCGGGCATCGCCGCGCAGTTCGCATCCTGCATCGAGCAGCGCGCCCACGATCTTGGCACCGGCCGGGAACTGGGCATCGAGAAGCAGGGTTTCCATCGCCCCGCAAATGCCGGTGCGGCGCATCTTGGCATTGAGCGCGACGTCCCGCGCCATTGCCGGATCGGCGGCGGCGTGGACATAGGTGTGGCAGATGCCGTCGAGATGCGCGAGCACCGGCACACGCGCGTCGTTCTGCACCCGCTCGACCAGGCTCTTGCCTCCGCGCGGCACGATCATGTCGATAAGGCCCGCGGCGCGCAGCATGGCGCCGACCGCCTCGCGGTCCTGGGTCGGCATCAGCTGCACGGCCTCCGCCGGCACGCCGGCGCTGGCGAGCCCTTCGGCCAGGGCAGCATGGATCGCGCGGTTGGAATGCACCGCTTCGCTCCCGCCGCGCAGCAACACGGCATTGCCCGCGCGCACGCACAGGGCCGCGGCATCGGCAGTCACATTGGGGCGGCTTTCATAGATGATGCCTATGAGGCCGATGGGAATGCGTACCCGCGAGAGCCTGAGCCCGCTGGGTACGGTGCTGGTGTCAATCACTTCACCCACCGGGTCAGGCAGGGCAGCGACCGCCTCGACCCCGGCGGCGATCCCTTCAAGCCGCTTCTCGTCCAGCGCAAGCCGGTCGAGCATGGCGGCGGAGAGCCCACGCGCCCGGCCCGCCTCGAGATCGCGCTGGTTGGCGGCGAGTATCTCCGCGCCCTGGGCACGAAGCGCGCCTGCCGCCGCGCGGAGCGCCGCAGCCTTTTGATCGTCGGTCATCCGCGCGAGCCGGCGCTGGGCTGCGCGCCCGGCGCGGGCAAGCTCCCCGACGAGGCGGACGGGATCGTCGGTTGTTATCGGTGCAGTCGACATGGCGAAAGCCCTTAGCAAAGAGCAGCGCCCGGGTCAGCGGCGAATCTTACGCTTCGGGCAAGCTTGCGAATCGGCCGAAATTTCCGCCGATTCGGCCGCAATTCGGTTAAGTACGGAGTAAGATTTGTGTTCAGAAACGATTCATCGCGGAGTCCACCCGTCTCGCCCTTAGTTGGGCGGAAGGGAAGTGGACCTTCGCATCCTAACTGCTAGCCCTTCCAACAAGACGTTGGATGGGATGTGGGTGTCCGTGGGACAAGCAACGACCTTACGTGGTCTAAAACAGAAACTGGAAGAATGGTTCCCGGACCGCGAGTTTTTCATGCGCTCGCAAGGGCAGGTCCGCTTCATCACCATTTCCTCGCGAATGCAGAAGACGGCCGCCTTACTGGTAGTAGGCGTGGCGCTGATCTGGGTGGTGAGCCTCGCCGTCGCGGCGATCCTGCAGATCCAGGCCAAGCTTGAAATATCGTCCCTGCTCGACCGCGAAGCGCAAGTGGCCAGCGCGGAGAGCCGCGTCGCGGCCTATCGCGACAATATCGGCGACGTCGCCGAAGACCTCGCCCGGCGCCAGGCATTTCTTGAAGACATGACGGAAATGCTCCCGGCGGATGTCACCGAGGACGCCAATGTCACCGATTCGTCGACCGAGGCGACCGAAACCGTTTCCAAGGTCAGCGCCCTGATCCCCGAAGCGGCCGGGCTGGCGCAGATCGAGGCCCGCCAGCTGGCGCTGGTGGAAAAGCTCACCCGCTTTGCCGACCTCCGCGCGCAGCGGGCGGTGAACGCGATCCGGCAGATGGGGCTCGACCCCAATGCGATCCTTGCCAGCGCCCGACAGGCCCAGGGTGGTCCGCTGGAGCGGATCTTCACCGGCAATGACGGATCGCTCGATCAGCGTTTCGAACGGCTGGGCCTGAGCCTTGCCCGGATGGATGCGCTGGAGCGCGGGCTGGCCGGAATTCCGCAGGTCATGCCGGCGGATATCACCCAGATTTCATCCGGCTTCGGTTTCCGCCGCGATCCCTTCACCGGCGGAGCCGCGATGCACAAGGGACTCGATTTCAAGGGCGGCATCGGTGCGCCGATCCACGCCGCGGCATCGGGCAAAATCAGCTTTGCCGGCCGCAAGTCGGGTTATGGCAACGTGATCGAGATCACTCACGGCAACGGGCTGATGACCCGCTATGCCCATATGTCTGCCTTCCGCGCCAAGGTGGGGCAACGCGTCGCTGCAGGCGACGTGATTGGCGCGATCGGCAACACTGGCCGCTCGACCGGTCCGCACCTCCATTTCGAGGTGCATGTCAACAACCGCGCGGTGAACCCGCGCCCCTTCCTGGAGACTGCCCCCCATGTTCTCGAAAAAGTCAGACGAGCAAGAGCCGACGGCACCCGCCCCGCAAGCGTCGAGGCCGAGTAGACCCATGGCGAGCGGCGGCGCAACCTTCTCGGTCATCGGAACGGACGTTTCGATCAAGGGCGACGTGTCGGCCAATGCCGACCTCCATGTGGATGGGCAGATCGAAGGCGACATTACCTGCACTTCGCTGGTGCAGGGCGAGTCGAGCGAAATCCACGGCGGCATCGAGGCCGAGTCCGCCCGCCTGGCGGGGAGCGTGAAGGGCTCGATCAATGTCCGCGAGCTGGTAGTCCTGAAGACCGCCCGCATCACCGGCGATGTGCACTACGATGCGCTAACGGTGGAGCAGGGTGCGAAAGTCGACGGGCAGTTCGCTCATCGCGGAGCGGCCGAGGCAGCGCGGCGGGCCCAGCCCTCCCCCCCGCCCCAGCAGATGGCCGCCCCCAAGGCCGATTCTTCAAAGGGCGACACCAATGGCAACAAGCCGTCGGGGGACGAACCGAAGCTGACGCTGGCCAGCTGATTCGGCGCGGCGAGGCTACAATGCTTTAGGGAAAGGGGGCATTCAGCCCCCTTTTTCGTTCTGCGCCAATACTTCGGCGATCAGCGCCTTGCGGTCGAGCTTGCCGATCATGGTCTTGGGCAGCTCTTCGCGAATTGTCAGGGCGGAAAGCTGCTCGTGCTTGCCGATCTGCTGGTTGGTCCAGATGCGAATGGCTTCCGCCGCAACATCGGCGCCTTCCTCCAGCGTAACGAATGCAGCCGGGGTTTCTCCGCGATAGGGATCGGGAAGGCCGATCACCAGCGCCTCCTTCACCGCATCGTGCTGCAACAGGACATGCTCGACCTGGCTGGGGAACACCTTGAACCCGCCCACGGCGATCATGTCCTTCATCCGGTCGACGATGCGGATGAAGCCATCGGCGTCGATCGTGGCAACGTCGCCCGTGCGCAGCCAGTTGACTCCATCGCGGACCGCGAAGGCACGCTCTGCGGCATCGGGCCGCTTCCAGTAGCCCTGCATGATCTGCGGGCCGGCCACCACCAGTTCGCCCGGCTCCCCTGGCGGCGCTTCCTTGCTGCTGTCTTCCTTGTCGAGCAGGCGCACAAGCGTCGAAGGGAGGGGCTGACCGATCGTGCCCGGCCGGTCTCCGCCGTCATAGGGGTTGGTCGAGACCACGCCGGAGCTTTCGGTCAGCCCATAGCCCTCGACCAGTTTCGCACCGGTCACGTGCTGAAACCGCTCGCGAAGCGGCTGCGGCAGCGGCGCGCCGCCCGAAATGCAAACCTTGAGGGAAGAAAAGTCTGTGCGGGCCGCACGCGGATTGTCGATCAGCGCCTGGTACATTGTCGGCACGCCGGGAAACGAGGTGGGCCGCACGCGCTCGATCGTCTTGAGCACCTGCGCCGACTCGAAGCGGGGCAACATGGCGATCATCCCGCCCTTGCGGACCGTGCGATTGAGGACGCAGGTATTGGCGAAGACATGGAACAGCGGGAGCGCGCCCAGGATCACGTCGGGCCCCTCGCGGAACGGATCTACCGCATCCACCTGCCGGGCATTGGCGGTGAGGTTCTGGTGCGTCAGCATCGCGCCCTTGGGGGTGCCGGTGGTCCCTCCCGTATATTGGAGCAGGGCGATATCATGCTCGGCATCCAGCGTGACCGGTTCCGGCTCGCCGCGCCCGAGAAATCTCTTCCACGCGATCACATCGTCCCGCTTAGGCAACGGGGTGACCTGGCTGCGTCCGAACAGGGCCAGGAGCATCCGCTTCGTGAGCGGCAGCATTTCGCCCAGCCGGCCGACCACCAAACGCGAGAGCGATGACTTGTCGAGCACTTCAAGCGCGGTCGGCAGCAGCCTCGAACTGTCCAGCGTGACCAGCAGCGTGGTGCCCGAATCTTCGACCTGCTGGGTGAGTTCCTCGGCTGTGTAGAGGGGCGAGAAATTGACCGCGATCGCTCCCGCCATCATCGCCCCGTAATAGGCCGAGACATAAATCGGTACATTGGGCAGGAATATTCCAACCCTGTCTCCCGGCCCTATTCCGATCGCCTGCAGCCCGGCAGCGAAGGCCCGCGCCTCGGCCAGGAGCTGAGAATAGGTGAATCTGCGGCCGAGAAAATCCGCCAGCGGCGCATGGGGCGCGCGTTCAGCCGTCGACTGGAACATTTCGGGCATGGTCATCGGCGGAAGCCGAAGCTCCCAGCTCGAAGGATGGCGATAGGCCTCTGCCGAGGGATGATCCGTCACAGACTCCTGCTCCCGCACCCGTGCCAGGCATGCGCCCTACTTACATTCATGTAAGCTTACTGGCGCAGCCGCTGCCAAAGGGCAAGCACGGCATTTCCATGCCAGAGCTTAGCCTCCGATGAAGCCGCGCAAAAGGGCCGATAATATCGCGCCTTGAGCGGAGGGAAAACCGAATGCCCGATTGGAGCAATCGGTAGGGATATCAGTCGTCGCTGTTGCCGAAAGCCGGCTCTCCCGGCCGCGCCCGTTCTTCGGCTTCGGCCGCCCGACGGGCCTGCAGCCAGGCTTCCGCCTCGGCTTCCTGCGCCGCTTCGGTCGAGGCCTGGCTGGCTTTCTCACGCTCGGCCCGCAGCTCTTCGATCAGCGCGGCGCGGTCATCAACCTTCTGCACCGGTGCCTGCTCTTCTTCCGAAGGCGCACTGGCGGCGGCCTTCTTGGCCGCGCGGGCAACAGCCGCGTCCAGCTCGCGCTGCGAGCACAGCCCCAGCGTGACCGGATCCTTGGCCTGGATATTCTGGATGTTCCAGTGCGTACGGTTGCGGATCGCATCGATCGTATTGCGAGTGGTTCCGATCAGGCGCCCGATCTGCGCGTCCGAGATTTCAGGATGGTTGCGCAGGATCCAGGCGATGCCGTCGGGCTTGTCCTGCCGCTTGGACACCGGGGTGTAGCGCGGGCCCTTGGTTCGGCTCGCTTCCACCGGCGCCTTCTGCATCTGCAGGCGGTAGGACGGGTCGGCCTGCCCCTTTTCGATCTCGGCATGATTGAGCTCGCCCGCATGGACGGGGTCGCGCCCCGTATATTTGCTGCCCGCGAGGTCGTCGGCCATGGCCTGCACTTCCAATATATGCAGGCCGCAGAAATCGGCGATCTGCTCGAAAGTGAGCGCGGTGTTGTCGACCAGCCAGGTGGCGGTCGCATGGGGCATGAGCGGGGTGGGCTGGGCCACGGTGACTCTCCGGAAAATCGGCTATGAAACACAAGGGCCGCCCCTTACGGAGCGGCCGCCTGCTCGATCATGTAGGCTTTTGGCGGCCCAACAGCAAGGAAAAGCGATTCAGGCGATCGCGGGGATGCCGTCGGAGTTCGTTGCCGGGCGGGTCCGTACAGGCGCCAGGGCCGCGAGGAACTGGTCGGTGCTGGCCGCCCAGCCGTGCGATGCGGCATGGCGGACGCAATCTTCCGGCGAGAGGAGCAGCGCCGCGGCGATCGCATCTTCCAGCCGCTCCGCCATTACGCCTGAGCGGCTCGTCAATATGTCGCGCGGACCGGTGACGGGGAATGCTGCAACCGGAGTGCCGCAGGCCAGCGCCTCGATCATCACCAGGCCGAATGTGTCGGTGCGGCTCGGAAACACGAAGACGTCCGCCCCGGCATAGCACGCGGCAAGGTCGAGACCCGACTGGCGCCCGAGGAAATGGGCCTCCGGAAACTGCTGTTCGAGCCTTGCCAGGGCCGGCCCGTCACCGACCACCACCTTGGAGCCGGGATGGGTATTGGCGAGGAAGGCCTCGACATTCTTTTCGACGGCGACCCGGCCGACATAGAGCTGGATCGGGCGCGGCAGGCCGAAAAACACGTCTGGCGGGGCGATCCCGGGCCGGAACAGCGACAGGTCCACGCCCCTCCCCCAATGGGCCAGCTGGGTGACGCCCTGCGCACGGAGTTCCGCGCGGACGCTTTCCGTGGCGACCATGACCGCATCGGAGCAGCCGTGGAACCAGCGGATGAAGGGCCAGAACAGCTTGGCGTTCAACCCGGTGCGCCGGGCGAGATATTCCGGGAAATGGGTGTGATAAGCGGTGGTGAATGGCCGGCCGCTGAGCCGGCAATCGCGGCGCGCGGCGAGGCCCAGCGGCCCCTCTGTTGCGATATGAATCGCATCCGGCGCAAACGCCTCGAGCCGCTTTGCCACGGCGCGCCTTCCGGCGAGCGCCAGCCGGATTTCGGGATAGGTCGGGCAAGGCAGCGAACGGAACTGGTCGGGCGCGATGATCTGCACCCTATGGCCGCGGCGGGTCAGTTCACCGGTGATGGCTGTCAGTGTCCGGACGACGCCATTGACCTGCGGGTGCCAGGCGTCGGTAATCAGGGCAATTTTCATGCGGCCTTCTCCAGCCTGGTCGTTTCGCCCGCCTTTGTCCCCGGTTGCTCCGCTTCGCGCCGGGCGATCTCTTCCGGCCAGTGGAGGATTTCCATCCGCCCGTCGAAATGCTCCACCAGCGCGGTGCAGCCTTCCACCCAGTCGCCATCGTTGAAATATTCCACGCCGTCGAAAATGCGCATTTCGGCCGTGTGGATGTGGCCGCAGACGACACCGTCCACTCCCCGGTCTCCCGCGGCGCGCGCCACCACCTGCTCGTAGCGGGAGATGAACTCGACCGCGTTCTTGACCTTGTGCTTGGCCATCTTGGACAGGGACCAGTAGGAAAGGCCGAGCCGGCTGCGCACGGCATTGACCCACACATTGGCGCCCATCAGCAAATGGTAGGCGGCGTCCCCGATGAAGGCGAGCCATCGATGGGCGAGCATGATCGCATCGAATTCGTCGCCATGCAGCACCATCAGCCGGCGCCCGTCGGCAGTATCGTGGAACGCCGCGCGGCGGATCTCGACGCCGCCGAAATTGAGGCCGGTGAACTGGCGGAACATCTCGTCGTGATTGCCGGGGATGTAGACGATCCGCGTGCCGCGCCTCGCGCGTTTGAGGATCCGCCAGACCACGTCGTTATGTGCCGGCGGCCAGTAGAACTTCTTCTTGAGCCGCCAGCCATCGATGATGTCGCCCACGAGATAGAGCGTCTCGCTGTCCGTATGGTCGAGGAAGTCGATCAGCAGCTCCGCATTGCAGCCCTTGGTGCCGAGATGGATATCGCTGATCCAGATGGTGCGGAACTTGCGCCGCTCCACTACGCGCGGCTCGCGAATATGCGGCCGCGGGCCGGAAACGGCACGAATAGCTGAAATGGTGGCGCCTGTATCTTCACTGCCAAACATCGGCATTCCCCAAATAATGCCTGCCTTTGGCTACGATTCTATGGCGTAAGATTGTTACAGCGTTGAATCACTATCGAGTCATTTCCATGACGGTGTGACAGTCTCCCTTCACCCCCGCACGATATAGGGCTGCTTGCCCAGCCAGGGCGAAACCATGTTGTAGGGGACGGTGACGAACACAGCTTCGACGCCGGCGATCTTTCCGCCCACGATCTTGAACAGTTCGAGCAGGACGAAGCTGTGCGGGAAGTGGAAGATGCTTTCGTGGCGGGTGCCGTCGGTCCAGGTAACTTTAGCAACCTCACCCATATGATCGATGAAACCTGCCGCCAGCACCAGCCCGCGCTCCTCGTCGACCAGGGGGAAGCGGCGGTCGCGCAGCCGGTCGTCATAGACATACTGGCCGAGGCGGAACTGGTCGGCCGTGCCCATTTTCGCGATGGGATAGCCCTCGATCTCGACATTGGTGGTCTGCAGCCCGTTCTCGATCCGGTCGCAATCGTCGGTGAACTCGGTGAAGAGCGTGCCGTCATTGAGCTGCAACGTATCGAAATAGCCGTCGGCGATGGAGATCATCCGCGCGCGCGGCACCCGCTCCGCCTCCGGCACGTCCGCCAGCATCAGCGGGCGCGGCGCGTCATAGCCTTCGATCTGCGGGAACGGACCGAACTCGAATTCGCGGCACACGATCGTCTCCGCCTCGGCGATCCTGCCGTCCCGTATCGCCAGCCGCAGCGCCATGATCGCCGGATGACCCCTCTCCTCGACGATCCCGAACCAGCTGACCTGGCCGGTTTCCGGGTCGGCGGCCTTGAGGTCGTAATACGGACGCCGCGCCGAGATCGTGTTCCACAGCCCGTCGCCGATCATCAGCTGGACGTTGTTCTCGGTGAAGATCACCTCATCCGCCCAGGGCAGGCGCGAGGGATCCTTCGCCGCCAGCGCATCGAGATAGGCCTCGGCCATGGCTTCCAGTTCGGCGCGGCCTGGCCGCGCTCCCGCATTCGAATTCATGAGTTCTTCCCCTCCACTTCCAGCACGATCTTGCCGATATGTTCGCCCGCTTCCATCCGCGCATGGGCCGCGGCCGCCTCGCGCAGGAGGAAGCGCCGGTCCATCACCGGAGCGAGCGTCCCGTCCTCGAACAGCGGCCATGCGTTCGAGCGGATTTCCCGCGCGAGCAGCGCCTTGAAGCTGTCCGAACGGGCGCGCATGGTCGAACCGGTCATGGTCAGGCGCCGCACCATCAGCTGGGCCATGTTGATTTCCGCCTTTGCCCCGCCAAGCACCGCGATGGTGACATGCCGGCCATCCTCCGCGAGGCATTTGAGATTGCGCGGGACATAATCGCCAGAGACCATGTCGAGCACGATATCGACGCCCCGGCCGCCGGTCGCCGCCATCACCTGCTCGACGAAATCCTGCCGCTTGTAATCGATCGCCACATCCGCGCCGATC
>CAYRCH010000008.1:0-2019 GCA_964422665.1 uncultured Sphingomonadaceae bacterium | reverse complement strand
TATTCGGCGTAACCGCCGCCGGTCACCAGTGCGGCCACGCGCCGGCCCAGCAAGGCCCCGTCGACCCCGCTCCCCAGCTTCACCACCGTGCCCGATATTTCGAGCCCCGGAATCGGCGATGCCCCGGGAGGAGGCGGATAGTGGCCCTGCCGCTGGATCACGTCGGGGCGGTTGACCCCGGCGTGGCTGACGCGGACCAGCACCTGGGCCTCGCCCGGCTCCGGCACCGGCAGCTCGCATGCTTCGAGCACCTCCGGACCGCCGGGCGCATCGAAACCCATCGCCAGCATCCGTTCCGGTATCGCCTCCTCCACGCTTTATTCCCCCCGATAGTTTGTGCACTGTCGCCAAGCCCCATTGACAGAAAGCGGCGCCGCTTGCGATGCTGCCTTTTCATGGACGACGACGATCTTCCCCGCCAGCGCGGAGATGCGGCGAGCCGCCTCTCCGGGGAAAGTCTCGATTCCTATTCGCAGGACGAATTGCAACAGCGCATCGCCCTGCTGGAAGCGGAAATCCAGCGCGTGAAGGGGCGATACGGGCAAGCCGCCAGCCATCGGCAGGCCGCCGATGCCCTGTTCGGAAAGCGGGACGCCGGATGAATCCCCCGCCCCTCACAATCCGGCGGGGGCTCGCTATATATGACGGGAATATCCAGGGTCCTGACCGGCCGAGCGTCGGGATCGGCCCGGGATTCAATGTTGGTTAACCGTGAGCGTGGATGCTCTGACCGGTGGTCAGGGCGCAGGCTCCAGCCAGGGACAGATTGAATGCCGAGTTTTACACAAAGCCTCGAGAAAACGCTCCACGGTGCGCTGCAGAACGCGACCGACCGCTCGCATGAATATGCGACGCTGGAGCACCTGCTCCTGGCTTTGGTCGAAGATGCCGATGCCGCCGAAGTGATGACCGCCTGCGGGGTGGACCTGGACGAGCTGGGCAATGTGGTGACCCAGTATCTCGACCAGGAATACCAGTCGCTGAAAACCGAAGGCAGCACCGATCCGCAGCCGACCGCCGGTTTCCAGCGGGTGATCCAGCGCGCGCTGCTGCATGTCCAGTCTTCGGGCAAGGACACGGTGACCGGCGCCAATGTGCTGGTGGCGTTGTTCTCCGAACGCGATTCCTATGCGGTCTATTTCCTGCAGCAGCAGGATATGAGCCGGCTCGACGCGGTGAGCTATATCAGCCACGGGATCGGCAAGGGCGGCCGCCAGCTGGAAACGCGCGCGCCGCAGGGCAGCGAGGAACCGCAATCGCCCGCGGGCAAGGACGATAAGGGCAAGAAGGATTCCGCGCTCGACCAGTTCTGCGTCAATCTCAACGAGAAGGCGCTGAACGGCAAGGTCGATCCGCTGATCGGACGCGGACCGGAAGTCGACCGCACGATCCAGATCCTCTGCCGCCGGAGCAAGAACAACCCGCTCTATGTCGGCGATCCCGGCGTCGGCAAGACCGCCATCGCCGAGGGTCTGGCGCGCAAGATCGTCGAAGGCGACGTGCCCGAAGTGCTGCAGGATGCGGTGATCTATTCGCTCGACATGGGCGCGCTGCTCGCCGGCACCCGCTATCGCGGCGATTTCGAGGAGCGGCTGAAGCAGGTCGTTTCCGAACTCGAAAAAATGCCCGAGGGGATCCTGTTCATCGACGAGATCCACACGGTGATCGGCGCCGGCGCGACCAGCGGCGGGGCGATGGATGCCTCGAACCTGCTCAAGCCGGCCCTCTCCAGCGGCGCGATCCGCTGCATCGGTTCGACCACCTACAAGGAATTCCGCAACCATTTCGAGAAGGACCGCGCGCTGCTGCGCCGGTTCCAGAAGATCGACGTCAACGAGCCGTCGGTCGAGGACACGATCAAGATTCTGCGCGGGCTGAGAAGCGCGTTCGAGGAACACCACAAGGTCAAGTACACGCCCGACGCGATCAAGACCGCGGTGGAAATGAGCGCGCGCTACATCAATGACCGCAAGCTGCCCGACAAGGCGATCGACGTGATCGACGAGGTCGGCGCGATGC
>CAYRCH010000007.1:21987-32442 GCA_964422665.1 uncultured Sphingomonadaceae bacterium | reverse complement strand
CAGGACCAGGACAGGACCGAGGAGGCAACCCCGTTCAAGCTGCGCAAGGCGCGGGAGAAGGGGCAGATCGCGCGCGGCATGGATCTGGGCTTCGTCGGCAGCCTGCTGGCCTTCACCGCCTTCGTCCTGTTTGCGGGTCCCGATTTCGTCCACCGGACCGCGCAGATCATGCGCTTCTCGCTGACCGAGGGCGTATCGGGAACCCGCGAGCCGGGCCAGGCGCTGGACCTGCTTGCCTCAACCTACTGGGCCGCACTGTCGCCGCTGCTGGTGCTGGGCGGGATGATCGCGCTGCTGCTGATCGTGCTGGAGCTGATCCAGCTGCGCGGGTTCCTCTTCACCGCCGCGCCGCTCAAGCCCGACTTCTCGCGCCTCAATCCGATGAAGGGCCTGAAGCGGCTGTTCTCGATGCGCATGCTCAAGGAAGCGCTCAAGAACCTCGTCAAGATGGCCGTCTATGTCGGCCTCGCTTGGCTGATGATCACCGGCGCGCTGGAGATGTTCGCCGGAACCATGACCGATGCAGGGCGGGTGAGCGCGGCGATGGAAAGCGGCGGCAAGCGCCTGCTGGCGGCATTCATCGCCGCGGCATTCGTGTTCATGGTGATCGACCAGCTCATCGTTCGCGGCGAATTCCGCAAACAGATGCGCATGAGCCGCAGCGAGGTGAAACGCGAGGTCAAGGACCGGGAAGGGGAGCCGCGGCTCAAGCAGAAGCGCAAGGAGCTCCACCAGCAGATGCGCAAACAGTCGGAGGGGCTTTCCAAGCTCGAAGGCTCGGATGTGCTCATCACCAATCCCGAGCATTTTGCCGTGGCGCTGCGATACGATCCCGCCACGATGATCGCTCCCGTAGTCAGGGCGCGGGGCCGCAATCACTTCGCCCAATTGCTGAAGCGCAAGGCGCGCCTGCTTTCCATCCCCGCGGTCGCCGATCCACCGCTCGCGCGCGCGCTGTTCCACGATTGCCGCCCGGACCAGCCGATCGCGCCGCAGCATTTCCGCGGGGTTGCGAAACATTACGCGAAGCTGCGGCGCGAAAATTCCAAACAGGTACAGCCGGAAGTTGAGGCATCGCATGGGTAAGCTGTTCGACCGCAACAAGGATCTCGTGCTGGTGATCGGCACGATCCTTATCCTGCTGATCCTGTTTTCACCGATCCCCCCGGCGCTGCTGGACCTCGCGATCGTGATCAATTTCGGCTTCGGCCTCACGATCATGATGCTGACATTCTATGTCGCCAAGCCGGTCGAGTTTTCGACCTTCCCCTCGATATTGCTGGTGGCCACGCTTTACCGGCTCGCGCTCAATGTCGCGGCCACGCGGCTGATCCTGACCGGCGCCGATGCCGGCGAGGTTATCGAATCCATCGGCAGCTACGCGGTGCAGGGCAATTTCGTGATTGGCCTGGTGGTCTTCGCGATCCTGATCATCGTCCAATATGTGGTGGTGACCTCGGGCGCACAGCGCGTCTCGGAAGTGGCAGCGCGCTTCACGCTGGATTCGATGCCGGGCCAGCAGATGAGCATCGATGCCGATCTCAATCTCGGCCTGATCGACCAGAAGGAAGCGCTGCGCCGCCGCGAGGAGCTGGAGAAGGAAGCCTCCTTTTACGGATCGATGGACGGGGCCAGCAAGTTCGTGAAAGGCGATGCGATCGCGGGCATACTGATCCTGCTGATCGACATTATCGGCGGCCTGATCGTCGGGGTCGCGCAGATGGGAATGAGCTGGGGCGAGGCGCTCCAGCGCTTCACATTGCTGACCATCGGCGACGGGATCGCCACGCAGCTTCCCGCGCTGATCATCGCGGTGGCGACCGGCATCATCGTGACGCGATCCTCCGCAGACCGCCAGCTCAGCACCGAGATGTTCAAGCAGCTGGCGTCCGAACCGCGCATCCCGCTGATCGTCATGGCCGTGATGGCCGCGCTCATGCTGATGCCGGGCATGCCCAAATGGCCGATCGCGATCCTGCTGGCGATCGCGCTCTTCGCCTGGTGGCGCATTCGCCGGGCGGCGCAGGACGAGGCGGCGTCGACGCCAGAGGGAGACGAGGAAGCACTCGAAACGACCTCCGCCAGCGTGCCCAGCCCGCTCGAGATCGCTTTCGGCAGCGAGCTGTCGCGCGCCTGGCAGGACCGCCGCGCATTGCTGCTGGACCGGATCGCCGGCAGTCGCGAGAGCCATGAGCGCACTTTCGGCATTCCCTTCCCTGCCGTCCGTTTCGTCGATTCCGCCGATCTCGGCAGCCTCGATTACCGCATCAGCATTCACGGGGTTCCCTACGGCACCGGCCAGCTTCATCCGGACCGGCTGCTGGCCATTGCCCAGCGTGACGACGCGGCGAAACTGAACGGCATCCAGGGGCGCGATTCCGCCTTTGGCCTGCCCGGCATCTGGATCGAGCGCGGACTGGCGAAGGAGGCGGAGGAAGGCGGCTACAGCGTGGTCGATCCGGAAACCGTCATGCTCACCCATTTCGTCGAGACCATGAAGCTCGAGGCGGCAACGCTGCTTACCCGCGGCGTCACCGGGCAGCTTCTCGACCAGCTGCGCGAACGCCAGCCGGGGCTGGTGGAGGAACTGATACCGAATGTGCTGACCGTGTCCGACGTCCAGCGCGTGCTGCAGAACCTGCTGCAGGAGCGCGTTTCGATCGCCAATATCGACCTGATCGTCGAGACCCTGGTCGATGTCGCACGCAACGAGCGCGACCCGGCCGAGCTGACCGAGCGGCTGCGGCAGGATCTTGGTCCCGCCATTTGCAGCGCCCTGCGCGGTCATCATCATCAGCTCGCCGTGCTGAGCCTCGACCCGAAGCTCGAAAACCGGATTATCTCCGAGAGCGGGACGCGCGAATCCTCCACCCTCGGCGTCGAACCGCGGCTGGCCGAGCACCTCTTGCGGCGCATCGCCCCGATGGCGGAGCGGATGATACGGCAGGGGCGCCAGCCGGTGCTGTTGTGTGCCGGCTCTATCCGGCGCACCCTGCTGCGCCTGACGCAGCGATCGGTCCCGCATCTTTCCGTGCTCTCGGTCGAGGAAATTCCGCGGCGCGTCGCCTTGCAGTCGTTCGACATCGTGAAACTGGAGAATTAGGACCTTGCCCATGCAGCAAACAGCGCAAAGCGACCGTCTGGAGAAGCTGCTCGGCTTCCTGCAGTCCGATCCTGAAAACGTCCGCTTGCGGCTGGAAACTGCCGAAGCGGCGCTGGATGCCGGCGATCTGGCCGCGGCCCAGGACCTGCTGGACCGGCTGGGCGAGGCCGGCGCCGATGATCCTGCCGCGCTCAACCTGCGGGCGCTCGTCGCGATGCGCAGCGGCGATGCGGCGACCGCGGTCCGCCTGTTCGAAGAATTGCGGAGGGATGCTCCAGAGGACGGGAACCTCGCCTTCAACGCCGCCTGGGCACATGCGCTGAACAAGGATACGGGCGCCGCACGCGACCTTCTGACGCCCGCGGTTTGCGAGGCTCTGCCGCAGGCTGCGATGCTCGATCTCCAGCTTACTCACGACACCGGCGACCTCGAAACGGCCGAGGCCAAGGCGCGGGACTATCTTTCGCGGCATGGCGATTATGCTCCGCTCCTGGCGGCGGTCTCCGTGCTGGCGCTCGACATCGAGGACGAGGAACTGGCGAGGAATTTTGCGGCGAAGGCGGGCGCGCACCCTGACGCGCTGTCGACGCTGGGGATGCTCACGCTCGGCGATCAGGATGCCGAAGGGGCCGAAACGCTGTTCGAAAAGGCGCTCGAGCTCAATCCCGGAATTCCCCGCGCCTGGATCGGCCTCGGCCTGAGCAAGATGGCGCGAGGCGACCATTCGGCCGCGGCTCCGCTGATCGAAAAAGGCGCCGCCATGTTCGGCACGCATCTGGGCAGCTGGATTGCCGCCGGCTGGGCCTATCTTCTCGGCGGCGACGAGGAGGCGGCAAGGAAGCAGTTCGAGAAGACGCTGGAATTGGATCCCAATTTCGCGGAATCGCACGGATCGCTGGCCGTTCTCGATGTGCTCGCGGGCGATGTCGAGGGTGCAAGGCGCCGCAACGAAGTCGCGCTGCGGCTTGACCGGCAATGTTTCTCGGCGGCCCTGGCCAGCGCGTTGATCGCGACGGCGAGCAACGATGGCGAGACGGCCCGCAGGATATTGGAGATGGCCGTCAATCGTCCGATCGGCGGCGACGGCCCGACAATCGCCGAGGCACTGGCCAGACTGGGGCGCTAGCCCTTCTTTTCGGCGCGCAGCGCTTCAAGCGCCTGTCCGATCAATTGGTTCGTCTCCCGGTCCGATTTTATCAGCCGGTGAACCTTGTCGATGATTCCCTGGAATTTCGGATCGCTGCCGATCGCCTCACCCATTTCCTCGATCAGCAGCATTCGCAGGAGGGCGCGCTCGACATCCTCTTGCGGAAGGTTTCGCAGCGCGGCCAGGGCCTCCACCCGGTTTCCGGCATCTTCCCGTTTCGCCGATTTCCCGGTGCGCTCCTTGCGCTGCACGTCCTTGCGGCCGGCGACCTTCTGCAATTGCTGCCGCAGCAGCAGCACGATCTGGTCGGATTGGGTGATCCTGGTCACTCAGTCCGCCATCAATGCTTGGTATCGCCGCCGGAGAACCCGCCCAGCAGGAGCGAAGTCGCAGACAGGCCGGCATCTTCGTCCGCCAGTTCCCCGCTTTTGCCGGCCTTCCTGGCCAGCTTCTCGCATTCGCTCTTCAGAATACGAATATCGGAATTCAGCGCTTCGTTCTCGTCGTTTTGCCGAATGCCTTCCTCAAAACGGGCAATGGCAGGTCCGAATTCGTCCCGCACGAGATGGATCATCCCTTCGGCGAAGATGCGCAGATAGTTTTCGGCGGGCAGCCGGTGCAGCGGCCCCCATGTGGCAAGTGCGGCGTCCGGCTCTCCAGACGTGAGTTCGAAGAAGCCGAGCTGGTAGCGGGCAATGTGATAGTCCGGCGCGAGCTCGACCGCGCGGCTGAGCGCGGCATGCGCAGCCATCGGCTGCTTCCTTGCGGCCAGCAGCGAGCCGCGCATGAAATGCAGCCGCGGATCTTCGGGGAACTTGTCCAGCTGCTCATCCACCAATTCCAGCTCGCCGCCATCGGCAGATTGCAGCGCCGCGACCAGTTGCTCCATCGTATCCTCGTCACACAGTGGCATGGCTGCTCCTTTAGCGAAATTTGGCGAGCTGCGAACGCAGACGCAGCAGGGCCTGGCGGTGGATCTGCGAAACGCGGCCTTTGCTGACGCCCAGCAATTCCGCAATGACCGTGAAGCTGACATCCTTGGCGTAATGCTGACGCAGGACGAATGCCTCGCGCTCGGGAAGTGTATCGACCTGCTGCCAAAGGCAGTGCTGCATTTCCCGAAGGGCCAGGCTGTCATATGCGGACGGCGCGGAGTCCGCGATCGCCTCGGCACTCTGTGCGCCCTCGTCGAGCATGATACCGAGAACCAGCGTGGCGGCAAGGCGGGACAATGCCTGCAGGGGATCGCCCTCACTGTCGGTCTCGCCGCCATCCGCTGCCAACGAGCGGAGCCTGCCCCTTTCGGCTCTCCGGCGATAGCTTGCCTGCGACCCGCCTTCGCTCATTTTGACCATGCCGCTCGAAATCTGCCCCTTGATGCGCAGGCGAACGAAACTCTCGAACGGCGTGCCTCGAGATGGATCGAACCGGTCGATGGCTTGCAGCAGCGCCTCGAAGGCGAATTGCTCCAGATCGCCAAGTTCGAAATTCATTCCCCGGCGCTTCCGGAATTCCACACGCGCAAGCCGCATCGCAAAGGGCCGGTAATGTTCGAACAGGAGCTGGCGGCTCTCGCTGTCCCGGCGGTCCAGGTGATTGCGCCAGAGCGCCGCCTCCCGGCGGTCCGGGCGCAACAGCAGCGCCATCCCCCTTGTCCGCCCCGAAAGGCGCGCGCCGGTCACCCAAAGCTCCCAAGCAGCCCCTCCATAACCAGGCTCCAGCCATCGATCAGAACGAACATGAGCACCTTGATCGGCAGCGAAATGGTCGCCGGGGGCACCATCATCATGCCCAGCGACAGCAATATGCTCGCCACCACCAGATCGATCAGAAGGAATGGGAGGAGGATAACGAAGCCGATGGTGAAGGCGACGCGCAGCTCGTTGAGCATGAATGCCGGCGTCAGCTTCAGCAGGTCGACATCCTCCGCGCTGTTGGGCAGCGGAGTGCTGGAGATGGCGTAGATGGCTTCCAGGTCGCTGTCGCGTGTGTGGCTGAGCATGAATTCGCGCAGCGGAGCGCCGCCCGCTTCCATAAGGTCCGCTATCTCGGCACGGCCTTCGAGAAAGGGCTGCAACGCGCTCTCGTGGACGGCGGTCAGTGTTGGGGCCATGATGAAGGCGGTCATGAAGAGCGCCAGGCTGGTCAGCACCGCGTTGGGCGGGGTTTGCGGCATGCCGAAAGCGTGCCTCACCATGGCAAGTACGATGACGATGCGCACGAAGCTGGTCATGCTGATCAAGATGGCGGGAATGACCGCCAGCACGGCCAGCACCACCGCGATACGCACTGCCTCGCTCGTGGCCTCGGCGGCGGGCGCGGCAATCGCTGTCGCGGGCAAAGCGAGGGCGCCCGACGCCGCTACCCACGCAATCAGGCGGCAGCGCGCGATCATCCGGCCTGCTCCGGCCGGTCCCCGTGGTCGCTGTCGATCAGGCTCACGCCGGACGGCCCCACGAGCAGCAGGTAGCTGCGGCCCTGCCAATGGAGCAGGCAGACATCGGCATGCGCGCTTATGCGCCGGGTCTCGACCACCTCGATCTGGCGCTCGGCTCGTGCGCCGCGCGCTGGAAGCCAGCCAGCGGCGGATCGTGCCATTCTCCCCTCGCGATAGAGCCGCAGGAGCCAGATGGCCGCGAAGGCGACGCCGATGCAGAAGGCGAAAGCGAAGACGATACGCAGCCATGGAATACCCGGCGAGGCCGCGCCTCCCAGCGTGGCTGCAAATGCCGGTTCGGTGAGAACGGCACCGGCGAGCACCGCAAGCAGGCTCCTGCTGGGCAGCATGTCGAGAGTCACCCGACCTGGGTGATGCGGACCGCGAACTTGTCGTCGATGGTCACGATCTCGCCGCGGGCGACGACATGTCCATTGACCCTCAGATCGACCGCTTCGTTGATTTGCCGATCTATCGGCAGCGTGTCGCCGGCCGCCAATTGCTTGAGCTCGGAGATCGTCAGCCGCGCATCGCCCAGCATTGCCTCGATTTGAACCTCGACGTGATCGATGATGCGCTGGCTGGCTTCCGGAGCCTCGCCGGTCTTTTCCTGTTCTTCTACCATTGGTTCGCAGGCCTTTCGATTTGCAGGGCGAAGCCCGTTTGCGTCATGCCGACGGTCGCGGCATTCCGGCCGCACGGCGTCCCTTCGATATTGATGTCCAGTGCCGCTTCGGCGTCCGTTTCAAGCCGCAGCACATCACCGACATCCATCGCCGCCAACTCGCCGAGCGCGAGCCGGCTGCTTCCGAGAGAAACCGCGACGGCGACCTCCAGGCCTTCGACGGCTCGAACGGCGGGTGAGGGAACGGTTGCCCGACGGGCGGGAGGGGACGCGTGTTTGACCAGGTCCACAAGCACATGCCCCGGCACTTCGATGACGATCTGGGTGGCCAGATCCCCGAGATGGAGCGGCAGGCCGAATTTCCGCGCGGTCCCGAACGAGCCGTCGGGGCCGGTCGGCTTCCCGAAGAGCGCGGTGAGCCGGTCCATAAGGTCGTCGATCGCGGCAATCGCAACCTGGCTGATGACCAGGCGGTCCCGCGGTTTGCGCATGTCGCGCTGGGTCAGTTCACGATCGAAGATCGCGGATGCGAGCCTAAGCAATGCATCCGGCGCCAGCAGCAGCCGGAACCTCGGCGAAGCATGATGTTCGGTAAGGCCCGCCAGATCGAGGGGGAGCGCATCCTCGACCTGCCATTTGCGCGGTGCGATCAGCATGGTTCGCGCAAGCCATTCGGTTGACCAGCCATCGACCAGGGCGAGGACGTCTCTGGCCGCCATATCGCTGCACAAGGCGGATTCGGGCAGCCATGGCTCGGCCTCCGCCATTATCCCTGGCCCCTGATGCCGAAGAGCTGCTGGATCATGTCGTTCGAGATGCTGATGACCTGCGACGAAGCCTGGAAGCCGCGCTGGATCAGGATGAGATCGCCGAACTGCGCGCCCAGGTCGACATTGGACGCTTCGAGCTGGCCCGACAGGATCGAACCGACCCTGCTGTCACTGGCGGCAAGATATTGCACCTGTCCGTAGCCCTTCTGAACGAACAGGCCCCCGCTTCTTTGCTCGAGCCGTTGAGGATCGCGAAAATCGGCCAGCGCGATGGCGCCGAGAATGTCCGTTTCTTCATTCGTGTAGGTGAGTTCCAGTCCTCCCGCTTCGTTGACGGTGAGCGAGGCGATCGTCCCGGCCGGGTGCCCGTCCACATCTGCGGCGCGCAACGTGGAAATCGTGCCGGATGAAAACGAGGTCACGCCGCCGGAAAAATCCAGTTCCACCGTTCTTGCGCCGTCGCTGACCGTGAGCGCGGTGGTTGTGGGATCGACAATGCCGCCGATGAATTTCAGCGTGTCGGTGGCGACCTCGTTTCCGTCCTCGTCGGTCACGGTGACGGTCCATTCGTCGAAGACCGTTTCCTCGCGGGTGAATTTGACCGTCCAGAGCGCTTCCTCCCCTCGTTCGTCATAGACGCGCAAATCCGCCAGCGTGTGCTCGGTCGCGGTGGATGAGAGGTTGTCGGAGAATTCGATGCGGGTCGTCGCGGCGGGCGGATTGGTGCGCGACTGGTCGATGTTGAGGCTGACCGGACGTCCCGCGTCGTCAAGCACGGCCAGCTTGAAGTCCGTTCCCGCCAGGACGACGTCGCCCTCGTCGTTGACCAGGAAGCTGCCGGTGCGCGTGTAGTAGGTCTGGTCTCCGTCGAGCAGGACGAAGAAACCCGATCCGTCGATAGCAAGATCGAGGTCGCGCCCGGTCTGTCGCAATTCGCCCTGGGCGAAGTTGATCGAAATGTCGCTCAGGCTGACGCCGTGCCCCTGGCCGGCCAGGTTGGATCCATATTGCAGCCCGCCGACGCTTCCCGCGCCGTAGACGTCGGAAAAGGTTACGTCGGAGGCCTTGAACCCTGCCGTATTGAGGTTGCTGACATTGTTGCTGACCGTCTTCAGGCCCTGCGAATAGGCCGAGAGGCCGCTCAAACCGATATAGATCGAACCGAACATGTCAGTTTCCTTCCCTGATCTGCGACACCGAGCCGAGATTGATGTTGCTGATGGTCTGCCCCTCGGCGGTTTCGATGGTGATGGCCGGCGCACCGTTGCTGAAGCTCACGGCAGTGACCGTGCCGGAGAGCGTCAGGCTCCCGGCCGGGATATCCACCTCCTTGCCCAGCAGGCTTGCCGCCTGCGCGGTCGCCTGCGCGGAAACCAGCGTTTCCAGGCTGCGGGCCATGTCCTGCGTCTGCTGGATCTGGGAAAACTGCGCGAGCTGCGAAACGAACTCGAAATTCTCCATCGGCTTCAGCGGATCCTGGTAAGTCAGCTGCGTCAGCACGATCCGCAAAAGGGATTCGAAGCCCAGCCCGAATGCATCGGTCGCCTCGCTCGTTTGCGAAGATGGCGGCACCGCCGTGCCGGTGATGCTGTCGATTGGTGCGGCGTCCATCTATCCCCCCTCCCCGGTCTGTGTTTCGACAACTTCGAACGTGCCGAGCGCCAGCCCGTAGGCCTCCATCAGGCCCTTCAGTTCATCCCGCAGCTCGGCGAGCGTGCCTTCGGCAAGCTTCGGCAGGCGCAGGAACAGCCTCCAGAGGCCATCCTGCTCGGGGTGGAGCTGCACCAGCGGTCCGTCCGAGGCGATACGGCCGAAATGCTCCATAAGCCTTGCTGCGAGCGCCCCGGAAGCGCGGCCCCGCCGCCACGTCTCCGGCTGCACGCTTTCAGTCGCCACGTCGCTTTGCGGCCCAGCGGCGGCAGCCGTTTGCGTGACGGGTACCATGCGGAAGACCGGAAGGTGCTTCTCCGCCGGACCTGGCCGATGCCCATGGTCCGGAGGGCCGGCCAATGGCGAGAGGGAAGGGCTCGGCCCGCCCGGATGAGCTTTGCCAGCCCTTGCCTGAAGAAAGTCGCCGACCCGGTATTGGAGGACCTCGCCAATCCAGCGAATGTCGGAATGGTCGGAACGCAGGGCGAACCCGGCGTCCCGAGCGCCGAACTCCAGCGATGTTTCGACGAGTATGGGACGTTCCGCGAAGGCAACGGCGCTGCCATTTGCGGCGGGCGTCAGATCGGCGGCCCGCCGCGTGGCGCTATCGCCGATCGCTTTGCCGATGGAATGAATTTCGCGCGTGAGTTTGGTCATTGCGGGCGCCTGGCGGGGCAAGGGAAGATGATCGCCTTCATGTTGCAGCCAGTCCTGAAATCCCGG
>CAYRCH010000007.1:19760-21887 GCA_964422665.1 uncultured Sphingomonadaceae bacterium | reverse complement strand
CGGGCGACCAATGCCGTTTCCTGTTGTCCGGCGAGCACGAGGCCGGCCAATCTCAACTCGCCCGGATCGAAGCCATCACCCGACAGCAAGGCAAATTGCCTTGCCTCGTCGCTTGCCAGCAAATCTTCTTCCTGATGCAGCCGGTCGGCGGCCTCCTTCGTGCGTGCCACATGGCCGCCAAGTTCGGCTTGCTCCCGGGCCAACCGCAGCTGCTGGAGCGCTTTCAGCTTCGCCATGCGATCGAGACGGTCGTCAGCCATTGCCGCCTCCCTCGCCGCCGATCGCATGGAGCCGGCGCAGCGTTTCCTCGATCTCGCAATGTTCGCTACCGCCCTGCTTCACGAAATCCTCGATCGCGGGACGGAGCTTGATGGCACGGTCGATTCCGGCGTCGCTGCCTTCCCGGTAGATTCCCGTTTCGATCATCGGCCGTGCCTCTTCGTACCGGGAGACGGCGCCGTGCAAATCGCGCAGGCTGGCAGCCGTGCTCGCATCCACCAGTTCGTCGGCCAGTCGGCTGACGCTGCGGGAAATATCGATGGCGGGAAAAAGCCGCCTTTCGGCGCGGCTGCGTGAGAGCACGATGTGCCCGTCGAGAATTGATTTCATCAGCTCGACGACGGGATCGTCATTGTCGTCGGTTTCGCTGAGTACCGTGAATATTGCGGAGATCGTCCCGCCATTGCGGTCGGCGCCGCAGCGCTCGACATAGCGCGGCAGCGCCGCAAACACGCCCGGCGTGAGGCCACGGATCGCCGGCGGCTCACCCGCGGCGAAGCCCAGCTCCCGCAGCGAATGGGCCACGCGAGTGATCGAATCCACCACCAGCAGGACGTCCTCGCCCTGCTCGCGCCAGTATTCCGCCAGGGCGACGGCCTGGTCGAGCGCCCGGATGCGAAGGCTGGGGCTGGCTTCGGCTGTGGCCGCCACCAACGTGGTGGTTCCGCTTGCATCCGACTGGGCAACGAGGCGCCAGGCCCGTTCGACTTCGCGTCCACGCTCCCCGACCAGGCAAAGTATCTTCCGATCGCAGCGAGCCTGCCGCACGATCTGCTCAGTCAGGCTGGTCTTGCCCACGCCTGCAGCGGCGAAAATCCCGGTTCGCTGGCCCATGGCCATCGGCAACAGCCCGTCGATGGCCCGGATGCCGGTGACGAGGCGGTCGCGTCGGCTGCCCCGGTCGAGGGCCGGGAGGCGCCGGCCCTCTTTCGGAAAGTGCCGGTCCGGGTGGATTGCGAGGCCCTGATCGATGGGGCAGGCAAGCGCATCAATCGCCCTCCCGGAGAAACCGTCGCCCACCGGCAGCTCCGATGCGTGAGGCAGCCGGGCGATCCTGGCACCGAGTTCGATCGCCGCCGCGTCGGAGAGCGGCATCAGCCGCACGCTCCCCCGTTCGACAGCGATAATTTCGGCGAGGACAGGCTGGCCCGCCTTGCCATCGCCGATGGCGCAATGGTCACCGAGCTTTGCCAGCGGCCCGTCGCCTTCGACAAAGCCGCTTCCGATCGCCGTGACGCGCCCTTCGAACGAGACGAATTCGGCGCGCGCGACCCGCTCGATGACAGGGTTTGCGTTCATTCCGCAGACCCTTCCGCGGCAAGCTCGTCGAGCAGCGCGACTATGGCTTCCCGCTGCCGTCCCAGGCTTGCATCGAGCCGGCCGAGCGACAGCTCGAACAGGCATGCGCCCGGCTCCAGCTGGGGATCGAGTTCGATCTGGATACCGTGCTGCACAGCCAGTTGCGCCACGGGCGCTTCATCGGGGAAGTCTTCCGCCGAAAGATGCAGAGTGCTGACCAGCTCCGGCCCTATCGCATCCATCTGCCTGGCGATGCAGTCCCGGATCGCCTGCGCATAGATCTCCCGGTCGCCCAGCACCTTGCCGATCGCTACGCCGGCAATGGCCGCTCCCAGCGCTTCGAGAGACTTGAAGGCCTCATCCGCCTTGCCGGAGACGGTCGCCGCTGCCTGGCCGAGAACTTCCAGGCGAGCGCGGTCGGCCTTTTCCGCCTCCATCAGCCCGGCTGCGCGTCCCTCTTCGAAGCGTTTTTCGTATCCGAACTCTGCTTCGTCCTGCGCACGTTCCAGTGCGGCTTCGAGGGCGCTGATACGGGCCAGCAAGGTTTCC
>CAYRCH010000007.1:8495-19660 GCA_964422665.1 uncultured Sphingomonadaceae bacterium | reverse complement strand
CTGCGCACGTTCCAGTGCGGCTTCGAGGGCGCTGATACGGGCCAGCAAGGTTTCCGTCTCGTCCATGGGCGGCGCTTCTTTGCCGGTGGCAAGGAGCGGGACATGTTCCGCAACGGGTGGCAGCGGTGGCGCACCGCTGGGGGCTTCCTCCTCATCTCGGGCGAGCTCGGCATTGGTATTCTCGTCCGCCGGAGAAATGCGGCGAAAGGCCCTTATCTGTCCCTGCAGCACGCCGTCCGAGGATTTGACCAGCGCTCTCATTGCGCGCTCCGGAACCGGGGCAGCAGATCGAGCAACAATTCGACCAGCGAGGGCTGCCGGAGCGGCGCGCCCGATTGTTCGGCCGCCTCATGCGCGCGGATGAGCGCCTGCCTTGCTCTCGGCTTGATTCCGGAAGGGGTGCCATCGCCGGCGCTTTCATCGGTCAGGACGTCCTCGATCAGCCGCGCAAGCCATGGCGAATGTCCTGCGATGCTGTCGCGTTCCTGCAGTTCCTGCGCTTCGGCTTCGATCTCGAAGCGGTGCAGGCTTCGCTCCAGGCCAGGGCGCCGCTCGGCCGGGAAGGACGCAAGGATGGCGTCGCGGTCCTTTCGCGAAAGCGAGCGCCACCGCACCAGCAGCGGATCTGCGGAACTCATCTCACCGCGCATCGAGCATATCCTCGTCGCCCGAGAGCCGCGCTTCGAGCATCGCGGCAAAGGATTGCCGTTCGGTCGGTGAGAGGCGCCGCCTCCGCCTCACGAGGAACACCGCCAGGCCCACCCCGGCAATTACGAGCAGCGCAAGCCATGCCGAGTTCCACGACGCGGGGATCGAAGCCATTGGATCCGGCAAAGCGGCCGGCTGCGCCCGTTCCGCCGGGATGCCTCCCGGTGACGCGAAAGTGCCGTCCGGATAGGCGCCGACTTGCTGCACGCCCAGCAGCCCGGTCTCGAAGATCAGCGCATCGCCGGCTTTGGGGTCGAGCGCCACGGCCTTTTCGACTGCGTTTCGCGCGAGATCCTCATCGTCCCGGGTAAGCGGATCTTCGGTGCGGATGGCGACGCGCAGCCGGAAATTGCGCTCCTGCGCGGGAGTACGGGCTTCGCTGTCCTCGCCTTTCGGTGCACCTTCCTCGGTCTGCCGGGAACCCGCTCCGCCGATGGCATTGACCCTGACTTCGAGCGGTATTCCTTCGAGCATCGCATTTGCGGCTGTCTCGGCCCTGGCCCGGAAATATTGTTCGAGCGCCGAGCGTTCGTCGAGCGTATCGACCCTCCCGCCCGTTTCCGAAGCTGCGTTGAGGAGTTGCCCGGTTTCGTCAAGTATCGCTACTTCGCGGGCTTCCAAACCCGTTACCGCCGAGGCGACAAGGCGCTGAATGCCCCTCACCCTTTCCTGGCCGAGACGGCGCCCTATCTGCCGTTCGACCGTCACCGCGGCTTTAGGCTCGTTTGCATCCGCCCGGAAGAGCGAGCGTTCCGGAATCGAAAGATGGACGCGGGCGAACTCCACGCCGTCCATCATCATGATGGTCCGCGCCAGCTCGCCCTGCAGCGCGCGCTGGTAGTTCACCTTCTGGGCGAATTCGGTCAGCCCCATGTCGCTGTCGTTGAACAGCTCGAAACCCACCACGCCGCCCATCGCGATGCCCGATCCGGCAACAAGCACCCGGGCGCGGTCTATATCTTCGCGCGGCACGAGGACCCGGTGGCCATTGTCGGCGACCCGGTATTCGATGCCTTCCGCCTCCAGTTCCGCGACGATGGCGGCGGCATCGGTTTCGCGGATATCCTCGTAGAGAACCCCGAAATCGGGTTTCAGGAACAGGAAGTATCCGAGCGAAAGGAGGATCACGACAGCCGAGAACAGGCCCGCGAAAACGATCAGTTGCTTGCGTTCGAGCGGCATTGGACGACCCCGGTTTCCCGCCTAGAGCTGCATGTTCATGAGTTCGCGGTAGGTCTCCACCAGCCGCTCGCGCACATGCATGGCGAGCTCCATCGACAGGCGGGCCTCTTCCAGCGCGAACGTGACCTCATGGACGGCGATGCTGTCGTCCACTGCGAACTGGCGCACGAGATCGTTGGCCGCGGCCACCTTCTGGTCGACGGCCTGCAGGCTGCTCGCCAGCACGCTCTCGAACTGCGCACCAGGCGCGGCAATCCGGCCGGCGCCCGCTTCCGCCAATTGGTGGATGGCCGGGGCCGACCCGTCGAGGCCCAGCGCGGCGGGGGCGATCGCTTCGGTCATGACGGACGCCCGATCTGGAGCGCGCTCGAATAGATTTGCTGCGCCGCGGCCATCGCCGTCAGGTTCGCCTCATAAGCCCGCGCGGTCTTGATCATCAGCGTCATTTCTTCCGAATGACTGACTCCCGGATAGCTGACGAAGCCGTCCAAATCGGCATGCGGATGGTCGGGATCGTAGACGCGGCGCGCGGCGGAATCGGTCGGTTCGATTCCGTAGACGGTCACGCCGCCAAGAGCCTGACCTGGCGCGTCGGGCGCGCCTTGTTCGCTCAGCACCTGCCGGAATGTCTCGCCCGGGCCGGAAACCAGCCGGAGCGGAAGGTAGGCACCACCATCGCCGGTGCGGGTCGTATTGAGATTGGCGAGGTTCTGGGCGATGATCTCGAGCCGCCGCCATTCGACATTGAGCCCGCTCAGGCTGATTTCCATCGCGTTCATCAACGCCGCCCCCCTTGAATGCCGAGCCTTGTCAGCTGGACATGGCGGTTCAGTATGTCGGTCAGCGCGTTGTAGCGCAGCGCCGTCCTGGAGGCGTCCGCGAGCTCGAGATCGAGCCGCACGCCTTCCGCCCTCTCGCCCTGCGGTTCACGGACGATCCTGGGTTGCACGTCCCTGACGGCATCTGCGCCGCTTCCGGCCGCCGCCGCCAGTTCGCTTTCGAAGGATACGCGCACGGGGTCGTAGCCGGGCGAGTTGGCATTCGCGATATTCTGCGAAATAGCGGCCGATCGCAGCGCCAGCCCGTCCAGCGCCTTGGTAAGCAATATGGTTGTCAGCTGATCCACACCTGTTTCCCCGATCTATTGGACTACGATTTCGGCATGCAGCGCACCGGCGGCTTTCATCGCCTGCAGGATTCCGATGACGCGCCTCGTTCCCACCTTGGCCCTCGTCAGGCCTTCGAACAGCGACCCGACGCTCGTGTCGGCAAAGGAGACGACCGCGTCGTCATTGCCCTGCTCGACTTCGAGCGTCGTGTTGGTGACGACCAGGCTGGAAACGTCATTGGCGAAACCGCCGATGAAGCTCGGCTGCGAAGCATAGTTCTCGCTCGCCACGGTGACCTTGATGTCCCCTTGCGAGATCACCACGCTCGAAACCATGACGTCGGCGCCCGCGACGATCGTGCCGGTGCGTTCGTTGATCACGATGCGCGGCGTGCGATCCGGAGCGACCCTGAGGTTCTCGATCTGCGCGATGAAGGATGCGAGCTGGGCCGGCTGCCGGTGAAATTCGATCTCGACCTCGTCGGCATTGCGCACGCTGGCGACACCGGGCCCGATCCGCTGGTTTATGATCGTCGCAATCCGCTCCGCCGTAGTGAAGCTCGGCTCGCCCAGCAGGAATGAAATCCTTCCATCGGCGCCGAGTATCGATGCATCGACCGGATATTCGACCGTTGCGCCGCCGGGCAGGACGGCGCTGGTTGGATAATTGCGCTGCTGGCGGTTCAGGTTCGCTTCGAAATCGTACCCGCCCACGGTCAGCGCTCCCTGTGCGAGAGCGTAGGGCCGCTGGTCCGGGCCCATCAGCGGCGTCATGAGCAGTGTCCCGCCGGCCAGCGAGCGGGCATCGCCGATCGAGGACACGACGGCGTCGATCCGGTCTCCTGGATTGGCCGAGGCGGGCAGGGTGGCGGTGACGATTACCACGGCGACGTTGCGGCTGTTGATCATGTCCTCGGCCACCGTGGTGCCAAGGCGGGAAAGGACGTTGCGCAATGCCTGGCGGGTCACTTCGTTACGGCGGGTATCGCCCGAACCCGCAAGGCCGGTGACGATGCCGTAGCCGATCAGCGAATTGTCGCGCCATCCGTGGAACCGGCCGAGCGCCTTCAATGGAACCGGTTCGCCATGGCTCATCGGTTGCCCCATCGCAGAGGTGCTGCCGAGACCGGTTGCCAGGAGTATCACCACCGCGGCGATGATCGGGAAGGTGCGGCCCGTTCCCATCAGCCGAGCCCCAGGAAGCTGAGGATTCGGTTGATCAGGCCCGGCTTGGCGCTGCGGCTGACGAAACCCTTGCCGTCATAATTGATCTGCGCGTCGGCGATGCGGAACGATGAAACCGCATTTTCGGGCGAGATATCCTGCGGGCGGATGCGGCCGCGCACGCCGATGGTCGTTTCTTCCCCGTTTATGAGCATGAGCTGCTTGCCCTCGATCAGGAAATTTCCATTGGGCAGGACTTCCACGACCTGGGCAGACATGCTGGCGATGAACTGTTCCGAGCGCACCACTTCTCCGCGGCCGGAATAGCTGCCGCCAAGGCTCAGATTGGCGCCTTCGTCGATGCCGCCCGCGGAGAAGCTGCCGCCGAACTCGGTGTCCTTGGAGGAATTGTTCTGCAGCCGGCTCGATGCCCGCGCGCTTTCCTGGATCAGGACGATGACGATATCCCCCAGCCCCTGCGCCTTGTCGTCGCTTGCGAGCGAGGGCCATGAGCCGCCTTCATAGAGCTGCTCCGCGCCCGCCCCGGTGCCGGTCGAGGCCAGCAGCGCGGCGAGGAACAGCCGGACCGGTGCGATCCGAACCGCCGTCATTCGCCTTCTCCGCGGGCGAGAAGCGGCGCGACGAAGGTTTCACCGTCATCGGCCCGGACGAAGACACGGCGGCTCGGGAGGCCCGGCTGGAGCGTTTCGACCTCGCGCGTAACCGTCACCGGCCCTTCGCGGATGACCAGCTGCATCCGCGTGCCGGGCTGGACGATCTGCTCTTCCCGCAGGTCCAGCCTGCCGAGCGGAGTGCCCGCGGGCAGGTCGCGGATCGCGCGCAGGGCTCCAGCGTTGCGGTCGAAAATCACCGCCGGCCGGATATCGTCTTCGCCGCACCCGGCTTCGGCAAGGTCTGCCCTGGACAGGAAAGTCCCCGAAGGAACCGGCGCGACGAGAAACCGGCAGCGGCCTTCATCCCCCGCCGACGGGGCCGGGCGGTTGCCTTCGAACCGAAACCGAACTGGCCCTTCATGCAACAGCGGCAGGCCCAGCTCCGGGACACGGCGGCGGACCAGCTGCTCGCGTCTTTCCGCCGAGAGCGAGATTTCGGAACGGCCCTCCGGAATCTCCGCGAGCACCCATGCCGGGTTTGCCTGGGTGCCCCCTGTGCGGGCGAGGTCGCCCAGGGCGATGTTCCGCGTCTCCAGCTGCACCGTCGCGGCGGCGGGCACGGCCGCGACCGCTGCAAAGGCGCTTCCCGCGGGGATGGCGGCGGACATCAGTCCGGCAAGAACGGCGGTGCGCATGGTTACTGCTTCAGATTGTTGGAAATCGCCGCCAGCTGGTCCGCGGTCTGGATGACCTGCGCAGTGGCGGCGAAGGACCGCTGGATGACCAGCAGCTGCACCATCTCTGCGGTCAGCTCGACATTCGATTCCTCCAGGCTTCCCTGGACGATCGTTCCGACGCCGTCCTCGCCGGGCATGGCCTCGACCAGCCGCGCGCCTTCCTTGACGCGCAGCAATCCGCTGTCGAGCCGCTCCAGCTGGTCGTCCGATTCCGTGCGGACCAGCGATATCTGCCCGATTTCGATAGCTTCCCCGGCGGGCGTCGCCGCTCTCACAACGCCGCTCGCATCGATCGACAGTTCCTCGGCATCCAGCGGCACGGTAATTCCCGCGCGAAGCGGCATCCCGTCCAAAGTCGCGAGCAGCCCGTCGTCGGTCACGCGCAGCGAACCGCCCCGCCAGAGGAGGTTCTGCCCCGCCGGCCCCATGATTTCGACGAAGCCGATCCCGTCGATCGCCAGGTCCAGCGGATTGCCCGTCGCGCGCAGGTCGCCCTGCAGGAACAGCAGGTCGCGCGGGACGATGCGTATGCCGCTGCCGCGCGTGTTCGCGGCGTCCGGGGCGGTTTCGATACGTCCATCCGCCTGCACCTGCGCCGCCAGCACTTCGGCAAATCGCGCATCCGAGCGCTTGAATGCCGGCGTATTGGCATTGGCGATGTTGTTGGCGAGGATTTCCAGCGCCGCCTGTTCGGCCCTGAGGGCCGCTGCGCTCACTTCGAAGGCGCCGTTCATGATCCCCTCCTGCTGAATGTGGTGATGGCCTGCCCGATCAGCTGATCGTAGGTACGAACCAGCCGCGAACCGCTTTCGGCCTGGCGGATTGCGGCCATCATCGAGATCATTTCGTCGCTGGTGGTGACATTGGCCTGTTCGAGGAAACCCTGGCGCAGGGTGGAGCCGACCGCCTCGCGTGCCGCACCGTCCGGGATCTTGAAGAGCGAGCCGCCGACCGCTTCGATGGCATCAAGCTGTTCTGCTTCGTACAGGGCGATGGCGGCGACAGGCAGTCCGCGCTCGAGGATGGTGCCGTCACCCAGAATTTCCAGGTCCTGACTTTCGACGGTAATATCGCCCCCCGATGCGGATTGAAGCCTGCGCCCGCCGGGGTCGATCAGCGTGCCATCCGTGCCGATGGAGAACGAACCGCCGCGGGAAAAGACGATCTCTTCGCCATCGCGCAGTCTTAGGAAACCCGGCCCAGTAACAGCCAGGTCGAGCGGATTGCCCGAAGGAACCAGCTTGCCGGACGACAGGTCGGTGAATTGGAATCTTTGCGGCAAAGATATTTGGGATTCGTTCTGGTTCGACAATATCGCATTGAACGACACCTGACGCTTGTAAGAGGGCGTTTTCAAATTTGCGATATTTTGACTGGCAACCTCAACTCTCTTCTCCGCAGACAAAAGAATGGTAGCTGCGGAATCGACAATTCCCGACACAAAGCCCCCTCAAGAGAATCACTTGACTGACAATTCCATCACATGTGCCGAATACATTCGTCAATCTCATAGAATTCCACATCAAACGAAATATCGGGGAAAACCTCCATCACTCTGTGGAAAATAAACTCATTTTGCACTCGGGACTTTAGTCCATTTTGGACCAAAAATTCACACTAATAGTATATATCCTTATGTTCTACGTATTTTTACTTAGGTAGCTCTACCTGAGCGTTGCATTCGGGAACTATATTCATGATTTCGGCGCAAGCCGGGCCTGGCCGCGGCCGATCTGCGCGCATTTCTCGAAATCAGACGCCGGCTTTCGGCCTGTCCATCCGGAGACCTTTGGTGGAGGGGGTAGAATGCCAGAATTTCAACCAACCTACTGATCTACTTGTATAATTACACCGACCTCGACCTACTGCCCCACACTTTGCCCCACATTATTCGGGAGATTTTTGAATCTTGGACAGTCAAGACGCGACGTTCTGGCATCCGAGTCGAAACTCCGGAACGCAGCGCAATCAAGAAAGACGGTGCGTTCGGGCCATAACGATCGTCGCCGTCGTTCGCGAGGGCCGCACTATCTATGACAATATTCGCAAGGTCGTCAGTTGGACCATACGGATCAAATGTCATTTGCCGGGCACGCTCCCATAAAGACGCATGATATCCTCTGCCTCGGCGAGTTCGGTACCCGGAGTCATCAAGGCAGCAGCTCCCGCCGCAACACCAAGGCGAAAGGCATTCTCGATCGTCCAATCCCTCGCCATTGCAAAAACCATAGCGGCCAAAAAGCTGTCTCCGGCACCCACGGCACTCCTGGCTGGCACGGGGATCGCCGGCAGGCGAAACTGCGTATGGGCAGAAACGAGCAACGCTCCGCCCTCACCCAAGGTTACTGCCACGTTTTCAGCCATGCCCCGCTCCACGACTGACCTGGCCGCTTCGATAATCCGTTCTTCGGAAACGAGTTCGCCCCCCACAACTGACTCGAGTTCGATCAGGTTAGGCTTCACGAGATAGATGCCGCCACCGGCAAGTCCGCCCGCCAAGCCACGGCCCGAACTGTCCAGCACGATCTTGGCTCCATGGCGTCGACCAATTTCGGCAGCCCTAGCGTAATAGTCATCCGGCACGCCACCGGGCAAGGATCCGCTGAGCACGAGAAACGGGCATTCCACGCCGCCCAGCACCGCCAGCGATTCGTGCCATTCAGGTTCCGAAATAGCCGGTCCGGGTGACACCAGGCGATATTCGAGGCCGGTGCTCCGTTCGAACACCATACTGCAAACCCGCGTATCGCCTGCGATGGCGATCTTTGTGCGTGCCAGCCCGTCCCGATCGAGAAGACCGTCAAGAGTCAGACCGGTCGGACCGCCGGAAAGATAATGACAGTGGACCCTCCCGCCCAGCCGTTCAAAGACCTTGGCGACATTGATCCCTCCGCCGCCCGTCTCATGTCTTTCGCTATAGGCACGCAGCTTCTTGGTCGGCGCCATGGTCTCGACCTCGTACGAAATATCGATCGTAGGGTTCAGCGCCAGTGTGACGAGTTCGATCATGATGATTCTTTCGGTTTCAGACCTGTTGGCGTTGGGTCAAAAAACCTTAGCCAGTTTCCGCTGCAGCAACATGTCGCTTTATGGCGACGAAGCTGTCGGGGGTCACCGAAATGGAGTCGATGCCGCAGTCCACAAGGAATCCGGCAAATTCAGGATGGTCACTTGGCGCCTGACCGCAAAGGCCGACCTTGGCTCCGTGGCGATGTGCCTCTTCGATCACATGCCGGATCATCCATTTCACGGCTTCGTCCTGCTCATCGAACTGCTCGGCAAGCAATTCGGAATCGCGATCGATGCCGAGTGTCAGCTGCGTCAGGTCATTGCTGCCGATCGAAAAGCCGTCGAACCGTTCCGCGAAAGCTGCGGCCTGGACCACGTTCGAAGGAATTTCGCACATCACGTAGATTTCCAGGCCGTTGGCACCGCGCTCCAACCCGTTCTCTGCCATTACCGCCAGGACCTTGTCGGCCTCCTTCACTGACCGGCAAAAAGGAATCATTACGACGATATTGGTGAGGCCGATCTCCTCTCGCAGCCGCTTTATCGCCCGGCATTCCAGCGCGAAGCCATCGCGATAGCGGGGCGAGTAATAGCGCGAGGCACCGCGGAATCCGATCATCGGGTTTTCCTCGGTGGGCTCGAATTCGGCACCCCCCAGCAACCCCGCATATTCGTTGGTCTTGAAATCGCTCATCCGGATGATGACCGGCCGGGGGTAAGATGCCGCCGCAATACGCGCCAGGCCTAGCGACAGGCGATCAACAAAATATTCTCCTTTGTCGGCATATCCGGCCGTCAGGCGTTCGATCTCGACTTTGGCCCTCGAATCCGCCAACTCGGCGTGACGGAGCAGCGCCATGGGATGCACCTTGATCGCGTTGCCGATCACAAACTCCATCCGTACTAACCCGACGCCGTCGGAAGGCATACGCCACCAGCGATAAGCCGCTGCCGGATTGGCAAGATTAAGCATCACTTTTGTGCGGGTCGAAGGAAGGCTCGCAAGGTCGATATCCTCGGTCGAAAATTCGGCAATGCCATCATAGACAAAGCCGCGGTCTCCTTCCGCGCAGCTGACTGTTATGTCTTGGCCGTCGCATAGAACTTCAGTAACATTGCCCGTACCGACGATAGCGGGAAGGCCCAGTTCGCGGCTCACGATCGCGGCGTGCGAGGTGCGGCCCCCATGATCGGTGACGATCGCGGCCGCCCGTTTCATCACCGGCACCCGGTCCGGATCGGTAGTCCCGGTGACGAGCACGGAGCCGTGGACGAATTTCCCGATATCGGTGGCAGTCTGGATCAGGCATACCGGCCCAGCGGCAACGGCGTCGCCAATAGCCAGGCCTTCGACCAGCACGCTGCCCTTCTGCTTCAACGAATAGGACCGCAGTGTCGCCCCGGAAGCGCGCTGCTGCACGGTCTCCGGCCGGGCCTGGAGGATGTAGAGGTCGCCGCCCGCTCCATCCTTCGCCCATTCCATGTCCATTGCGCAGCCATAATGACGTTCGATGAGCACTGCCCATCGCGCAAGCTTCAGGATTTCGTCATCCGACAAAACCAAAGCTCCGCGCTCCGCCTCGGAAGTGGGGGAGTTGCACGTCGCCGCCTCGCTGCCGCCCCTGCCGTAGACCATCTTGATGGCCTTGGCGCCGCGCTCCTTCGCCACGATCGGCCGCAGTGCCTCGTCGCCCAGCAGGGTCTTGAACACATGATATTCGTCAGGGTCCACCGCGCCCTGGACGACATTTTCTCCCAGGCCCCAGGCAGCATTGATCAGCACGACGTCGGGAAAGCCGCTCTCCGTATCGACGGTGAACATGACCCCGGCACCTGCCTGATCGGCGCGGATCATCCGCTGCACGCCGACCGAGAGCGCGACTGCGTCATGGGCGAAGCCATGCGTCTCGCGATATACGATCGCCCTGTCGGTATAGAGCGAAGCATAGCAGCGGCGGCAGGCGTCCAGTAATGCCTCGTCGCCGCAAATGTTGAGGAAACTCTCCTGTTGTCCGGCGAAGCTCGCCTCGGGGAGGTCTTCCGCAGTCGCGCTCGAACGCACTGCAACGTCGAGCTCATCCATGCCCGCCTCCCTGCACAAGCCATGATAGGCCGCGCAGATCGCTTCCCGCGTTTCGTCCAGAAAACGCCCTGCAAGTATCGCCTTTCTAATGGCCGCTCCGGTCTCGGCGAGACTCGCTTCACCCGCATGATAGGCTGCGAGATGACGGGCAATCGGGCCGACGAGTCCGTTGTGAGTGAGGTAAAGCCTGTAAGCGTCGGCTGTGGTGGCAAAGCCCGGCGGAACGTTGATCCCCCTTGGAACCAGTGTCCCTATCAATTCCCCCAGCGACGCGTTCTTACCGCCTACAAGCGGTATATCCTCCCGCGAGAGTTCTTCGAAGCCGATCGTCTGCCTAATCTTCATGCCGCCTCCGGATCTGGTCTGGGGTAACTCTTGCGGGACGTGGCTCCGCCCTCCTTCCGCAGACTACCCATCGACCTGCTCGCACCGCGACAAGCTTCCCGGTTCGGCCCAGAACCATGCTGCACCGGATGCTTCCCAGCGTGAAAGGAATGGCCATCCCGCCGTTTTGGGCGGAATGGCCAATGGTGGCGATCATCACCTGCCAAGTTACATGC
>CAYRCH010000007.1:1284-8395 GCA_964422665.1 uncultured Sphingomonadaceae bacterium | reverse complement strand
GCCGTTTTGGGCGGAATGGCCAATGGTGGCGATCATCACCTGCCAAGTTACATGCCGGGACCGTCCGCGGGGGGATGGAGTGAGAGAACACGGTCGGCCCCAGTTATCAGCCCTTCTTCGTGGACTGGATTGCGATGCGGCGGCGCGCTGGGGCAGCCTGCTGATTGCGCGGAATCGTGATTTTCAGCACGCCATTCTTCGCCTTGGCCGCGATATCATCAAGAACCGCATCCTGCGGCAGGAGCATGCGCCGTTCGAAAGAGCCGTAGCTTCGTTCGGACAGCGTATAGTCCTCTCCCTGCTCCTCACGTTCTTCGCGCTTCTCGCCCTTGAGAACGAGGCGGTCGCCTTCAACCTGCAGCTCGATTTCATCCGGTCGATGCCCGGCACTTCTATGGAAATCTTATATGACTGCGGTGTCTCGGTCATTTCCACTGCCGGCGGAAGCATGCCACCCATGACACGCGCCGGGTGAAGAGCCGGCCAGCGGGCAGGGAATTCATCGAACATGCGATCGACTTCGCTCCGCAGGAGATTGAAGGGCTCGAGAAACTGCTGAGCGATGCCTCGGGGTTTCGATGCTCGCGGAAGGGTGGTGGTCTCGGTCATCATATTATCTCCCTTGGGCAGTTGGAGAGCGTATGACTAGGCCGATGATCGGTGGTTGCAGATACGGAAACCTCCGTAAACCGGTCAGCGCGAGAGCACGACACGGGCATCGAGAGCGACAACTCCATCTTCGTCGACGAGCAACGGATTGATGTCGATCTCACCAATTTCCGGCAGCGTTTCGGCAATTGCCGACAAGGCCTGAAGGACTTTCGCGACCGCATTCACGTCGGCTGCCGGGACATTGCGGTAACCCTTTAACAAGCGGAAAATCCGTGTCCGCGCGATCATCGCCTGAGCGTCCTCCGGCGAAACGGGAGGAAGGGCAATGGCTTTGTCGTCGATGACTTCGATCGCCGTACCGCCCGCACCGAACAGGATGACAGGACCGAATGTCGGATCTGTCGCCAGGCCGGCAAACAACTCCTTTGCCCCGCTTCGCTCGATCATCGACTGCAGTGCAAAGCCTTCGATATGGGCATCGGGCAAGACCCGGCCGATACGGTCGAGCATGGCCTGGGCGGCCGCTGTTGCTTCCCTGGCATCCGCGAGGCCAACCGCCACACCGCCAACGTCGGACTTGTGGACGATATCGGGCGAAACGATTTTGACAACGAAAGGTGCATCCAGCTCATCACAGTGCTGCGCAACTTCGCCGACCGTTCGCACCAGGCGGGTTGGGACAACAGGTATACCGAAACATCGGAGCAAGTCCTTGCCTTCGACTTCGGTGAGCAGGCGCCGCTCCTCTTTCATGGCACCGGCGATGATCTCCCTCGCCTGGCTCACTTCGCCTGTCGTTCCCGAGCCGCGGCCTCCGCCTGCTTCCGGAGCATCGGCGGTGGGCAGTCTGATCAGCACGCCGATGGCGCGGACTGCCTCATCGGGCGTTGCAAAGCAGGGGATACCGGCTTCGCGCATCGATGGTTCAGCGGCTCGCAGGTTTGCCGGACCGAGCCAGCAGCCAATCACCGGCTTTGCGCAGCCATCGGCACGGGCGGCCGCCACGGCCTCTGCCACTGCCACCGCAGCGTCTCCAGGAGCGAGCACTCCTGTCGGACAATTCATCACGAGCACCGCATCGCAGCTTTCGTCGGCGAGAAGCGCGGACAGGCTGTCACGATAACGCCGGGGACGGGCATCTCCGATGATGTCCACCGGGTTGGCATGCGACCAAGCCCTGGGCAGGCTTTCTCCCAGCCGGTCGATCGTCTCGGGCTTCAGCTCGGCCAGCTCCGCTGGCGTATTCGCCAACGCGTCGACTGCAAGGATTCCGGCACCTCCACCATTTGTCAGGATAGCCAGCCGGTTGCCGCGGGCACGGGGTGCGTGCTGAAGGATCTTGGCCGCCCCGTAGAATTGCGAGAGGTTGTCCACCTGGACGATGCCGGCCTCGGCCAACGCAGCCTGGTAGACTTCACCCGATCCGGCCAGCGCACCGGTATGCGAGAGCGCTGCTCGTCCGGCGGCTGCGCTTCGCCCCGCTTTCAGTGCGATGATGGGCTTTTTCCGGCTGGCCTTGCGAGCTGCATCAAGAAAGCGGGCTCCCTGCTTGAGACCCTCGACGTAAATGAGAATGGCCTCGGTCCGCTCGTCTTCGCTGAGAAGATCCACCAGCTCTCCCAGCCCTGTTTGAGCCATATCTCCCACCGACAGAACTGCCGAGAAGCCGATTTCCTCGGCCTCCGCCCATTCGAGGACGCTCGTCACGATGGCACCGCTTTGCGACAGGAGGGCGAACTTCCCGGGTCGCGGATCGATTGCGGCGAAGGAAGCATTTATGCCAGCGTGCGGCAGCATCAGGCCCAGGCAGTTGGGCCCCAACAATCGAACATCGGCATCTCTCGCGGCTTGCAGCATTGCCGCGCCATGCTCTGTTCCACCGCCAAGTCCCGCCGAAATCACGACCGCCGCACGGATACCCTTTTTGCCCAAGGTGCCGACCGCATCCGGCACAAATCTCGCGGGCACGGCAATCACACCCAAGCCCGAACCTTCCGGGAGGTCTGCCAGGCTGCTGTGCCAGCTGCCGCCGGGGACCTCGATCGGGTGCGGGTTGACCGCATGCAGTTCGAAGCGCCCGGCGCCCCGCGACAGGTTTATCAGCAACGCCTGGCCGATCGAGCCGGCCTCATTCGACGCTCCAACCAGTACGACGCGGCCCGGATGGAGAAATTCGGCCGAGAGCCGCGGGAACTCGGAAGCCCCCGCCGACCGGCCGGCATGCCGAGATATTTTGTCCGGCGTCTTCGATAACATCCAATATTCCAAACCGACTGCGGAATTCGAGACCTCTAGCAGTCTCGGCGATGCGTTGCACGGCTACACAGAGCCGGTGCCGAGCCCATTACGCAAAAGGCTTGATGCGCGGCCTTTCCTTACGAGGGTTTTCGCGCCCTCGGTCACAATGAGCAGGGCAACCGCCGCTATCAGGCATTGGCCGAGCAATTCGAGCCCGACCGGCTCGACGCCGAGGAGGAGCTGCGTGACCGGCAGATGCATGGCGCCCACGTGCAGAGCAAGCGCCGCTCCCATGCCTGCGAACATCCAGCCGTTTTCGGGCCGATGCCAGTACCAGAAGGGACGCCGCAAGTGACGCACGCTGAGAAGGAACGCGTTCTGGAACAACACGACCATGAGCAGCACGCCATTGCGCGCTTCCTCCAGGCTCGCACCCGCGCCCAGCTGCTTTTCAAGGAGCCAGATCGCCATCCCAGTCATTACCAGAGCCCCGGGAAGCATGAGTATCAGCGCTTCGCGGTCAATGAGCGACGCAAGGCGCCGGCGAGGCGGACGCTGCAATTCGTCGCCTTCTCCGCGCCCGAAGCCCAGCGTGACGTCCTGGACGCCATTGGTCACGAGGTTGAGCCACAGCAGCTGGACGGGCGTGAGCGGCATTGGTAGCCCGGCCATGAGCGCGCCCAGAAACATGGCGATTTCCGCAATGCCCGTCGCCAGCATGAACAACACGATCTTGCGGATGTTGTTGAAGGTAATTCGGCCCTCCTGGATGCCTGCAACGATGGTCGCGAAATTGTCGTCCGCGAGGATCAGGTCGGCAGCCTCCCGCGCGACGTCGGTGCCTTGCATGCCCATTGCCACGCCGATATCCGCTGCCCGGAGCGCCGGCCCGTCATTGACGCCGTCGCCGGTCACCGCAACGATATTGCCTTGCTCCGACAGCATGCGGACAATCGCCAGCTTCTGTGCCGGCTCGATGCGTGCGAACACGCTGGCGTCCCGGATCCTCGAGTTCAAGAGCTCGGGCATGTCGGCCAGTTCCGCAAGTTCCTCCCCGGTAACGACGCTGCCTTCGCCGGTCGGCAGCCCGATCTCCCGCGAAATCGCCTGCGCCGTCGCCGGATGATCGCCGGTGATCATTCGCACCCCGATGCCCGCGTCGCGGCAGCGGGCAACCGCCTCGGCTGCACCGGCCCGCAAGGGATCTGTCAGTCCGACGAGGCCCAGGGGCTTCAGTCCCTGAAGACGATTCCTTATGTGGGCTCCGCTGCCATCGGACTCGCTCTCCGCCAACAGCAGGACGCGGTACCCGTCGGCGGCCATCTGCTCGACAATCTCCTCTAGACGCCCGGTGTTTCCTGCGCACATGGGCAGAACCGTCTCCGGCGCTCCCTTAACAATAATACGTATCGTACCTTCATATTCTGCCTCGACTGCCGCAAAGCGCAGCTCCGGCTCGTAGGGAACCACCGCGAGCCTCTCCGCATCGACGAGATCGGCCAATTCGTGTCCTGTTTCACGTGCAAAATACAGGAGGGCCCGGTCGACCGCGTCTCCGACGGGGCTTCCCGTCTCGGTCAGCCGCGCTTCGTTGCACAGGGCCATGGCCCGGCCGAGTTCATGCAGGGGTGCGATTTCGGACCCGCTGCGCCAGTTATTCCCGTCATACGTCGAGCCGTCGGGCAGCACCACGCGTTCGACGGTCAGGTGATTGACCGTCAATGTGCCAGTCTTGTCAGTAGCAATAAGCGTGCACGCGCCCAGGCCTTCCACCGCCGGTAATTCCCGGACGATGACGTTGCGTTTGGCCATGCGCCGCGATGCAACGGCCAGCGCCACGGTGACTGCTACCGGCAGTCCTTCAGGGATAGCCGCTACGGCAAGCGCGATCGCCAGGAGCACGATCTCCCGCCAACTCTCGCCCTGCAGGAACAGGATGACGGACAGCACCATGATTAGCGCGACAGAGCCAATTGCTATCTGCCTTGCCAGCCGCCCCAGCCGGCGCACGAGCGGCGTATCTATGCCAAGGTGCGCCGCCTCCTCCAGCGTGCGGCCGATCCGGCCCAGCTGCGTATCCTGCGCGGTCTCCACGGTCACTCCGAGGCCGCGCCCCGCCATGACGGTAGTGCCGGCAAAGGCCATGTTGCTCCGATCTCCGACAGGCGTATCGTGCTCCAGTACGGCCTCGGAATCCTTCACGACGGGCAGGGACTCCCCGGTCAGCGCCGCTTCGTCGATCTGCAGGCCCAATGTCTCGAGCAAGCGGATATCGGCGGTGACCTGCATTCCGCTCTCGAGTTCGACGATGTCGCCCGGGACGATCTCGGCGGAGGGAACTTCGCAGGCGATGCCCGAGCGGCGCAGGCGCGCGGTACGAGGGACAAGCGAGCGCAGCGCACGGGCACTGTCATCGGCCTTCTTTTCCTGGAACGTGGTGATCGCAGCATTGGCGAGCAGAACGCCGAATATGAAAACCGCATCCCAGCGGTCGCCGATGATCAACGACAGCAGGCCGGCGCCCAGCAGCAGGTAGATCAGCGGGCTCGTGAACTGCCTTAAGAATATCCACAGCACGCCGGCGGTGCGCGGTTCGGGCAGCGTGTTCGGGCCGACCTCGGCGAGCCGCCGGGAGGCCTCCGTCTCTTCCAGCCCGAACTGATCCGAATCACGGCTGGCCAAAGCTTCGGCAGCGGGGAGTGCATGCCAGTCACGGCTGGCGATCGGCCTATTCATTGCGGCTCCGCCAGCTGGCCGGCGGCCGGGGATGCGAATTCAGGGAATGAGCACCGCAGCGCCCTGGAACGTCCCGGCACGCAGGCTTTACAGCGCAATGTTGGCCTGCGCCAGTGGAAAGCTCCTGGTGCTGATCGAAACGGGCGCCTCGCCGAGGACCGCGAAAAACTCCTCGCCGTCGGCGCGAGTAAGATTGGCCACGGAGCGAATCGCCCGCTCGTGCCAGAGGTCGCGGTAGGCGAAGGAGGGAATGTCGCTCATATGGATTCCGGCGCATATGACGGTTCCTCCCTTTCGTACGGCTCGCAGCGCGGCCGGCACCAGCTCCCCTGTGGGCGCGAATATTATCGCAGCATCGAGCTGCGCGGTCGGATTTTTGTCCGATCCTCCAGCCCAACTGCATCCAAGCGACCGCGCGAACTGCTGCCCTTCAATGTCGCCGGGCCGCATAAAGTCATGGATTTCCCGCCCCTGCCATAGCGCGATTTGTGCCAGAATAGGCGCGGCCGCCCCAAAACCATAGAAGCCGATCCGTTTCGCATCCCCTGCCATGCAAGACCTGCCACCTGGGCGAAAATTACCAGCGCTACACTTGCTACGGGTGTCATGAGCACTAGGAAGCCAAGATCATTGCCGAGCATCGCGAGGAAGGCATAACCAACATTGAAAATTGTGTTCGCTACCACCGCAGTGCACACTGATAGTTTCAGGCAAATCGTGGGCGGAAGAACCACGCTCCGAGCGCCGGAACTGCACCAATGCCAAACGCCAGGAAAAAGTCCTGCCAGGAGAGCGGATGCAGATGGAACAGGGCCGCAACGTTGTCGATCTTTGTAACCACCAGAGTGCTGACAAGGGCGGCGGAAGAAAGGGCGACGACACTTGCTGCGAGCGACCGGGCGATAACGGGGAGCAGTAGCGCCAGGCTCGAGATCAAGCTTACCAGAGCCATCGAGCGAGCATGTACCGCTGCTTCTCCCGCGCTGAACGAGCAAACATAGATCCCCAGTACCGCCGCGGCGATCGCGGAGCCAGTCGTCAAAATGACAAGCCAATCCTTGATGGTGAAGAACGGCCCGTGGTTGTGATCGACGCTTCTTATCAAGCCACCATCGGCAGCCTGCTGAAAACCCAGGATTGCTACTGGATGGATCAGGAGTTCGAGCCAGACGATGTGAACCGGCGGATACAAGAGCGGGTAGCCGAGGAATGGTATCAGCGCAGCGGTGGAGACTAGCGGCAGACGGATCATGAGCAGAAACGCGAAGCTCCTCCGCAGATTGTGGAATAGCTGACGTCCCTCGCCTATTGCAGAGATGACCGTCCTGAAGTTGTCGTCCAGAAGAACCATGGAACTAACTTCTCGCGCGCTGCGAGTGCCCCCAGCCCCCATCCGCGCACAATTGCAGCAACCGCAGGGCGCCGGAAGTACCCCTGTGCCGATACGCGCGCCCGCGAGCGGGGCGGTACTTTCCCGGACGATAGAAAGCGAAGGCGTGATCCTCGAAGGTAGCGAGATCATGAC
>CAYRCH010000007.1:0-1184 GCA_964422665.1 uncultured Sphingomonadaceae bacterium | reverse complement strand
GGCTGGCGCGTGTTTGTCGCCGACGGCGGCCGGGCGCGTATCCGGGAAGTCTCGATCGGCAACATCAATGACGAATTCGCCGAAGTGCGCGCTGGCCTCGAGGCCGGAGACACTGTGATCGTCAATCCCCCGAACACGCTCCGGGAACGAGCGAGGGTGCGGCCTCGATAGCGTGAAGCTGCTTGTCCGGGTCTCGCAACAAGCCTCGACCATCTCTCGCTCATATTTGAAAACTCCTCGCAGCGGCGGCGACTCGATCGGTGAAGGATCACCGATCGATCTGACCCAAGAGTTGGCGCGGCCAACCAGGGTCTCGCCGTCTTGGGCCTGGTCGGCCAGATCGGCGAGGTGCTGTCAGGCAAACGATAGCTCGTCTCCACTCGCGAGTTTTTGGTTGTTGAACAGAGTCTTATGAAGCCCTCATCCTTCAAGCGTCATCGCTTCCCAACAACCTGCTTTCGAGTTAGCTTGATGGCAAGCTGTGACCGCTTCGGCGAAACTTACATATTTCCTGTTCGAGAAGGATGAACGCAACTCTCAAGCCACAACCACTGAAAGACCAGACCCATGGAACTGTTGGAAGCAATCTACAGCCGCCGTGCCATACGCGAATATACTGCGGAACCGGTCGAGGAAGCGCAGCTGCGATCCTTGATCGATGCTGCTGTGCAGGCGCCCAGTGCCATGAACCAGCAACCTTGGTCGTTCTGTGTCGTGCGCGACCAGGAACTGCTTGCGCGCATCTCGCGCGAGGCGAAAGCGCATCTATTGCGTAGCTCACCTGCGGGTCTTGTGTCTCATCACTTGGAGGAGATGCTAGGCAATGAGGCATTTCACATCTTCTATCACGCGCCGGCACTGATCCTGATCTCGGCGATCAAGGACGCAGCGTGGACACAAACCGATTGCGCACTCGCGGCCCAAAACCTGATGCTTGCGGCGCGAGCCGCCGGCCTTGGCACATGTTGGATTGGCTTCGCGCAGGACTGGCTGAACACGCCGGAAGGCATGTCGGCACTCGGTTTGCCCTCCACCTGCATTCCCGTCGCACCGATCATCGTTGGTCATCCCAAGGGGGCGGTACCGCCCTCGCCGCGCAACGAACCGGAAGTGCTTTGGCTGGGCTGACCGACCTGACGGGTCATGCCAGAACAGTCAGGGTAATAAACAAGGCTAGTGTTCCA
>CAYRCH010000006.1:30662-33236 GCA_964422665.1 uncultured Sphingomonadaceae bacterium | reverse complement strand
AAATATCGTTCGGGCAGGATGGCAGCTATTCACCCGAAGCTATTGTAAATCGGGGCAATAGCGAACTCGGAAACGCATTTGGCAATCTCGCGCAAAGGGTTCTGAGTTTCATCGCCAAAAATGTGGGACAGCTGCCTGGTATCTACGGTCATAGCGAGGCGGACAATGCACTCTTCGCGCTTGTGGGCAGGGCGGTTCAGCAGGACGTGCCCGCTGCGTTCGACAAGCTGACACTTCACCAGGCGGTCGAAACCTGGCTGCAGGCAGTCTTCGCCTGCAATGCTTATATCGACGAGCAGGCGCCCTGGGCCTTGCGCAAGACCGATCCGGAGCGGATGAACACTGTTCTTGCGACTCTGTATATCTGCATTGCCCAGCTGGCCGTCGCGATTTCTCCCGTAGTTCCGCGCAGCGCCAGGTCGCTTCTCGATGCCATGGGCATTCCGGAAGCGAACCGGACCTACCAGACAGTTGGCGATCACTGGTATTCACCGCTGCTCGAAAGCGGGTTTGCACTCGAGCCGCCCAAGCCTCTCTTTCCGCGTCTCGAACTGCCCCCGCAAGAGGCTGCGTGATGCTGATCGATAGCCATTGCCATCTCGAATACGAAGGGCTGGTCGAAGATCAGGCCAAGGTGCTGACGCGCGCCCGGGAAGCCGGGATCAACGGTTTCCTCAACATTTCAACCCGCCGCAGCGAGTGGGACCAGGTTGTGGGAACCGCTGCGCGCGAGCCGGACGTCTGGGCCAGTGTCGGCATCCATCCGCATGAGGCCGACGCCCACGCGGATCTGGGCGAGGCTGCGCTGCTCGATGCGACCGAACATGCAAAAGTGATCGGAATCGGCGAGACCGGGCTCGATTACTATTACGACAAATCCGACCGGCAGGTGCAGCGCGATCTCTTTCGGATGCATATCGGCGTCGCTCGCCAGACCGGGCTTCCACTGATCGTCCATACGCGAGAGGCGGAAGCGGACACAGCGAATATCCTTTCCGAGGAAATGGGGAAGGGCGCCTTTCCAGCCCTCATCCATTGTTTCACAGCATCGGCCGGTTTTGCCGGGCAAATGCTTGAACTGGGACTTTCCATTTCGATCTCGGGGATCGTGACTTTCAAGAACGCCAAGGAGTTGCAGGAGATCACCGCCGAGCTTCCATCGGATCGGCTGCTGGTGGAGACGGACAGCCCGTTCCTCGCACCAGTGCCGCATAGGGGACGCCCTTGCGAACCGGCATATGTGCGCGACACCGCACGGTTCATTGCAGAGCTTCGCGGTGAAAGCCTGGAGCAGTTGGCGGAGACGACCACCGGCAATTTCTTTGGATTGTTCAAGAAGGCAGCCTCATGAGGGTTGTGATCCTGGGTTCAGGCACATCCACCGGAGTGCCGCGGATCGGGAATGATTGGGGCGAGTGCGATCCCAACGAGCCACGCAATCGCCGGACTCGCGTTTCCATCCTCGTCGAAAGCGATGAAGGCGGCCGGATCCTGATCGACACGTCCACGGACATGCGCCAGCAGTTCCTCGATAACGACATCGACCGGATCGATGCCGTGCTGTGGACGCATGATCACGCGGATCATTGTCACGGGATCGACGACCTGAGAGCGCTTCGCTTCGGACGAGCCGCCCCGCTGCCGGGATATGCCAGCGAAAGCGACGTCCAGCGGCTCAACCGCCGCTTCTCCTATGTCTTCGCCGGACGGCACGGCTACCAAACGATTGTCAGCTTGCGGCCGATCTCTTCGGTGAGACTGATCGAGGGGTTTGCAGTCAGTTATTGCATAATGCCGCATGGCCCGACCATGACGACAGCGTACAGACTAGAATCTGACGGTAAATCGGTGTGTTACGCCACGGACTTCAGCGAGATTACCGACGAGATGGTGGGCTTCTTCCGCGGCACTGATGTGCTGGTATGCGACTGTCTGCGCCGCGAGCCGCATCCGACGCACGCCAATCTCTCGATGGCGCTCGATTTGGCAGATCGCAGCGGAGCCCGAACCACGGTACTTACGCATCTCGACAAGAGCATGGATTACGCGACATTGTCTGCCGAAGTCCCCGATGGGGTGCTTGTCGGATATGATGGGATGAAGGTTACGCCGTGAATGAATATGCGTGGCTCCAGATCGTTTTCCTCGCTGCGGCTTTGATCCTTCCGATCAGCGCGCTCGCTGGACATCGTCTAAACTGGAAGAAGGGCTTTGTGCTCGCTCTCGCATGGGCATGGATTTTCGTGATCGTATTCTTGGTGATCCGATGGTCGGGGCACTGAGAATATTTGGGAATTGCCGCAAATCCCCCGCATCTGTATTTTACATAATATATCTTATCATTCCAACGTACAGAACCGAATGACCCGACAGATCGACCGCCTCCTTTCCATAATGGCCCGTCTTCGTGATCCGCAGTCCGGATGTGAATGGGACCGGGCGCAGAACTTCCGCACCATCGCGCCTTACACGATCGAAGAAGCCTACGAGGTCGCCGACGCCATCGATCGCGACGATATGGACGAACTGCGCGGCGAGCTTGGTGACTTGTTGCTACAGGTGGTGTTTCACGCG
>CAYRCH010000006.1:25300-30562 GCA_964422665.1 uncultured Sphingomonadaceae bacterium | reverse complement strand
TTTCCTGTTCCTGCCGCCAAATGCCCCTCAGCATGGCGCGGGCATAGGAAATCGCATGGGCTTCGCGGTCACGTCGTCGCAAGCGCACCACCCTCGCCTCGCGGCCTTTGCCGAGGAGCAACCGCATCGCCTGGGATACAAGTTCCGGATTCTGCTGCTGCACATCCTCCATCTGGACGGGGAAGGTCTTCAGGCCGAACACACCATTGGGAGAGACGCGCCTCGAAAGCGCCGATCTCCACAAGCGGAACTGCCTCTCCGGATGGCAATGCGCCGCGCCATACGGCCCGGTCGGTTCAAAATTGAGATATTCGAGCGGAGCACCGAGACAGCCAGTCTCCCAAAGCAGGTGACTGACCACCGTGCTTCCGCTGCGGGGGACCGATGCTAGCAGATAAACGACGCGGGGCGGCCCATGCCATTCCGGGAAGTCGAAGCGTTCCTCGTATCCGGTTGTAATACCCTCGATCATCGGCCCGACTTTGCGGGAGCCGTGGCCGACCCGTCAAGCCGGTTGACCGGCGGTACCGAGCGCGAGATAGCGACCATATTCCTTGGGCGTCAGTCGCACGGCAATACGGCGCAGCGGCCCTCCCTTCCCCACACCCGCTTCGTCTTCGAATACGACCTCCCCGTGCGAATGAAGCCACGCCAGGCGCTGGCCGTCGCTCGCCGGGATCACGAACTCATGGAGCTGCGCCTCACCTGTGAGCATCACGCCAATTCGTTCGACCAATCCGTCGATGCCGTATCCGGTTTCTGCGGACACGGGTACGACCATGTCATTCGTCGCGGCCAATGCCTCGAGCTCGGCCCGGCGTTCTTCGTTCAGCAGGTCCCATTTGTTCCAAACTTCAAGGATGGGCCGATCGTTCGGGTCGACACCAAGATCATCCAGCACTTCAAGCACCTGGCTTTTCTGCGCACCGCTATCCGGGTTGGCGATGTCGCGCACGTGAAGGATCAGGTCCGCTGCCACGACTTCTTCCAGCGTAGCACGAAAGGCTGCGACCAGCTGGGTCGGCAGATCGGAAATGAACCCCACCGTATCCGACAGGATCGCCTTGGGAACACCCGGCAGCTCGATCGCGCGCATAGTTGGGTCCAGTGTGGCAAACAGCAGGTCTTCCGCCATCACGCCCGCACCGGTTAGTCGGTTGAACAGCGTGGATTTGCCGGCATTGGTATATCCAACCAACGCAATGACGGGCCAGGGCGCCCTGCCCCGCCGTTCCCTGTGAAGGGCGCGGGTCTTCTTGACCTGATCCAGTTCCCGGCGGAGCCGCGCCATCCTGCTGCGGATCATGCGCCGGTCGGCTTCGATCTGGGTTTCGCCGGGACCGCCAAGGAAGCCGAACCCGCCGCGCTGCCGCTCAAGGTGGGTCCAGCTCCGTACAAGCCGGCTCTGCTGGTAATCCAGATGCGCCAGCTCTACCTGCAGGCGCCCTTCCGCCGTCGCCGCGCGCTCCCCGAAAATTTCGAGGATCAGCCCGGTCCGATCAATAACCTTGCGCTTGAGCCGCTCTTCCAGATTGCGCTGCTGGATGGGGCCGAGCGTGCCGTCGACAATCAGCAGCTCCGCGTCTTCCAGGTTGCAGGCGGCTTCGATCCGCTCGACCTGCCCGGCGCCGAACAGGGTGGCGGGTTTGGGCGTGCGAACTGGGATGGCAAATGCATCCGCAACCACAACACCAATCGCCTCGGCCAGCCCGCGGGCTTCCTCCAGTCGCGAAGCGGAATCGGTATCGCGCTTCTCGCCTGCGATATCCGGATAGACGACAACAGCCCGCGCGCCGCGGGTGACTTCGCCTTCTATATCGTCGCCGAAATTCAGTCTTCTGCCCCTGTCGCCGGATCGTCTTCGGTCAGGTCGACCGGGTCGGCAGGCTGGATCGTCGAGACCGCATGCTTGTAGGCCAGCTGGACCAGCCCTTCCCGCTCAAGCAGGATCGAAAACAGATCATGTGCGGCGATGCGGCCCTGCAGCATTACGCCGTTCACCAGGAACATCGTCACCTGCACCTCGGCCTCGCGAACCCGCGACAGGAAAACCTCCTGCAACAGGCGCTTTTTGGAAGCGTCGCCAGAGTCGGGAAGCGCGAAATCGACCGCCTCGGCCGGCATGATGGTGGAAATGGCGTGCTTGTAGACGAGTTGCGACTGGCCATCGCGCCTGAGCAGCATCGAGAAATTATCGAACCAGGTGACGATCCCCTGCAGCTTGACGCCCTTCACAAGAAACACGGTGACGGGAATCTTCTCACGCCGAAGATGGTTGAGAAACACATCCTGCAGGTTAGCGCCACGCTCCGCCACGGGCTTTGCGACCGGGCGCGCTGAAAGGGTTGTTTCCGACATAGGCCAGCTCCTGCGTTTCTTGGCGGGGAGTCTGTTCCTTCCGGCGCAGCTTCCCGCATTCTGGCGCCAACGCGGCGCCGGTTTCATCCGGAACAAGATAGTGCATGTTGCAGTGCAGCGCTACCTGCATTCGGCAGAAATTATTGCGCTTGCTACTTGCCGTCGCTCCGCTCACCCATGCCCAAGAGCTTGAGCTTGCGATGCAATGCCGACCGTTCCATGCCGATAAACGCAGCAGTCTTGGAAATATTTCCCGAGAATCGCCGAATCTGGATGTTAAGGTATTCGCGCTCGAAGTTTTCGCGCGCCTCTCGCAGGGGAATTCCCATAAGGGACGAGAAGCCACCCTCCCCGCCGACTCGGGAACTGGAAATTTCCGCCGGCAACATGTCCGGTTCGATCTTCGGAAGGCGATCGCGCGGCGCGAGGATCACCGTCCGTTCTACCACGTTGCGGAGCTGTCGGACATTGCCCGGCCAGTCGTAGGATTGAAGGGCCGCCATCGCTTCCGGAGCGATTATCGGCTGCTCGATCCCCTGCTCCGCGGCGTAGCGTGAAAAGAAATGCTCGATCAGCGCGGGTATGTCGTCGCGTCGCTCCGCCAGCGACGGCACGGCCACGGGCACGACATTGAGCCGGTAGTAGAGATCTTCCCGAAACCGCTTTTCCGCGATCTCGGCTTCGAGGTCACGCGCGCTCGAGGAAACCACTCGCACGTCTACTCCGATCTGGCGGCTGCCGCCGGCACGAACAAAGCTCTGTTCCGTCAGAACGCGCAATATCCGGGCCTGGGTGCTTTCCGGCATGTCGGCCACTTCGTCGAGATAGAGCGTGCCCCCGTCGGCGAGCTCCAGCAGGCCGGGCCGAACCAGCTTGCCGTCTTCTTCCTCGCCGAACAATTCCTGCTCGAAGCGCTCGGCCGTGATCCTGGCCGAATGTACCGTCACAAAGGCCTTGTCGCTTCGCGGGCTCCATGAATGAAGCAGCCGGGCGGCCACCTCCTTGCCGGACCCGGCAGGTCCAGTGATGAGGATCCGGCTGCCGGTGTTCGCGACCCGCTTCAGCGTGGCGCGAACCTGGTTGATGATGCTCGAATTGCCGGTGAACTCGTCCGATCGGTTGAAGTCCCCGCGAAGCTGCGCGTTTTCCCGGCGCAGCCTCTCGGTTTCCGTGGCGCGATCGACCAGGAGCAGGAGGCGGGACGCTTCAAAGGGCTTTTCAATGAAGTCCATCGCACCGCGGCTCACTGCTGCAACTGCGGTGTCGATATTGCCGTGACCGGAGAAAATGATCACCGGCAGGTCCGGCTCGCGCTGCTTGATCGCGTCCAGCACCTCGAGCCCGTCCATGGGGCTGCCATGCAGCCATACGTCAAGCAGGACCAGGCTAGGCCGGCGCTCGTCGATCATGGCCAGCGCCGCCACGCTGTCGCCCGCCGTGCGGCATTCATAGCCTTCGTCGCTCAGAACACCGGCCACGAGTTCACGAATGTCCCTTTCGTCATCGACGACGAGGATGTTCAAAGCCATGCGACCAGCTCCCGCTCAAAATATCGTTCGTATCGTTTCACTCCGCCGCCTCGCTGCCAGCCAGTGCCTCCGACGGACAGCGGGCGAAGCGCATCGCTACGCGAGATCCGCCGCCCTCCTGACTGGAGAACAGCATTTCGCCGCCATGCTCCTCGACAATCTTGTTCACGATCGCGAGACCCAGCCCGGTGCCCTTCTCGCGTGTCGTGACGTAGGGCTCGACGATCCGCTCGCGATCGGCCGGGAGGCCAATGCCATTGTCCGCGATCGCAACTTCGATGAACTCGTCCTCAGCGAGAACCTCCACCTCGATTTTGCCTCGATAATCGGCGTCCTCAGTGGCGGCCCGGGCGTCGATCGCCTCGATCGCGTTCTTGAGGACATTGGTTGCGGCCTGCCCGAACTGATGCCGGTCGCAGGCGAGACCGGTCTTGTCACCGGAGGACGAAAACGAAAAGTCGATGTCGGGCCGCGCGACTTCCTGCAGAAACAGGGCCTGGCGCACCAGATCGACCGAATCTTCCGGGCGGAATACCGGCTTGGGCAGGCGCGCAAATGACGAAAACTCGTCCACCATCTTCCTCAGGTCGCCTACCTGGCGCACGATCGTGCTTGTCAGTTCGTCGAACAGTTCCGGATCCTCGTGGATCTTCTCGCGATAGCGGCGCTTGAGCCGCTCGGTCGCCAGCTGAATCGGGGTCAACGGGTTCTTGATCTCGTGCGCGATGCGCCGCGCGACGTCCGACCATGCCGCCTGGCGCTGGTCCAGCAACTGCCGGGTGATATCTTCGACCGTGATCACATGACCCTCGGCGGAGGGCGCGAGCTTGACCGCCAGGGTCAGCAACTCACCGCCTCTCTTGTACTGCACCAGCCCGCTCTTGAGACCGGCATCAAGCAGCGCCGCGATTTCCGGCGCAATTTCCGCAAGCGCCTGCCCGACCGGTGTCGGTCCCGCCTGCGAAATGAGCAGTGTCTGGGCGGATGAGTTCATCAACAGCACCCGGCCCTCCCGGTCGGTGGAGATGATCCCGGCAGTGATTGATTCCAGCACAGCTTCGATGAAGGCACGGCGACTGTCGAGTTGCCGATTGGCGGCCACAAGATCGCCTGTCTGCTGCTCGATCTGCGCCGTCATCCGGTTGAATGCCCGGTTGAGAAGGCCGATTTCGTCAGAGCCGGTGCGCCCATCGACGCGCATCGAGAAATTGCCCTCACCCACGCGCCGCGCCGCTCCAACCAGCTCGGTCAGCGGCCGCACCTGTCTGTCGGCGAAGCGCAGCGCGAACCAGACCGCAAGTCCGACCAGGGCCAGCGAGACGGCAAAAAGCGCAAGGTTGAAATTCAACTGCAGTGTCCGGGCCCTGGCGGTCAG
>CAYRCH010000006.1:19932-25200 GCA_964422665.1 uncultured Sphingomonadaceae bacterium | reverse complement strand
CGGCAAAAAGCGCAAGGTTGAAATTCAACTGCAGTGTCCGGGCCCTGGCGGTCAGATCTTCATAGGCGGCGACCACGCTTTGTGCCCTTTCCCACTGACTGAGCGCGTCCGCATCGGCGCCGCGCGCGTTGTAAAGATAGATGCCTTCATCCCGCGATATCGGAGTGAGGGCCTCGATCCGGTCTTGGCGACTGGTGAAGGCCACCTCCTCGCCCGCACGCACTTGATCGAACATTCCCGCCGCCGCCTGGGCCGGATTGCTGTCCTCGGCGGGATAGGCAATCGCCGCGACCCGCAGCCCCCCGTCCTCCACTTCCTGGAGAATGGCGCTCTCGGTCAACTCGCGCGCAACGAGTTGAAGATAGAACTGTTCGGAGAATGCGTCGCTGCCGAAGGGATATTGCGGGTCCTGCATGATGAAGCGCAGGTCGCTTGCCATGGCAATTGTGGTGTTGGTAATTTCGAGCTGGGTCTCTTCGTAGTACCCTTGGGCCAAACGGTTAGCGTTTTCGAGAATTCCCCGCGAATTGTCGGAGAACCAAAAGCTCACCCCTGTCTGAAACAGGAAGCTGGCGAAGACCGCCACCAGCAGCGTCGGCACGGCCGCGACCAGAGAGAAAAAGAACACCAAACGCTGGTAAAGATGTGCCGGCGCTCCTGCGGCGCGGCGCACGGCCAGCCTGCGGCCCAGCAGCACCAGCAGCGCCATCGCCGGGATCAGCGTGCCAACGAGGAGGAACGCCGCCCTGCCCGCCGGGATCAGCTGGTCTTCGTTGAGCGGGCTGGAGAGATACATCCAGCTCGTGACTGCCATCCCGACCAGCGCGACGGCGGATACCACTTCGAGAACTGCAAAAATGTTGGCCAGTCTCGCTCCCACCAGCGCACGGCGCAGCCATCGCGGCGAACGTCGTGGAGCGGACGAACCTTCAGGGTGTGGCGATTCTGCCATAGTTGCGCAGATACAACGATACTGTTGCCTCTTTGCAAGCAGTTTTCCGCACCGGCGCCTATTTCCCGCTGAATTGCTCCGCATCGATGGCAAGGTCGGACAAACGCTTGCGCAACGTATTGCGATTGATGCCAAGGATCCTGGCCGCCTGAAGCTGATTTCCTGCCGTTTCGCGGAGCACATGCTGGAACAGCGGGCGCTCGAACGCCGCCAGCGCTGCATGATACAGCGTTCCGGGCGGTGGGTCGTTTTGTTCCAGCCAGGCCGCCAAAATTGTCTCCCAATCCGCGCCTTCGCCGCCCGACTGGCGAAGATCCGCAGGCGCCAGCAGCGCCCGGACCGTTTCTTCATCCACCTCATCGTTGCGGGCAAGAAGCACCGCGCGCATGATGAAGTTCCGCAGTTCGCGCACATTGCCGCGCCAGGGCCGTGACATGAGCAGGCGTTCCGCGCCTTCCGCGAGCCGCCGCTTCGGCAGTCCTTCCTGCGCTGCAAGAGCTAGGAAGTGGCGCGCGAGGGCGCCGATATCCTCACGCCGCTCGCGCAGGGGAGGAAGCAGGATCGGCACGACATTGAGCCGGTAATAGAGATCCTCGCGGAACTTTCCTTCTGCCACCATGGGTTCGAGATCCCGGTTCGTTGCCGCAATTATGCGGACATCGACCGCGATTTCCTCCCTTCCGCCGACCCGGCGGATGCGGCCGGACTGCAGCGCGCGCAGCAGCCGCGTCTGCGCCTCCAGCGGCATGTCCCCGATTTCGTCGAGGAACAGCGTGCCCCCGTCGGCCTGTTCGAACTTCCCGATCGAGCGCGCGACCGCACCGGTGAAGGCGCCTTTCTCGTGTCCGAAAAGTTCGCTCTCGATCAGGTCGTGAGGAATGGCGGCCGTATTCACTGCAACGAACGCGCCGGACTTCCGCTTGCCGAGCTGGTGGATGGCTTCCGCGACCAGTTCCTTGCCAGTACCGGACTCGCCCAGGATCAGCACCGTCAGGTCGTTGCGCAGCACCCGCCCGATCATGCGGAACACTTCCTGCATGGCCCGGCTGCGCCCGACCAGCGGCATTGCTTCCGCGGTTTCGCCGTGCTCGGCTCCGGACTGGCCGTTTCGGGCAGCGGCCTGGACCGCCGCCCGGACGAGTTCGTCGAGATCGAAGGGTTTGGGGAAATATTCGAATGCCCCGGTATCGCTCGCGCGAACCGCCGTATCTAACGTGTTCTGGGCGGAAAGAATGATCACCGGCAGCCGGGGATGGGCGGCTGTCACGGCCCCCAGGCTTTCAATGCCATCGCCATCGGTCAGCATCACGTCGGTCAGCAGCACATCGTAGTCATTGGCCGCCAGCAGCCGGTCTCGCTCGGCAATGGCGTCGCAATGATCGACCGCCATGCCCTCTTCCTCGAGCGCAGCGGTAATGACGGTGGCAATCCCGGTGTCGTCTTCAACCAGCAGGGCGCGTTTCGTCATGCGCCAATCTCCTATTTCGCCACCGGCAGGTTGATGCGGAAATGCGTCCACCCGCCCTTCTCGTCGCGCTCGTGCACGATCCGGCCGTTCATGTCGCGGATGAGCTTGCTGACCAGCGCGAGGCCGAGCCCCTGCCCGTTCTTCTTCGAAGTCACGAAAGGTTCGAAAATATGGTCGCGCAGCGCCGGGTCCACGCCGGGCCCGTTGTCGCTGACGCTGATTTCGATCGGGAGCTTCACCGGCCGCCCCAGGCGAATGACATTGAGCACCGTGCCGCTGACGAAGCGCGTGGCGATCACGATCTGGGGATCGGGTTCGCCGCGGCAGGCATCCCGCGCATTCGAAATAAGGTTGATCAGCACCTGGACCAGCGCTTCGCCATTGGCCAGCACCGGCGGGAGCGAAGGATCGAATTCCTCGCGCAGGCGCACGCCCCTGTCTCCCGCTGCGGCCACCACATCGGTCGCCCGGTGGATCGCTTCATACAGGTTGAGCGGACCTACCGGCTCCGGCTGTTCGCGGCCCAGGCGCTGCATCCGGTCGATCAGGCTTGCGATGCGCTCCACTTCCCCGGCAATCAGGTCGGTAAGCTGCTGGTCCTTCTTGTCGAGCTTGCGGGCAATGAGCTGGCCCGCCCCGCGGATCGCGGCGAGCGGGTTCTTGATTTCATGGGCCAGGATCGCCGGGCCGCGCAGGCCGATCTGCCGGTCCTCCTCGCCGAGCCGCTCTCCCTGGGAGGCGTCGGAAAGCGTCATCACGCGCCAGCCCGGATGGCTGGCCAGCGGCGACAAGGTCAGGTTCACTGTCGGTTCCCGGTCTCCCACCCGGATTGTCAGCCCCCGGGCGGTGAACTGGGCATCGGCCCGCCCGAGGCGTTCGATCACCGGCTGCTCCTGGAATTCCACGACATCGGTGATCTTCTGGCCGGCAAGCCGCCGCGCACTGACGCCCAACAGGTCCTCGGCAAAAGGATTGGCCTCTCGAATGATCGCCTCTGCGTCGAGCAGAAGCACGGCAAATGTGAGACCGGTAATCTGTGCCCGTGCGCCGGGCGGCGCAGCAGCCTCGCTCATGCCGCGCGGCGGCGCATGAACGGCTCGTAGAACCGCTCGATCTCGCCCAGTACCTGCGCGGGATCGTTGATGAAGTTGACCTTGTTGCGGAACTCTGCCGAGCCGGGCAGGCCCTTGGTGTACCAGCCAATGTGCTTGCGGGCGACCTTGCAGCCGACATCATTGCCATACAGCTCGAGCATCGTGTGGTAATGCTCTGTAACAGTGAGATATTGTTCTTCCAGGCCGGGCGCGTCAAGCCGTTCGCCCGTGTTCCACCAGTGCATCACCTGCCCCAGCAGCCACGGCTTCCCATAGGCGCCCCGTCCGATCATCAGGCCGTCCGCGCCCGACTGTTCCAGCGCCCGGGATGCATCCTCGATCGTGCAGATATCGCCATTGACGATGACCGGGATCGAGACCGCGTCCTTGACCTTGCGGACAAAAGCCCAGTCGGCCGAGCCCTTGTACATCTGGTTGCGCGTGCGCCCATGGACGGTCACCATCCGGACCCCCAGATCCTCGGCGATTTTTGCCAGTTCCGGCGCGTTAAGGCTGGCATGATCCCAGCCCATCCGCATCTTGACCGTGACCGGGACGGATACCGCCTTGACCGTGGCTTCCATCAGCCTGCGTGCAAGCGGAACCTCGCGCATCAGCGCCGATCCGGCATAGCCGTTGACCACCTTGCGCACCGGGCATCCGAAATTGATGTCGATGATCGCCGCGCCCCGATCTTCGTTGAGCTTCGCCGCCTCGCCCATGCTTTGCGGATCGCAGCCCACAAGCTGCATCGAAACCGGCTCTTCCGCCGGATCCCACGCCGCCTTCTGGATCGACTGGCGCGTTTCGCGGATCGCCGCTTCGCTGGCGATCATTTCGGTGACGTTGAGCCCCGACCCATATCGCCGCACCAGGCGACGAAAAGGCATGTCCGTCACTCCCGTCATCGGCGCCAGCACGACAGGCATGTCGATCCGCACCGAGCCGATGTCGATGGGCTTTGGCTTTGTAGGGACCGGAAGCATTGCCATTGCGGGTTCGAAAATCTGCCTAAAATTTGGGCAGGCGCATAGTGGATTGCAGCCCGCCACGCAAGCAGCTAGCGCGCGCCTGCAATGGCAGGCGAGCCTCCCCCTCCCCCCTTTGCCGCAATCGTGGTTGCGGCAGGCAGCGGCAGCCGCACTGGCGGCACGGTCCCGAAACAGTTCCGGCCCTGGCACGGCAAGCCGCTCCTGCGTCACTCGGTCGAAACATTCGTGACGTCAGGGGCAAATCCGGTCGTCGTGGCCATTCCCGAGGGGGAGACGGAGCGCGTGGAAGACATCCTCCGTGGATTGCCGAACATCCGGCTCGTCGAAGGCGGCGCGACGCGCCAGCTCTCGGTGCGCGCGGCGCTGGAGGCTCTTGCCGCCACGGGGCCGGAACATGTGCTGATCCATGACGCCGCGCGGCCGCAACTGCCGGTCGCAGTGATCGGGCGACTGCGCGACGCGCTGGCGTCACATGCCGGCGCGGTCCCTGCCCTACCCATCGTGGACAGCCTGGTGCGGGCCGAAGGCGCGATGGCCACCGCCCGGGAGGATCGCGATACGATCAGGCGGGTCCAGACTCCCCAAGCCTTCCGCTTTGCGGAAATTCTCGCTGCCCACCGGCAATGGCAAGGCGACGCCGATGCGGGCGACGATGCCGAAGTGCTGCGCGCGGCCGACGGTGCTGTCGCACTGGTCGAAGGAGACGAGGCGCTGCGCAAGATAACCTTTGCCGGGGATTTCGGCGGCGGCACGAGCGAGTGG
>CAYRCH010000006.1:18277-19832 GCA_964422665.1 uncultured Sphingomonadaceae bacterium | reverse complement strand
GGCGCTGCGCAAGATAACCTTTGCCGGGGATTTCGGCGGCGGCACGAGCGAGTGGCGCAGCGGCACGGGCTATGACGTGCACCGGCTGGCGGCAGGAGAAGAGCTGTGGCTGGGCGGCATCCAGATTCCTCACGATAAGGGCCTCGCCGGTCACAGCGATGCCGACGTCGTTCTGCATGCACTGACCGATGCGATCCTCGGCGCGGCCGGAGCGGGCGACATCGGCGAACACTTCCCGCCGAGCGACCCGCAATGGCGCGGCGCGCGTTCGGCACAATTCGTGGAACATGCCGTCGCCCTTGCGGCTGAGGCGGGTCTCTATGTCGCCAATGCCGATCTCACGATCATTTGCGAGGCTCCCAAAATCGGCCCGCACAAGCAGGCGATAAAGGAAACCATCGCCGGGCTCCTCGCGGTCGACACAGCTCGCGTTAACGTCAAAGCGACCACAACCGAAGGGCTCGGCTTCACAGGTCGCGGCGAAGGTATAGCCGCGCAGGCAACCGTCATGCTGCGCAGCGATTGATGCAGGGAATGCAATGATGCGAATGACAAACATAGCAGCCGGAGCTTTGGCCGGCATGGCGCTCCTGACCGGCCAGGCCGCGCAGGCGCAGCAAACAAGATGCGTGGATCCCCGCGACCTTTCCGACGCCGTGGTCTACACCATGCCGTCGCTGGTCGACGCCTACCGTACCAAATGTGCAGCAACGATGAGCGGGAAGGGCTTTCTGGCACGCGAAGGGGAACGGTTTTCCGCCCGTTTCGCCGCGCTCGCGGATCGGAGCTGGCCCGGCGCGTACCGTTTGCTGGAAAGCTTCGCCGCCACTGGGACCAACCGGGATCTCGTTCAGGCGTTCGAGCAGCTGCCGCCCGAAACCCTGCGGCTGGTGGTCGACACTATCGTGATCCAGAAGGTGGCGCAGGAAATCAAGGTCAAGGATTGCGCCAGGATCGACCGTGGCGTGGAACTGCTCGCCCCCCTGCCGGTTGAAAATGTCGGAGGGCTGATAAGTTTTATCGTGGAAATGGCCGGTGTCGAAAATCCATCCCTTTGCCTGTCTGATCCAGAATGAGCGCTGATCTCCTTCCCTCCAATATCGTGGAACTGGCTCGCAGGGTCGTGAAGGAGAATGCTGCTGCCGGGCGGAAAGTGGTGGTGGCGGAAAGCTGCACCGGCGGGCTGGTCGCCGCCGCGCTGACGGAGATTCCAGGTTCGTCCGAAGTGCTGGACCGGGGCTTTGTCACCTATTCGAACGAGGCCAAGCAGGAATTGCTCGGCGTCCCGGAAGATATCATCGACGCGTTCGGCGCCGTCTCCGTTGCCTGCGTATTCGCCATGGCTCAGGGCGCGCTGGAGCGCAGCGACGCCGATGTGGCAGTCGCGATCAGCGGCATTGCCGGCCCCGGCGGCGGCACCGATCAGAAGCCCGTCGGAACAGTGGTATTCGCCCGCACGGTGCGCGGAGATTCCGATCCCGACGCCGAGGAGCGGATGTTCGAAGGGGAAGACCGCGCCGGAGTGCGCCGTCAGGCCACGCTCTGCGCGCTTGAA
>CAYRCH010000006.1:10417-18177 GCA_964422665.1 uncultured Sphingomonadaceae bacterium | reverse complement strand
GGATAGAGCCGCGGCACGGTCTCCAGATTGTGATTATAGACATCGGGCCCGGCGGCACAGATCGCCTCCACAGCCGGGCGCATCTTGCCGCGGAAATCGGGGGTCAGGATCTCTATCGTCGTATCCGGCGTTTCGCGGCGGATGGCCTCGATCACCTTCACGAACTGCCCCGCCCCGCCATCGGGCAAATCGTCCCGGTCGACGCTGGTGACGACGATATGTTCAAGCCCTAGCTTAGCAGCAACCGCGGCGACATGCTCCGGCTCCAGCGGATCGACCTTGCGCGGCATGCCCGTCTTGACGTTGCAGAAGGCGCAGGCACGCGTGCAGACATCGCCCAGGATCATCACCGTGGCATGCTTCTTGGTCCAGCACTCCCCGATATTGGGGCAGGCGGCTTCTTCGCACACCGTGTTCAGCCTCAGCTCGCGCATCAGCGCGCGCGTTTCCTGATAGCCCTTGCTGACGGGGGCCTTCACCCGGATCCAGTCGGGCTTGCGCTGTCTTTCGGGGCGGGGAGCTGCGGAAAGGTCGTTCATCAACGGCCCACTTAGGCGTGACGCTTGCCAGCCGCAAGCATGCGCGGCATTGGCGTGCCATGACGACGATTACCACCGAACTGGCCGAACTGCTCACGGGCTATCGGCGCTTTCGCGAAAAGGACTACAAGACCGAGCGCGAACGCTGGGCCCAGCTCAGTGAGGGCCAGCAGCCGCGAGTCATGGTGATCGCCTGCTCCGACAGCCGGGTCGACCCGGCGCAGATCTTCGACGTGAATCCCGGTCAGATATTCGTGATCCGCAATGTCGCCGCGCTGGTTCCCCCGTTCGAGACGACGCCGGGCCTCCACGGCGTGTCGGCGGCGCTGGAATTTGCGGTGCAGGTGCTCAAGGTGCGCGAAATCCTGGTGATGGGGCACGGCATGTGCGGCGGCTGCCAGGCGGCGCTGACCCAGGCCATGCATGGCTGCGCCCCGGGCGAAGGCGGCTTCGTGGCCGACTGGATCAGCCTGCTGGACGAAGCACGCGCGCCGATCGCGCAGGAGCTGGGCACCACCGGCCGCGATGCGGAGCGGGCGATGGAGCAGGCGGCGGTGAAAGTCAGCCTGGCGAACCTGCGCACATTCCCCTGCGTCCGCGAGCAGGAAAAGCTCGGCGAGCTTACGCTGCGCGGGGCATTTTTCGCCATATCGGACGGGGTGCTGCACATTCTCGACGAACGCCGCGGGAAGTTCGCACCCGCCTGAGAGGATGCGGCCTTGCACCGCCCCCGCGGCTGCGCCATCTACGCCCCATGCCTGAAGTCCACGCCCACAATATCGCCCTGCTGATCGACGCCGACAATGTCAGCCCCGACGGCATCGACGCCGTGCTGACCGTCCTCGCGGAGCTCGGCCAGGTGAATATCCGACGAGCCTATGGCAACTGGGCCAAGGACGCGCTCAAGCGCTGGGATGCGATCACCAACCGCTATGGCATCCGGCCGTTCCAGCAGTTCGACCTCACCCGCGGCAAGAACGCCACCGACATGGCCATGACGATCGATGCGATCGACCTGCTTTATCAGGGCAAGGTCGACGGTTTCGGCATCATGAGCAGCGACAGCGACTTCACCCCGCTGGTCTCGCGGCTGAGGCAGGACGGGCTGCCCGTCTATTGCTTCGGCGACAGCCGGACCCCGCAGGCGCTACAGACCGCCTGCACCCGTTTCATCGACGTCGAAAAGCTGATCGCGGGAGACAGGAAGGCCGAAGGCGGCGGTCGCACCAGCATCGACCAGGAACTGGTCGACCTTCTGGGCGACGCCTGGAAAGCCGCGAACCGCGACGACGAAGGCTATGCCAGGCTGCAGGAGGTGGGGCAGATCGCCGGCAACCGCTCCAGCTTCGACGTGCGCAATTACGGGTTCAAGCGTCTGTCGGAAATGTTCAAGGAGCTCGACAATTTCGAGCTCCTCCGCCGCGACGACAAGCAGCTCTATGTAAGGCGGCTGCGCTAGGCCCCAAAAGCAAACGGCGCGGACATGATGCCCGCGCCGCTGCGATTTTCCAGGACTGTTCGCCTCAGGCGGAAGGCTGCTGCTGGTTCGCGTAGAGCAGCCACAGGCGTGCCAGAGGCTGCCGGGCGCCGCTCACCTGCGACAGCATGTCCTTGGCCTCCTGCACCTTGCCCTGGTCGATCAAGGCGATGCCGAGCCGGGTCATGATCCGGTCGCGGTCGCCGCCATCCTTTGCGAGCGCGGAGCGATACAGCGCTTCGGCCGTCGCGCTGTCGCCATAAGAGAGGAACGCGTCGGCCGTGCTGGCCACGGACTGCGCCGGGGCGTTCGCCGCTTCCGCATCCCTCTTCGCCGCCGGCAGGTCGCGCCGGTCGGCGGTCGCCTTGTCTTCCGCCAGTTGGCGGAAATCGGCGTAATACTGGTCGCCGTTCGAACGCATGGAGCTATTGGCCGTACGCTCGAGCACCAGCAGAACCTCGCCCGGCAGGCCGGACTTGTCGGCCAGCTCGATATATTCCTTGATGTCGTTCTCGCTGGCGAAGGAGTTGGTCCGCTGCATCAGCCGGTAAAGGTCCAGCAGTTCCGGATCGGGGTAGCGGCTCGCCTGCCGCAGCACATCCATCGCCAGCGCCCAGTTCTGCTGCGAGGGATGCGCTTCGGCCAGCTCGGTGCTGACCGCCACCATCTGCTGCAGGTTCTGCTCGTTCTGCGCGATCAGGATCCCGCGGCGGTAAACGTCCGGGGATGCCGTCTGGCCAGCGTCGCGGGCCTGCTGCAGGCGCGAACGGAGGAAGGCCAGCCCTTCCGCGCTCTGGCCCATATTGGCCATCGCTTCGGCCTTGAGGCCGATCGCGGTCCCGTCATGCGGGCTGAGTTCGAGAACCGTATCGAGATATTTCGACGCATTGGCATGATCGCCCGCACCATAGAAGAAGCGGCCGGCATCCCATGCGTAGCGCTGCTTCTCTTCGGCGGGAACAAGCCCGCTGTCGAGCTGCTGGCCGAGACCTTCGGCCAGCAATGCCGGGGAGCGAGCAGCCACGCCGACCAGGTAGACCAGCTGGCCATAAAGGTTGCGGTCGCCCTCGGTCTCGATCGAACCCTTGATCCCCTCGAGCGCCTGGCGCTCGGCCGAGACCATGCCCAGCAGCTGCTGGGTCGCCTGCTGGCGGGCCTCTTCGGTGGTGGCATTGTCATATTGCTGCTGCACCGGCGCGAGGTCGGTACGGTCCTTGAGCCCGTTGACCAGGTCGACGGCCGATTGCGCCGCCTGGCCGAATGCGCGGGAATTGTCGGCATTCTGGGCGAAAGCCGGGGCCGGCACGGCAACGCCGGTGACAATGCCGCCGCTGGCGAGAGCCAGCGCCATCGCAAGGTGAGAGGCGAGGCCCCGGCTGCGATTGCGGCGGGAAAAAACGCTTGAAGGCATCCAGATTATCTCCTGAGTGGAATTGAGGCAGGCCGCGGTCGGACCGAAATTTTTACGCGGGCGCTACTGCCGCGAAGCGGCGCCTAATGCAAATTGAAGGTTAGGTCTGGTCCGCTGAACGCATTTTGAATGACCGGCTAAGGCAATATTTTGGCAGTTTTGCGTAGGCTCGCAGCAAAGTTGCGCCTATATGTGGAAAAAGCGCGCTGAAAGGCCTAACGGGGCGGTGTTTGGCTGGCCCGATCCGGCCCTTTCCCCTAGTCTGGCGCGACTTACCACAACCTATAACAACGCAGGCGACACCCGCAGGTGAGCGACACCATAGATATTTCCGAACCGGCCGAAAATCCGGGCTCCTTCCCGCGCATCGACATCGTCGATGAGATGAAGACGAGTTATCTCGATTACGCGATGAGCGTGATCGTGAGCCGCGCGCTGCCCGATGTGCGCGACGGCCTGAAACCGGTTCACCGGCGCATCCTCTATGCCGCCCATGAAGGCGGTTATGTGGCCGGACGGCCCTATCGCAAGTCGGCCAACATCGTCGGCGACGTGATGGGCAAGTACCACCCGCATGGCGACAGCGCGATCTACGACGCAATGGCGCGCATGGTGCAATGGTGGTCGATGCGCGTCCCGCTGATCGACGGTCAGGGCAACTTCGGCTCGATGGACCCCGATCCGCCGGCGGCGATGCGTTACACCGAATCGCGCCTGGCGAAGGTCGCCAACGCGCTGCTCGACGATCTCGACAAGGATACGGTCGATTTCGTCCCGAATTACGATGCCTCGCGCAACGAGCCGTCGGTGCTGCCGGCGCGCTTCCCCAACCTGCTCGTCAACGGCACCGGCGGCATCGCCGTGGGCATGGCGACCAACATCCCGCCGCACAATCTCGGCGAGGTGATCGACGGCTGTCTCGCCTTCATCGACAATCCGGCGATCAGTTCGGAGCAACTGTTCGAGATTATACCGGGACCGGATTTCCCGACTGCGCCGCTGATCCTGGGCAACGCCGGTGCCCGCTCGGCCTATCTCACCGGCCGCGGCTCGATCATCCAGCGCTGCCGCCACCAGATCGAAAAAGGGCGCGGCGACCGCGAAAGCATCGTCCTCACGTCGATCCCGTACCAGGTCGGCAAGGCCGGGCTGGTCGAAAAGATTGCCGATGCGGCCAAGGAAAAGCGGATCGAAGGCATTGCCGACATCCGCGACGAGACCAACCGCCAGGGCGTGCGGGTCGTCATCGACCTGAAGCGCGATGCCACGGCGGAAGTCGTGCTCAACCAGCTCTGGCGCCACACGCCGGCTCAGGCGAGCTTCCCGGCGAACATGCTGGCGATCCGCGGCGGCCGCCCCGAAACGCTGACCCTGCGCGACTTCATCCAGGCGTTCATCTTTTTCCGCGAGCAGGTCATCACCCGTCGGACAAAGTTCGAACTGAACAAGGCGCGTGACCGGGCCCATATCCTGCTCGGGCTGGTGGTGGCGGTTTCCAATCTCGACGAGGTCGTGGCGATGATCCGCGGCTCGTCGAACCCGGCGGAAGCGCGTGCGCGGCTGCTGGGCAAGGAATGGCCGATCGGCGAGATCGCGCCCTATCTGGCGCTGGTCGAGGCGGTGGAGCCGGATCTCGGCGCGGCCGAGGGCCACTACCGCCTGTCCGAAGCGCAGGTGAAGGCGATCCTCGAACTGCGCCTGCACCGGCTGACCGCGCTCGGGCGCGACGAGATCGGCGACGAGCTCAAGGAGCTCGCCATCGCGATCGAGGAATATCTCGCAATTCTCGGCGACCGGCGGCGTCTCTACGAGGTGATGCGGCAGGAACTGACCGAGATCCGCGAACAATACGCCACGCCGCGTGTGTCCGAGATCGCGCCCGCCTGGGACGGGATTGATGACGAAGACCTGATCGAACGCGACGAGATGGTCGTGACGGTCACTCTCGATGGTTACATCAAGCGCACGCCGCTTTCGACCTTCCGCGCGCAGCATCGCGGCGGCAAGGGCCGCGCGGGTATGGCGACGAAGGAAGAGGACGCCATTTCGGACATGTTCGTCACTTCGACGCACAATCCGGTGCTGTTCTTCTCCACCGCCGGCAAGGCCTACCGTCTCAAGGTCTGGAAACTGCCCGAAGGCGGGCCGCAGACGCGGGGGCGCCCGATCGTCAATTTGCTGCCCTCGCTGGACGAAGGAGAAACCATCGCGGCCGTGCTTCCGCTGCCCGAAGACGAGGGCACGTGGGGCGCGCTGAGCGTGGTGTTCGCCACGGCCAAAGGCAGCGTGCGGCGCAACAGCATGGACGCTTTCGCCAATATCCCGTCCAACGGGAAGCTGGCCATGCGCTTCGAGGAAGGGTCCGACGACCGCCTGATCGGCGTCGCCCTGCTCGATCCGGGCGACGACGTGCTGCTGGCGAGCCGCGACGGCAAGGCCATCCGCTTCGCAGCCGACGATATCCGCGAGTTCACTTCACGCACGTCGACAGGTGTGCGGGGTATGACGTTGAAAAACGAAGACGAAGTCGTCTCGCTTTCAATCCTGCACCGTGTCGGCACCGAAGCGGACGAGCGCGACCAGTATCTCAAATTCGCGCCCTGGAAGGCGGAGAAGGAAGGGGAGCCTTCGCTCTCGCCTGAACGCTTCGCCGAAATGCAGGACAAGGAAGAGTTCATCCTGACCGTCTGCGCCAATGGCTACGGCAAGGTCTCTTCCGCCTATGAATACCGGCGGATCGGACGCGGCGGCCAGGGCATCGTCAACATCGACAATATCGAGCGCAACGGCAAGGTGGTGGCCAGCTTCCCGGTCCGGCACGGCCAGCAGCTGATGCTGGTGACCGACCAGGCCAAGCTGATCCGCCTGCCGCTCGACCTGCGCCACCTGGTGGAGAACGAGGAAGCGGCGGAGAAGGCGTTCCGTATCATCGGGCGCAGTTCGGCCGGCGTGCGGATCTTCAACGTCGCGGGCGGCGAAACGCTGGTCAGCGCAGTGCGGATCGACGAGGAAGCAGGCCCGGAAAACGACGCCGAGGAAGCGGTGGTCGAGGAGATGGAGGGGCGCACCACGACGCCGACCACCCCCGAGACGCCCTCCGACCGCGACGATCCGACCCCGACCGAGTTCGAATAGGCGCCTCTCCGGGCTTTCCTACAAGGCCCGGATCGTGCGATACTCAGTCATTGGCAAGATTTGCGGCAGCGAATCCCCGGCTGGCCGGGCGGTAAATTCGGGCTCTTGGTGGGAGCGTCTGGATGGTCACAGATCCTGCTCGCGCCTAACATGTAATAAGCTGTAATTACGGGATTTCTTATCCAAAGGTCACAGGAATTCGCCGCGGAACGTGTGTAGTAATCAGTTCGCCTGTGCATCGGCCTTGCGCAGCGACTGGATCACCCCGGTGCAGATCAATAATTGGCCGACGAAATAGATCGGCCAGACCAGCCAGTCGGCGATGACCGGGTCGATCTTCCCGCCGATGCGGGCGAATATCAGGAAGTCGGAGATGACGAACAGCACCGCGCCTGACCCCACGCGGTAGCGCGGAAAGCGGCTGAGCCAGGCGCCGGCGGCCATCCCGCCCAGGGCCAGCCCGTAGAGTCCGATGGCCGCGTCCATGGTCAGCAGCCAGGCGATCACGGGTGTGCCGATGAGCAGCCCTGCCCCCGCCGCCTTCTGGCTTGCCGTCGGATGTTCGCGCCGGTTGCGCAGGAAAATGGAGAGGGCGACAATATGGGCGACGAAGAAGAACGCACCGCCGACGGTGAAATAAAGCTCCAGCGCCATGTCTCCCACGGCGCTGATCGCAAGGTAAAGCGCCAGCAGGCGGGCGTCCGGGCCCCATCCCCGCGCCAGCGCATAGATAGCGAGAAAGGCCACTGCCGTGCCCTTGATGAGGATCAGGTAGGTGCCGCCGATATTCTCGCCGCTGAGCAGGTAGAACGCCGCCGCGGCAAGGATGCCCGCAAGCAGCCACGGGCGGTGGTCGATCAGTGCACGTCTCGTCATGAAGTCTCCCCAGCCCGCGAACTTGGACTTGATGCAATGGTGAGGCAAGCACTAGGTGCGCGCCTATGACGCACCAGGTCCACATCATCGGCGGCGGCCTCGCCGGAAGCGAAGCCGCCTGGCAGCTCGCCCGGCGGGGCGTGAAAGTGCGCCTGTCGGAAATGCGCGGCGGCGGCGGATCGACCGACGCTCATCTCACCGACGGGCTGGCCGAACTGGTCTGCTCCAATTCCTTCCGCTCCGACGATGACGAGCGCAACGCCGTCGGCCTGCTGCACTGGGAAATGCGGCAGCTGGATTCGCTCATCATGCGCGCCGGCGA
>CAYRCH010000006.1:0-10317 GCA_964422665.1 uncultured Sphingomonadaceae bacterium | reverse complement strand
GCTGGTACCAGTCGCGCTGGGACAAGGGCGATAGCAAGGACTACATCAACTGCCCGATGGACAAGGAGCAATACCTTGCTTTCATCGACGGGCTGATCGCCGGCGAGAAGACCAGCTTCAAGGAATGGGAAGCCGACACGCCCTATTTCGAAGGCTGCATGCCGATCGAGGTGATGGCGGAGCGCGGCCCCGAAACGCTGCGCTACGGCCCGATGAAGCCGGTCGGCCTCACCAATGCGCATGACGGCAGCAAGGCCTACGCCGTCGTCCAGCTGAGGCAGGACAACAAGCTGGGCACGCTATGGAACATGGTGGGCTTCCAGACCAAGCTGAAGCACGGTGAGCAGGTCCGCCTGTTCCGCACCATACCGGGCCTCGAGAATGCCGAATTCGCGCGGCTGGGCGGGCTCCACCGCAACACCTTCCTGAATTCGCCGATGCTGCTCGACCGGCAGCTCCGGCTCAAAGGCGCGGAGCATATCCGTTTTGCCGGGCAGATCACGGGCTGCGAAGGCTATGTGGAAAGCGCCGCCGTCGGGCTCTTGGCGGGCATTATGGCTGCGGCCGAGATATCCGGTGGCAGCTGGCAAACGCCGCCTGTCACAACAGCCATGGGCGCGCTGCTCGGCCATATCACCGGCGATGCCGAAGCCGAGACCTACCAGCCCATGAACGTCAATTTCGGCCTGTTCCCGCCGCCCGAAGGCAAGGTCCACAAGAAGGCGCGCAAGGAATTCTATACTTCGCGCGCCAAGGCGGATTTTGTCCGCTGGTCACAGCAGTCCGGGGCCGTTGAAATGGTCCCTGCCTAGCAGCGGCAGGAGGACGAGGGACGCGGGCTTGGGGCTGTGGCGGCGAATTCTGCAGGGCTCAGTTCGCGGTCGCCATTTTCATCGGCGCCTTCGAAGCGGTCCACCGTGGTCACCGCCCACTCCTCGAAGGTCAGCAGATTGTTGCCGTCCTTGTCGAGCTTGCGAAATGCATCGGCGCGGGTCGAAAGCATCTCCGCCCGGGTGATGCGCAGATCGCGATTGCGATCGTAGCGGAAGAAGCGCCGCTGCTCGCGCGTCAGCTCGGTGGCTTCGGGTGGGGCCGGACCCTGCAGCCCGGAAATATCGGCGATGGGAAGCGCATCATCCGCCGATTCATCGGGCGAGGCCGGCGGCGGGGCCGCACGCTCGATCTCCGCCCTGCCCTGCCACCAGAAAAGCCCGACACCGGCCAGCACGAGCGCCAGGACAGCTCCCAATACGATCCGGTTCATTTGCGCCCCCCGACTTGCTCCGCTGAGCATAAACTATCGACCCGAGATGCCAAGGCGGATGGCGGCCAGCACACTCCCCGGCCCCGCGAGCAACGGCGCACCTCCCCGTGCGAGGCTGCGGCGGCCCAGCCCCGCCAGCACCGCCAGCGAGCGGAATGTGCGGGGCAGGCGAGGCTGGCTGCTCCTTACGGGTTCGCCAATTTCGACAACACGCTGCTGCTCGCTACCGCCGAGATTGGCGGCGAGATCGCCGAGTGCCCAGCATTGCGCCGCCCGCTCAACACTTTCCTCATCGGCATCCTGTAACCTGGCCATGGCCAGCCAACCAGCCGCTCGGCTTCTGGAATGTTCACGGATTGCATCCGCGCCCAGATGCTCTCCGAGCAGGACTTCCCACCCGCTGGCCATTTCGCGCAAGGCATGCTCTTCGCCCTCGAGCGCGGCCAGCATCGCCAGCACCCGGTTCCCTTTCGGGCGCCCTCCTGCAGGAAGCGCCAGCTGGTCCCGCCACCAGGCGAGGCGCATCTGGCCGAGTATCGGCTCGCTCGTCCGCCGAACGATCAGCCCCAGCTGCGCATCGTAGGCCAGCAAGGCCAGCGTCTGCGCCCGGCTTCGCGCGGGAGCATAGGCAAGCGCCAGCCGCTGCGGCGGCGGAAGTTCACTGATGGGGTTTACTTCCATTGGCCCGCCCTCGCGGCCGGATCCGGCTGCGTCAAGCCTCACGGGCCGGCGATCAATTTGTTACCAAATTAACCGGGTTCGTTAGGAGGTATGCCACTTGGCCGCCACTATTCCGGCAGGGTGAAAATCCTGCTGGCCTCTCCGTTTGTCCGGAAGACCGGGTCGTTCCTCGGCCGTCTCGCGCGCGACCGGGCAGGCAATACGCTCGCCCTGGTGGCGGCGGCCATCCTGCCTCTCCTGGCGATGGTCGGGGGCGGAGTGGACCTGGGACGCTCTTATCTCTCGCAGAGCCGCCTGCAGCAGGCCTGCGATGCGGGTGTCCTCGCCGCGCGCAAGCGGCTGGGCTCGGAGGCGGTTGTCACTGGCGACATTCCCGAGGACGCAGCGTCAATTGGCAATCGATTCTTCAACGTCAATTTCCAGGACGGAACCTACGGCACCTACGACCGCGCCTTCGCGATGACTCTGGAAGAGGACTATTCGATCTCCGCGGTCGCGAATGTCATAGTACCGACCACCATCATGCAGATCTTCGGATATGCGGAAGTGCCGGTCGAGGTGGAATGCCAGGCCCAGATCAGCGTGGTCGATACCGATGTGATGATGGTGCTCGACGTCACCGGATCGATGGGAACCACTAATCCGGGCGACGAAGTGCCGCGCATTGCCGCGCTTCGCGAAACGGTCCGCAACTTCCATGCGCAGCTCGCCGCAGCGGCCGCTGCAGGCACGCGCATCCGGTACGGATTCGTGCCCTATTCTACCAACGTCAATGTTGGCGGCCTGCTCGAAGACGAATGGGTAACGCCCGAATGGACCTACCAGTCGAGGGTGATCCAGAAGGATGATCCCGAAACGCCCAAATGGAAGTACCAGTCTCTCACGCTCGATGTGAGCGACTGGCGCGAGACGTCGAACGGCTGCATTGAAGAGCGCGGCACCTATGAAATCGGCGACTACGACAATGTCGACCTCGATCGCGCACTCGATCTCGACATCGACCGGGTTCCCTCACCCGGTGATCCGGATACGCAGTGGCGGCCGCAATTCCCGGATATCATTTTCGCCCGCAACATGACCTATGATGGACAGGGCAGCTTCAAGAAGAACGGTGTCACGGTTTCGGCCCAGGATTTCGTGTCCCCGGCCACGCTTGGAACCGCAGCCTGCCCTCCCCCAGCGCGCAAGTTGGGCGAGATGGATACGGGCGAGATCGAAACCTACCTCGCCGGCCTCCAACCTGGAGGCCATACCTATCACGATATCGGGATGATCTGGGGCGGTCGCCTGCTTTCCCCGAGCGGCATCTTCGCCTCGGAAAATGCCGACCGGAATTCAGGGATCCCGACAAGCCGCCACCTGATCTTCCTTACCGACGGCGAGACCTCGACACTCGACCTGTCCTATTCGAGTTACGGGCTCGAGCCTCTCGATTCACGGCGCTGGAAATCCAACTCATCCCTCTCGCTCAACGAAACGGTCGAGAAGCGCTTTGCCTTCGCCTGCTCGGAGGTGCGCAAAAAGAACATTACCGTCTGGGTCATCGGCTTCGGTACCGCGCTGTCCGATGTGATGAAGGAATGTGCCGGGGAGGGTCACTATTTCGAAGCCGCCGACGCGCAGGAGCTCAACGTTTCCTTCTCGGCGATCGCCAAGAAGATGAGCGAGCTGCGGGTGGTCCGGTGACCCTGCTTCGCCAGATTCATCGGGATACGCGCGGCGCGGCGCTGATCGAGTTCGCCATGCTCTCCCCGGTTCTGCTGCTGATGCTGCTGGGCATGTTCGATATGGGGTACACTTACTATACCCAGTCTCAGCTCCAGGGCGCTGTGCAACAGGCCGCGCGAGCATCAACGCTGGAAGGCGCTGCGGCGAGCGAAGCCGAGATAGACGCCCGCGTCGAAGCGGCGGTGCGGCGCCTCTCACCACACGCCGAACTGACGTTCGAGCGGCGCAGCTATTCCAGCTTTTCCGAAGTCGGCAAGCCGGAAGATTTCAGCGACATCAACAAGGACGGCAAATGCGACGATGGCGAGCCGTTCGAAGACCTCAATGGCAACGGCATTTGGGACGATGATCGGGGCAAGGCCGGCATGGGGGGCGCGCGCGATGCCGTGCTCTATACGGTCACGGTCACTTACCCCCGGACCTTTGGCGTCGCCAATATGGCGGGCTTCAGCAAGACGGTGACGATGCAGGCCACCACCGTTTTGCGCAACCAGCCCTATGACGAGCAGGAAACGCTCGCCTCGGTGGGAACCTGCCTGTGAGCCGTCTCCGCCTCTTTATGATGCACCTGCTGCGAGCTCGGGAGGGCGCAGCAATTACCGAGTTCGCGCTCGCGGTGCCCGTATTGCTGATGACGGGGCTGTGGGGCATCGAGACCGCGCATCAGGCAGTGGTGCAAATGCGAGTCAGCCAAGTGGCACTGCTGGTCGCGGACAATGCCTCGCGCGTGGGGGAAAACTCGCTTCTGGGCGAAGTGAAGCTCTATGAAAGCGACATCAACGATGTCTTCATGGGTGCCCATGTCCAGGCGGGGCCCGCCTCGAACATCCTTGAGCACGGCCGGATAATCCTTTCCAGCCTGGAAGTTGTCCCGGGAACCGAAGATCAGCAATATATTCATTGGCAGCGCTGCAAGGGCCGGAAGCAGCATGAGCCCAGCCATGGCAAGGCCGGCGACGGGCTTCACACCAATCTAGTCGGCATGGGGCCCGAGGGCGCGGAGATCGTTGCGTTCCCTGGCGAAGCGGTGATGTTTGTCGAAATCGCTTACGACTATCAGCCGATAATCGCCGACCTGTTCGCCACAGCCCGGACAATGACCGCCACATCCGCCTTCAACGTCCGTGACGAACGCGACCTCAGCCAGATCTACCAGCGAGACCCCGACCAGCCCGAGCCGATCGCGCACTGCGACACGTTCGACTCGTTCTGAAATGCGGCGTCGTTTTCAGTCGCGGTAGCAGACTTTCCGGGCCGCCTCTGCAATCCGCGCGGCATCGATCAGCGCCAGCTTTTCGAGATTGGCGGCGTAAGGCAGCGGCACATCCTCGTTGCATACCCGAAGCACCGGCGCATCGAGATGATCGAAACCTTCCTCCATGCAGATGGAAATCACTTCGGATGCAATCGAACATTGCGGCCAGCCTTCCTCGGCTACCACCAGCCGGTTGGTCTTCACCAGGCTCTCCAGGATTGCCTCGCGATCGAGCGGGCGTAACGTCCTGAGGTCGATCACTTCCGCTTCGATCCCTTCGCCAGCCAATTGCTCGGCGGCTTCGAGCGCAAAGCCCACTCCGATCGAATAAGACACGATCGTTACATCACTGCCTTCGCGCACGATCCGCGCCTTGCCGATGGGAAGCACATGATCGTCAAGCTGGGCGACTTCGAAATTGCGGCCATAGACCAGCTCGTTTTCCAGGAACACCACCGGGTCCTCGCTACGGATAGCCGCCTTGAGCAGCCCCTTGGCGTCCGAGCTGTCATAAGGTGCAATCACCACAAGCCCCGGCACGCTGGCGTACCAAGGGCCATAATTCTGGCTGTGCTGGGCAGCCACGCGGCTGGCCGCGCCATTGGGTCCGCGGAAGACCACCGGGCAACGCATTTGACCGCCCGACATGTAATTGGTCTTGGCGGCCGAATTGATGATGTGGTCGATCGCCTGCATGGCGAAGTTGAACGTCATGAACTCGACAATCGGACGCAAACCGCCCATGGCGGCACCCGTCCCGATACCCGCAAAGCCGTATTCGGTGATCGGGGTGTCGATCACGCGCTTCGGTCCGAACTCTTCCAGCAGACCCTGCGTAACCTTGTACGCGCCCTGATATTCCGCGACCTCTTCGCCCATTACGAACACACGTTCGTCCCGGCGCATCTCTTCGGCCATTGCGTCGCGGAGAGCTTCGCGAACGGTCAGCTTGACCATATTGGTTCCTGCAGGAACATCCGGGTCCGCCTTCCGGGGGCGCTCCTTCGGCGCTTCCAGCGAATCCGCCTGCGCCGGACTTTCCGACGTCTCGGGCGATGGAACCTCTTGCTTCGGCTCGGTTTCGACGCTTGCGTCCGCCACATCTTCACCTTCGCCGGCCAGCACGGCAATAACCGTGCCTACCTTCACATTCTCGCTTCCTTCCGGGACGAGAATCTTTCCGACAGTGCCTTCGTCGATGCTTTCGAATTCCATCGTCGCCTTGTCGGTTTCAATCTCGGCAAGGATATCGCCGGCGGACACTTCATCGCCTTCTTTGACCAGCCAGCGGGCCAGCGTTCCCTCTTCCATCGTCGGGGAAAGGGCAGGCATCTTGAGTTCGATTGCCATCAGTAGCTCTCCACCAGCACGTCGGTGTAGAGTTCCGACGGCTCCGGCTCTGGCGAGGTTTCCGCAAAGTCGGCGGCGTCCGCAATCTGGGCACGGATCGCCTTGTCGATTTCTTTCAGGCGGTCTTCCGGCACACCCATTTTCTGCAGGTCGGCCTTGGCGCGTTCGATCGGATCGTGGTGCTCGCGCATATCCTGCACTTCCTCGCGCGTCCGATATTTGGCGGGATCGGACATCGAATGACCGCGGTAGCGGTAGGTGGACATCTCTAGCAGGATCGGGCCGTTGCCGTCGCGAACATACTGGGTCGCGATCCTTGCCGCCTGATGCACCTCCAGCACATCCATGCCGTTCACCTTGATGCCGGGAATGCGGAAGGCTGTGCCGCGGCGATAGAATTCCGTCTCGGCCGAGCTGCGCTTGACCGAAGTGCCCATCGCATACTGGTTGTTCTCCACCACGAAGACGATCGGCAGTTGCCACAGACTGGCCATGTTGAACGTCTCGTAAACCTGCCCCTGATTGGCTGCACCGTCGCCGAAATAGGCCATGCAGATTCCGCCATCCTCACGATATTTGTGGGCAAAGGCGAGGCCGGCGCCGAGCGGCACCTGCGCGCCAACGATGCCATGTCCGCCGTAAAATGCATGCTCGGTCGAGAACATGTGCATCGAACCGCCCTTCCCGCGGCTGATCCCCGCCTCGCGCCCTGTTAGTTCGGCCATGATCACTTTCGGATCGATACCGTAGGCGAGCATGTGCCCGTGGTCGCGATAACCGGTGATGACGCTGTCCTTGCCTTCCTCAAGCGCGGTCTGCAGTCCGACCGCGACCGCTTCCTGGCCAATATAGAGATGGCAGAAACCACCGATCAGGCCGAGCCCGTAAAGCTGCCCCGCCTTTTCCTCGAAGCGGCGGATCAGGAGCATCTTCTCATAGAAGGCGAGCAGCACGGCTTCGTCCGGCTCGAACCGCCGGCCTTTCTCGAATTCATCCTGCAGGCTGCGAAGCTGGAACTGGTCGGAGGAATCTTTCGGGGATTTGCTCGCGGCTGCGCGTTTTTTGGCCGGAGCCTTTTTGGCGGGGGATTTGGACAAGTCGGGCCTCGCTGTCTGACGTGTGCCCTCGCCCATAAGCACACGGGCGCAAGGCTGGCAACGCCGCATCACCGCACCGAACCGTATGGGTTAAATTGGCACCCCGATCAGCGCGAAGATTCGAGCTCGATTATGTACTCGTCGGGGTGGACGACATTCAGATTGCGCCGGATGAGTTCGGTCACCAGATCCGGATCGGCGTTGTTCCGGTCAAGCAGGGCGACCCGGTTGCGAAGCTCTGCCCGTTCCTCCAGCAGCGCTTCGATCTGGGTTTCGCGCTGTTGCAGTACGGCCAAATTTTCGCCCCATGCGAGCACGCCGCCCGGGCCAGCAAGCGCCAGGCCGCCGAGCAGCAGCAGCCAGGCAAGCGCACCTGTCTGGATCACTGTTTCCCGATTGATGCGCTTCACTGTCATCTGCGATGTCCTCAACATCACAGAATCACAGTTTGCCAATAGAGACAAGCGGTTTCCCCGTGAAACGGGCGATTTCCCGGCCACGCATGCAACGGGCTCATTGTCGCGGTACGGGCAACGCGCTTCTATCAAGCCTCTTGCCAGCAACGCGGCTTGCGGCCAGTGTCACGCGCGACGAGAGGAGTCCGAATTGATGATTGCGCGCCGTTTCGCTTACCTGCTGGCTTCAGGCACCGTGATGAGCCTGGGCATGACCTTCCCTGCGACGGCGCAGGTCCCGGACGATGTGGTCATCAACATCATGCGCGAATGCGCCAAGATTGATGATCCTACCGCTCGCCTTGCCTGCTATGACAACAATATCCGCTCGGGCGGTTTTGACGGACGTGCCCCGATGGTTCCGGGCCAGGGTGCGGCACCCCAGGGCGGCGGGGCCCCCATTGCGGGCGGCGGTGCCGCTGGCAACACGCCGGAAGGTTTCGGCGGCGAAAGCGTTCGTACGGAGCAGCGCTTCGAAACACCGGCTGGCCAGGTTGACGAAATCACCGCTCGAGTTGCGTCCGTGCGCCAGCGCCAGCCCGGGATTTACCTGATCACGCTCGAAGGCGGCGCCGAATGGCTGTTTTCCGAAAGCACCGGCCGCAGCTATCGCCCGCCCCGCCAGGGCGACAGCGTCCGGCTGACGCGGGCCGCGCTCGGCAGCTTCCTGATGATCGTGGACGGACAGCAGGCAGTGCGGGTCCGCCGGGTTCGCTGATCGCACTCAGCGACCGAATTCGGCGTAGGCGCGCTCCCGCTCCTGCTGCGCGTCGGCATTGCGGCGCAGTTTGCGGAACGTCTCCATGAATTCCCCGAACCGGTCGGGCATCAGTGGAGCGGTGAGGAACTCTGAACGCTTCTTCCCGGTTTCGAAAATGATCTGGTAAAGGCCCGCACCTTCTTCGGTTGGCGAAAAGCGCCCGTGCCGCCGGCCAGGCCTCCCCTCACGCTTGACCAGTCCTCTTTCGATCAGGGCATTGACCGTCCGCGCAGCCTGGCTGTGGTCTCGCCGAAGCACGCTGACGAGCCGGCTCCAGTCGGTGGGTGCGTCATAGGAAATCTCCGAAAGCACCCAGGCTTCGAAATTAGAAAGCCCTGTCATCCGCTTGAAAGCGAGCGCGCCGCTGCGCGAGAAATACGACATCAAAGTCATCAACGGCGAAATGATGAACTTGCGTTCCGTGCCCGACCAGTCCCCGTTCCGGCGCTCGGCACCCGCGTCCTCACTATGGAATTCCGGAGCCGCGATTCCCTGTGAGTCGGCGAGCTGCCGCTCCTGCTCATAAAGCTGGATTGCCCGCTCAAGCAGCACGTCGATCGAATTCAGAAAACGCTCCAGTTCCTCGTCATCTATATCGAAGGTCAGTTCGCGGTTCCTGAGCTTGGCGAGACGTTGCAGACGGTTGGACAATGCCAATCCTTCGGAAGTCAGCGCAAGCGGGCTGCGTATCTGCTTTCGCTCGACCAGCCCGCCTTCCAAAAGGCGTTTCACCGACCGGCTCACCTGTGCCTTGTCGACGCCGGCCCAACCGGCGATATCGGCTGGCGATTGCCCGCCATATTGGTTGAGCCGCAGGAGTATCCGGCGGTCGAGTTCCACCATCTCGGCTTCGCGGGCATAAGCCAGGTCGCCGCTTTCACGAACCGTATGGAGCAGCTGCCAAAGCTCACTTTGGAGCATTTGCGGCCGCCCTTCCCTGCCCTGCGCGTTCGCCGGCACGCCACGCTGGGCCCGGTCGCGCAAGCCTGCGATCAACAGCTCGGCCTGGCTTTCAAGCGAGGTGAGATACTGCGCCTCACCGCCACCTTGGCGAGCGCGCTCATCCAGTGCTCCCGCAACAAGACGCATGATCGTCGAACGCGCTTCGTCCGCCCGGTCCCCAAGGGATTCAGCCAGATCAAGCGGCAGCGCAACCTCGGCCAGCCTTTCGAACAGGGAATCACCTGAACGTCCGCCCTGCCCCCGCGCCCACAAGCTCTCCAGGTAGGATCGCAGCACAGCACGCCCGGCCATGACCTTTTTGCCTTTTTTAATGTGAAGCGCGCCTCGCACCATGCCTGGCTACTCCCTCGAATCGTTCCGTCCATGGCCCCGCGCCACGAAATTCCAGCTCTTAAGCGAAATTGAATCGCGCGTCATCTCCCGAAAAGGTAGCGCTCCCATTCAGTTTTGGTACGCCGGACATCACGCGAATCGTTCAGACAATATCAACCACGCAAGCGGGGGATGGCCGGTCGCACGCCCTGCCTGCCCGCATGAATCTTTCATCGATTCCCGCGGGACGAATTGAGGAACAGCCGCACAGAGCCGCAGCGCGAGCGCCATCTCACGCCAACTTGCGCCCTCTATGACAGGCCCAGCTTACACGCTCTGCGTTGCGGATTTGTCGCGAAGTGCGACTTTTCTGCACTAGACACAGTCAATTGCTCACCATAATGTTGCGTCTGACGGGAGCTCGTAGCGACAAGCGGGCCTCGAGCGGGAGG
>CAYRCH010000005.1:31349-33478 GCA_964422665.1 uncultured Sphingomonadaceae bacterium | reverse complement strand
GCGACGGTGGAAAGCCCGCTGGCGGGAGACCGGGTTACCGGGGTTGCGCTGCGCGCGGGGCATTTCCTTGTGCTGGGGATCAAGGCGCCGATCGGGGCTGTCGAGTTTGGCCCCAGCGCCATCCATACGCCGCCCTTCGAGCGCACGATCCATGGCTTCGCCTGGCTGCGGGATCTGGCGGCCAGCGGAGCGCGCGAACAATGCGCTCCCACGGCCGAACGGATCATCGCCGCCTGGCTCGACGCCAATCCCGAGCCGGGCAAGGGTGCGGCCTGGAAAGTGGGCTATGCCGGCCTGCGGCTGCTGAACTGGCTGGTTCACGCGCCGCTGATCCTTTCGGGCAATGACGGCGCGCTGAGGACCCGTATCCTCGAAGCGATCGAGGCCAATGCCCGCTATCTCGACCGGCAGGTCAGCCGCGCGGAGGACCGGCTGGCGGAACTTGCCGGCTGGGCGGCCATCACGGCCGCCGGCCTGTTGACTCCGGACGGCAAGCCGCGGCGGCTGTTCGGCGAATATGGGCTGGTGACCTGCCTCGGCGATCTGGTGGGCGAAGACGGGGGCGTGCTTTCGCGCAGCCCGATATGCCAGATGGAGGCGATCGAACTGCTGGTCGACCTGGTCAGCTGCTACCGCGCGGTGGGGCGTGAACCCCCGCACGCAGTCGAACTGATGCTGTCCCTGCTGGTGCCGCCCCTGCTCGGCCTGACGCATGGCGATGGCGGGCTTGGAAACTGGCAGGGCGCCGGGGCGATCCCGGCCAATCGGATCGCGGCGCTGGTCGAAGCGAGCGGTATTCGCACCCGCCCGCTGCGCGAGGCACGCCAATGGGGGTACCAGCGCGTGGCCAGCCGCCAGGGCGTGCTGCAATTCGATGCGGCCCCGCCGCCGCTCGCGCGCCACACGCGGCATGGCTGCGCCTCCACTCTGGCATTCGAATTCAGCTATGGCGACACGAGGCTGATCGTCAATTGCGGCGGGGCGGGCGTGTGCGGCGGAATGGTCCCGACCCGGATCGAGAAGGGCCTGCGCGCGACCGCGGCGCATTCCGCGCTGGTGCTGGACGACGCCAATTCCACGGCGGTGCTGATCAACGGCAAGCTGGGGGCAGGAGTCGAGGCGGTCGAGCTCGACCGCCGGATCGTCGAAGCCGAAGGCTCGCCGGGCGGAGGCATGGCCACAAGGCTCGAGGCCAGCCATGACGGCTATGCCCGGCGATACAACCTGATCCACCGGCGGATATTGCTGCTGCGCGAGGATTGCAGCGAGCTCAGGGGGCAGGACCTGCTGGTCCCCGCCGGCCGCTCGGGCAAGAAGGGCAAGGTGCCCTATGCGATCCGTTTCCATCTCGGCCGGGGAATCGAAGCGAGCCTGACCGAGAACGGCAAGGGTGCCGGCCTGGCGCTGCCCGACGGGACCTACTGGCAGTTCCTCTCCGGCGAAGACGGCCTCGGCATCGAGGAGAGCATGTGGGTCGATGGCGATGGCCGCCCTCACGCCATCCAGCAACTCGTGATACAAGGCATGGTGTCGCGCGGCGGGGGAAGCTTCTCCTGGCTGCTCAAGAAAATGGGATAGCCCGAAGTGTCGAATGTGAAGATAGGCCGGGCACTGCTCTCAGTGTCCGACAAGGATGGCTTGGCCGAGCTGGGCAGGGCGCTGGCCAGGCACGGGGTGGAACTGGTTTCGACCGGCGGTACGGCAAAGGCGCTGCGCGATGCCGGGCTCGAGGTGCGCGATGTTGCGGACCTGACCGGCTTTCCCGAAATGATGGACGGGCGGGTGAAGACGTTGCACCCCGCGGTCCATGGCGGGCTGCTGGCGGTGCGCGACAATCCCGAGCATGTGGGCGCGATGGAGGCGCACGGGATCGGGCCGATCGACCTGGTGGTCGTCAACCTTTACCCCTTCGAGCAGACCGTGGCCAAGGGCGCCCCGCGCGACGAGATCATCGAGAATATCGACATTGGCGGCCCGTCGATGGTCCGCTCGGCTGCGAAGAACCACCGCTCGGTCACCATCGTCACCGATCCCGCCGACTATGGCGAGCTCGTGGCCGAGCTGGATGCCAATGAGGGCGCTACCGGCGCCGCCTTCCGCATCCGCATGGCGGGCAAGGCCTATGCCTC
>CAYRCH010000005.1:14121-31249 GCA_964422665.1 uncultured Sphingomonadaceae bacterium | reverse complement strand
GTGGTGATCGTCAAGCACGCCAATCCCAGCGGCGTGGGTCAGGCGGCCAGCCTGCTGGAGGCGTGGACCGGGGCATTGCAGTGCGACAGCGTGTCGGCCTTCGGCGGCATCGTCGCGCTCAACCATCCGCTCGACGGTCCGACGGCGGAGGCGATCTGCGAGATCTTCACCGAAGTGGTGATTGCCCCGGGTGCCGATGAGGCGGCACGGTCGGCCTTTGCCGCGAAGAAGAATCTGCGCCTGCTGCTGGTGGATGACCTACCGGAACCGAGGCGTCCGGGCCTGATGCTGAAAAGCATCGCCGGCGGCTTGCTGCTGCAATCGCGCGACAATGGCGCGGTTTCGAGGGACGATCTGAAACTCGTCACCAAGCGCGCGCCGACCGAGCAGGAGCTGAAGGACTGCCTGTTCGCCTGGACGGTCGCCCGGCATGTCAAGTCGAATGCCATCGTCTACGCGAAGGACGGGGTGACGGCCGGGATCGGTGCCGGGCAGATGAACCGGCGCGACAGTGCGCGAATCGCCGCGATCAAGGCACGCGAGGCGGCCGAAATGTATGGCTGGGGCGAACCCCGCACGGCCGGCAGCGCCGTCGCCTCGGATGCCTTCTTCCCCTTCGCCGACGGCCTGCTGGCCGCGGCCGAGGCCGGAGCGACCGCGGTGATCCAGCCGGGCGGCTCGATGCGCGACGAGGAAGTGATCGCTGCCGCCGACGAAGCGGGGCTGGCGATGCTGTTCACCGGCATGCGCCATTTCCGCCACTGAGGCAGGAGCGGCCGGGCTGGCTTTCGCCTCCTCGCCCGCCGGCGCGACCTTCTCGGCGCCGCCACGCGTATGTGTTAGGATAACAAGCCGGAGTCGCGCACGACGTGCTTAATGTCGGCTTCCCGCCATGTTCACCCGGTGGCAACTGTTGGGCGGCTAGGAGACGCGCGGGTTATGACGACAAGACGACTGAAAGACCTTCTCGATGGATTTGTTCACGGCCGACCTTTTTCGCTCTTTTCTCGTGGGCTTCGGGCTGACCGCCATCGTGCTGGCCCTATCGATCGTTCCGGAGCTTCTGGCCTGACGCGCCTGTTCGCGCCTTTGCTTGCCGCGGCCATGCTGGTCGCGGGATGCCAGAGCCCCGCGCTCGCTGCCGAATCCACTTTCGCCGCCCCCGCCGCCACCCGCACTGCCAAGGAAAGCGGGCTGCAGACGGCGATTTTCGCCGGTGGCTGCTTCTGGGGCGTGGAGGCTGTGTTCAGCCATACGAAGGGCGTGACCAGCGCCGTTTCCGGCTATCATGGCGGGAACAAGGCCGATGCCGAATACAAGAAGGTCAGCGGCGGGACGACTGACCACGCCGAAGTGGTGAAAGTGACCTACGATCCTTCGGTGATCCGCTACGATCAACTCTTGCGAATCCTGTTTTCGGTCGTCGCCGATCCGACGCTGAAGAACCGCCAGGGCCCCGACGTCGGCCCGCAGTATCGCGCAGCCATCATCCCCACCAGCGCGGAACAGCGCGCTGTTGCAGCCGCCTATATCGCGCAGATGAAGAAGAGCGATGTGTGGAGCCGCCCGATCGTGGTCGGGATCGAGGCATACAAGGCCTTCTATCCGGCGGAAACATACCATCAGGACTTCGCGCTGAAGAATCCGAACCATCCCTACATCAAGCGCTGGGATGCGCCCAAGGTCGCTGCCCTGCAGGATATGTATCCCGGCGTTTACCGGGCGAACTTCGTACGCAACTGATCGCGCAGCGCCATTTGCGGCGGCGGCGCACCATGCCTATATCCCGTTGATGGCTGGCCATTCGCATCACGAACATTCCGGGGCAAATCTCGTTACCGCTGCGCGCGACGCGCTGACGCAGGCGGGCGAGCAATGGACCGACATGCGCGCCCTGGTGTTCGAAGCGCTGGCCGCTCAGGACCGGCCGGCATCGGCGTATGACATTGCCGAAGCGCTTTCGAAAATGCGCGGGCGGCGTGTCGCGGCCAATTCGGTTTACCGGATTCTGGACCTGTTCGTGAGGACCAACCTCGCCAACCGGATCGAAAGCGCCAATGCCTATCTCGTCAATACGCATCCCGGCTGCCGCCACGATTGCATCTTCCTGATCTGCGACGATTGCGGGCAGGCGACACATTTCGACAACGACAATATCACCAATGCGCTCAAATCGGCGGGCCGGGACAATGGGTTTGCCGATGTGCGCCCCGTGGTCGAACTGCGCGGGCGCTGCGATGCATGCGCCTCGTGAAGCGCCTCACCGATTCTCTCCATGCCTTCATCGACAGGCCAGTCCGGCAAGTGTAAGCCCATGGTCATGAGCGAGAATCCCCAAACCCCGCTGCTCGATACGGTCAATTATCCGGCGGAATTGCGACAGCTGGAAAAGAAGCAGCTGCGCCAACTCGCGGACGAGCTTCGCAGTGAGATGATCAGCGCCGTCGGGCAGACGGGGGGCCATCTCGGCTCCGGCCTGGGCGTGGTCGAGCTGACGGTGGCGATCCACTACGTGTTCAACACGCCGGAAGACCGGCTGGTATGGGATGTCGGCCACCAGGCCTATCCGCACAAGATCATCACCGGCCGCCGCGACCGGATCCGGACCCTGCGCCAGGGGGGTGGCCTGTCGGGCTTCACCAAGCGCAGCGAAAGCGAATACGACCCCTTCGGCGCTGCGCACAGTTCGACCTCGATTTCCGCCGCACTCGGCTTTGCCATCGCGAACAAGCTGTCGGGCCGGCCAGGGCGCGGCATTGCGGTGATCGGCGACGGCGCGATGAGCGCCGGCATGGCCTATGAGGCGATGAACAATGCCGAGCAGGCGGGCAACCGGCTGGTGGTGATCCTCAACGACAACGACATGTCGATCGCCCCGCCGGTCGGCGGACTGTCCGGCTATCTCGCGCGGCTTGTGTCTTCCGGCAAGTTCCTCGGCCTGCGCGAGCTGGCGAAGAAATTCGCGCGCCGGCTGCCCGCGCCGCTCCACCGCGCGGCGCGCAAGACCGACGAGTTCGCCCGCGGCCTGGCGATGGGCGGGACGCTGTTTGAGGAGCTGGGCTTCTATTATGTCGGCCCGATCGACGGGCATGATCTGGAACAGCTTGTGCCCGTGCTCGAAAATATCCGCGACGCCGCCGAAGGCCCCTGCCTCGTCCATGTCGTGACGCAGAAGGGCAAGGGCTATGCCCCGGCGGAGAACAGCGCCGACAAATATCACGGCGTTGCCAAGTTCGATGTCATCACCGGCGAGCAGAAGAAGGGTTCGGCCGGGCCTCCCGCCTATCAGAACGTGTTCGGGGAAACGCTGGCAAAGCTGGCCGATACCGATCCGACCATCTGTGCGATCACCGCGGCGATGCCGAGCGGCACGGGCGTGGACAAGTTTGCCCAGCGGCATCCGGAGCGGGCCTTCGATGTCGGCATTGCGGAACAGCATGCGGTGACCTTCGCTGCCGGGCTGGCGGCGCAGGGCATGCGTCCCTTCGCGGCGATCTATTCTACGTTCCTCCAGCGCGCTTTCGACCAGGTGGTGCACGATGTGGCGATCCAGAACCTGCCGGTGCGCTTTGCCATCGACAGGGCCGGGCTGGTCGGTGCCGACGGCGCGACACATGCCGGATCGTTCGACGTCACTTATCTGGCGACCTTGCCAAACATGGTCGTCATGGCCGCCGCGGACGAGGCCGAGTTGGTGCATATGACCTATACGGCCGCGCTTCACGATGAAGGGCCGATCTCCTTTCGCTATCCGCGGGGCAACGGTGTGGGCGTGGAACTGCCGGCGGAGCCGCAGAGGCTCGAGATCGGCAAAGGCCGGATCGTAAGGCAGGGCAGCAGCGTGGCGATCCTGTCGCTGGGAACGCGGCTGGCCGAGGCGCTTAAGGCCGCGGATCAGCTCGAGACGCGCGGATTGTCCACCACCGTGGCCGACTTGCGTTTCGCCAAGCCGCTCGACGAAGAACTGATCCGCAAGCTCATGACCAGCCACGACGTCGTGGTTACGGTCGAGGAAGGCTCCATCGGCGGGCTTGGTTCGCATGTGCTCACCATGGCGAGCGACGAAGGGCTCACCGATTGCGGGCTGAAGATCCGCACGCTGCGCCTGCCCGACCTGTTCATCGACCAGGATACGCCGGAGAAAATGTACGATCTCGCCGGCCTCAACGCGCCGAATATCGTCGAAACGGTGCTTGCGGCGCTCCGCCACAACAGCGCGGGAGTGGAAGAGGCGCGCGCTTGAGCGAAGGCGCCGCGCCTCCGAACAGATGGAGGCGCCTGCTGCTTACGCTGCTGATCGCGTCGATCACAATCTACATCGTCTTGATAGGGGCGATCTACGCCGCCCAGGGCCGGCTGATCTATCCCGCGCCCAAAGCACCCGGCAGCGACGTTCCCGGCTTCGAAACCGTATCCTATCCCACTAGCGACGGGCTGGCATTGCGCGCCGGCTTCCGCCCTGCCGGGCCGGGCATGCCAACCATTCTCTATTTCCACGGCAATGGCGCGCACTGGCAATCGAGCGTCATGGCGAACGACCGGCTGGTCGCAGAGGGGTACGGCCTCTTCGCGGCTGAATATCGCGGCTATCGCGGCAATCCCGGGAAGCCCGACGAACAGGGCCTATATCGCGACGGGCGGGCGGCCATCGCCTGGCTGCGAGCTCGCGGCGTGGAGTCGGGCGAGCTGGTGATCGCCGGCAATTCGCTTGGTTCGGGGGTCGCGACGCAGATGGCGGCGGAGAACACTCCCCATGCGCTGGTGCTCGTTTCGCCTTTTACCAGCCTGCCGCGCGTCGCCTCGGAAAGGATGCCCTGGGCGCCCGTAGACTGGCTCTTGCGCGATCGCTACCTTAATGATGAGAAGGTCGGCGCTGTCGCGGCCCCGGTCCTGCTGCTCCAAGGCGATGCCGATACGCTGATCCCGCCGCACCATTCCCGCATATTGGCGAAGGCCAATCCCGACGCGAAACTGGTCATCGTGGGGCAGGCAGGGCACCAGCTGGCATGGAGCGACGAAGCCAAGCTTGCCACGCTTGCCTTCCTGGAATCGCTCTCGCCGCGCTAGCCTAGCATGGGCGCTAGCCCAGCATTCCCGGTGCCCAGCGCCAGATGCCGGCCGGCACATAGGCCAGCCAGATATGCGCCCAGGTCAGGAACAGCCATAGGGCCAGCGCCGCGATCCATTTGCCCCAGCCGGCGTGGACCAGCTGCAGCCATCGCGGCCAGTAGCTGGTCTTGGACTCCCACTCCCGCCAGTCGGCACCGATCAGCCGCCGCTTCTTCCGGTCCTGCAGATGCGCGCCAAGCAGGGCGAGCAGGGTGATCGCGCCGGCGAATATGAGCGTGCGGCCGGTCGGCATGATCAGGATGTGAGCAATGCCCCAGAGGCCCAGTGCCCACATCATCGGATGCCGGGTGACGCGGTAGACATCCTGAGGCTCGCGCGCGAATTTCGGTTTACCGTCGGGATGGGGCAGCGCGGGATTTCCGCGAAACGAGCCCAGCAGCAGCACGAGTGCGACGATGGTCAGCAGGCTGGCAATGGTCCAGCTGACCTCGTCATATCCGCTCCAGACCGGTTCCATTCGTGGCGGGCTGTTGCGGAACGCCCAGATCATCCAGCCGAGCGCAACCAGGCTGATGAGCGAATAGACGCCAAGGAAGCCTTTCTCGCCCAGCGCCTTCACCATCGGCGCGCGCAGCGGATGCGACATGGCGAAATGACTGCCGACAAAGACAATACTGGCAGCGAGCAACGAATTCAGCGCGGTATCCATTCGGGCCCCTCAAGCACCTGCGCGGGAATAAGTGTATAGACGAAATCGCGGCCCATGTCCCGCAGCCTTTCACCGGGAAAGTCAGCCCTGCGGCCGGGTCTCCGGATGCATGCCGCCTTCCTGCGCTTCCAGCCCGGCCTCGCCCTGGCCGAGCAGGTCGTCACCGACATTGTCGTCCGTCAGCGTATCGAGATGCATCAGTTTCTTGATCAGCGGGGATATGACGACAACGCCGATGCCCACCGCGACTGCGATCCAGCCGACGGTCGAGTAAACGTCGAGCACGACTTCCTTGCCTGCAGTCTCGCCTTCGAGGCCTTCGGCGCCTGTCGCGGCCGCGATCAGCCCAGCGACGAAATTTCCCGTGGCCGAAGCGAAGAACCATGTGCCCATGATCAGGCTGGCCATATGTGCCGGCGCGAGACGGTTCATGGCGCTCAGCCCGACGGGGGAGAGGCACAGTTCGCCGGTGGTGTGCAGCAGGTAGATCAGGAAGATGAAGATGACCGGGGTCATGTTCTCCATGCCGACCATTTGCGCGCCGAACACCAGCACCAGGAAGCCCGCGCCCAGCTGCACCATGGCCAGGCCGAACTTGGCCGGGGCCGACGGCTCCAGCCCCTTGCGCCCGAGCCAGGTCCACAGCGCCGCGAACAGCGGAGCGAGGAGGATGATGTAGATCGGGTTGATCGACTGGAAGATCGAAGCCTCCACCCCGGCACGGTCGACATAGCGGTCCGTGAACAAATTGAGGCTGGATCCGGCCTGTTCGAACAGCGCCCAGAACAGGATCGAGCCGAAGATCAGGAACATCGCCGCGAAGATCCGGTCGCGATCATGGCCGCCGATCTTGATTGCCTGGTAGATCACATAGATGACCAGAGCCGCTCCGAACACGCCCAGGATGGTCCCGACGATCGCCTGGTTCTGCACCAGCCACCAGGTCACGGCGACCGCGGTGAGGCCGACGAGGTAGAGGAACCACTCGAACTTCATTCCCATAAAGGGGGCGGCGAGCTTTTCGGGCACGCTGCTCTCGCCCTTGCCGAGCAGCAGCGGTTTGAAGATCACGAACACCACGAGGCCGAGCAGCATGCCGAACCCGGCCGCGCCGAAACCGTAGGCCCAGCCATAGGTCTGCCCGAGATAGCCGGCGATGATCGTGCCGACCGCCGCACCGACGTTAATCCCCATGTAGAAGATCGTATAGGCGCCGTCGCGGCGCACATCGGTGCGCGGGTAGAGCTGGCCGACGATCACCGAGATATTGGCCTTGAGGAAGCCCGAGCCGACAATGATGAAGGCAAGCGCGGCCCAGAAAACGCTAATCATCGGGTTGGCCTGGCCGAGCGTGCCGTCGCCTTCGAATGCCATCAGGAAATGGCCGCAGGTCAGCAGCACCGCACCGAACAGCACGGCCTTGCGCTGCCCGAGATAGCGGTCGGCGAGATAGCCGCCGAGCACCGGCGCGATATAGACCAGCGCCGTGTAGGCGCCGTAGACGATCGATGCCGCCTCGTCATTGAACAGCCAGTGCTGCGTCAGGTAGAAAATCAGCAGGGCGCGCATGCCGTAATAGGAGAAGCGCTCCCACATTTCGGCGAAGAACAGGACGTAGAGCCCCTTGGGATGCCCTGCGAATTCCCGTTTGGAAGAAGTGACGATAGTGGCTCCGCCGATCAGCAGGAGCACCAGGAAAACCGCTGCCACGGTTACGATCACTTCTTGAATGGCCACGCACATCCTCCCTGCAAAATGCGGTCTAGCCCTTCCGAGCGGGCCGGAAGCGAGGCACACTAACGCGCAATTCGCCCATGTGAAGCCATTGTTTCACTCGAAACCTCTATGGGGAATCGGGCGGCGGGGTTGACCTGGCGTGCTGTATTATGGCAGTGAAGCACCCAACGCGAGCCCATCCTCATGACTGCCCAGTCCCGACCGGTATATCTGAAACTGCGCGACATGATCGCCGCGGCGATCATCGACGGCCGCTATAGCGAGGGGGAAATGCTGCCCTCCGTCCGCGCCTTCGCGGCCGAGCAGGGCGCCAACCCGCTCACCGTGGCCAAGGCCTACCAGCAGTTCCAGGCCGACGGCCTCGTCGAAGTCCAGCGCGGCGTCGGCATGTTCGTGGCCGAAGGGGCCGCGGAAAGGCTTCGCGCGGCCGAGCGCCGCCGCTTTCTTGACCAGGACTGGCCCGAAATCCGCGAACGAATGGAGCGGCTGGGCATCTCGCCATCGGAACTGTTCGACCAGGCCTGACCAGGGCCGGGCTGAGGCCGCCGAAAGCCTGGCCACCTGCTGGGGCGACCGTCCCAATTGGCAAAAAATCGCTTCAGCGCATTTGCCACGCGCCCGGCTCTCTGGCATGTTCGCATCGACTGGCACTGCCCGTGCCGCTGCGGTTTACGAAAGCCCGCAGCAGCCGGCGGTTTCCAGATATGCGCGGGGAGTGATGGGATGATCAGATCCGAACTGGTGCAAGTGCTGGCGGCAGAGAATCCCGAATTGCGCGCCGATGAGATCGAGCGCGTGGTGGACATCTTCTTCGAAGAGATCGCTGCCCGCCTCGCCGAAGGCGGCAGGGTGGAACTACGCGGGTTTGGGGCATTCTCGACCCGCGAGCGCAAGCAGCGCAAGGGCCGCAATCCCCGCACGGGCGAAGCCGTGGACGTCCCGGCCAAGCGCGTGCCCTATTTCAAGCCCGGCAAGGATATGCGTGAGCGGCTGAACAGCTAGCTGCGCTTCGCCTGCGCCCGCGGGCAAGCCCTCCAGATTGACCGGCCCGACCCGGCTTCCGATACGACTGCCTGGCAGGCGCCTATCCGGCTGCAGCCGTGAATGGCGTCCGGTAAGCGGGCAAAAGGAAGGGGCGCGGATCCTTGCGGACCCGCGCCCCCTTTTTTGCTCCCGCCTTCGCGGGACGATGGATCAGAAGTTGCGCGTGATGCTGACAGCCCAGGTGCGCGGCTTGCCAGGGGCGCCGTACACATGGCCCACCGCAGAGGCATCGTTGACCTTGCTGGTGAAGTAGTACTTGTCGAAGATGTTGTGCACTTCGAGCGCGAGACCCCAGTCGCCATCGCCCGAAGTCCAGCCGATCCGGCCATTGGCCAGGAAGTAGCCGTCGATCCGGTTGTTGACCAGCAGGCTGGCGATCGGGCCGCCGCCGCCGGCAAGACCGATATCCTCGTAGCCGACCGAGCCCGGGACTACGTCGCTTGGCACCATGCGCGCATCGACATTGCCCGCCTCGGTGTAGATCTTCGACTGGTAGCTGCCGTCGAAGCGGAAGCTCAGATCGCCGCCCACGACATTCTCGATGTCGTACTGGATGCCGAAGCTGTACTTCCATTCGGGCGTGAACGGCGTGATGTCGTTCAGCGTGACATCGGTGCCGGCGGTCGGGTCGATTTCCTTGTACTCGAAATCGAGATAGCTGATCGACCCGTCGAAGGTGAGACCCTCGACCGGATTGACGAACAGCTCCGCCTCAAGCCCCTTGACTTCGGCCGAGCCCACATTGCTGGGGCGGAGACACGGCGTCGCCTGATTCAGCGGCTCGAGATCCACGCAGTAATTGCTGAGGAGCACGATGTCGTTGTAATCGAAGTAGAACGCTGCCGTATTCAGGCGCACCCGCCGATCGAGGAAATCGGTCTTGAAGCCGACTTCGTAGGAGGTGATCGTCTCAGGCACGTGCGGCGACATCTGGCTCGGGAAATAGGGCCGCGGGTTGAAGCCGCCTGCGCGATAGCCGGTGGCCACCTGTCCGTAGAGCATGAACGAATCGGAGATGCGGTAATCCGCGGCGATCCGCCAGTCGGTCTGCTGGTTCTTGAAGGTGCGCTCTTCTCCATCGATACCGAACAGCAGGCAGTTCGGCTGGTTGCCGATGTCGGTCGGGCCGGCCATGCCGCCGAAGATGAAGAAGTTACACGGGCCCTCGATCGCCGAACCATCGGGATTGGAACGGTTGTAGACGTAGTCCTTGCGGTCCCAGGAATGGCGAATGCCGCCGGTGATGTTGAAATCTTCCACCACGTTCCAGGTGGCGGTCGCGAACAGCGCCTTGTTGTTCGACGGCGTCGGATCTGGCCCATGGATGAAGTCCAGCCCGCCATAGGGGATGCTGATACGGCCGGTATAGGTGCCGTCCGTATCGAAGTAGAAACCGCCGACCGTGAAGAGCACGGTGTCATCGGCCAGTGAGCCCGACAGGCGCAGTTCCTGGCTGATCTGTTCGTTGGTCTGGGTCTGGTTCAGCAGGTTGGGCGCCAGCGGCGAGCCGTCCACGTCATAGGCCCAGTCCGAATTATATTCGCGCCAGGACGAGATCGATTTGAGCGTCAGATTGTCGGTCAGGTCGATATCAACCGTCAGCGCCACGCCGTAATTGTCGAGATCCGAATGGGGATCGAGCACCAGCGGCTTGTACGGCATCTGCGAATCGCCGGGATAAAGGTCGCTGAACGTGGCATAGCTCACGTAACGGCCGTCATAGCCGGTCAGCGTGTCGCAGCTGTTCACGCCATAAGGCACGAACTGGCAGTTATAGGGCACCGGATTGCCATCCGTGCCGCGCAGCCAGGGCCGGTTGGAGTCGTTATTGATGAGACCCGCGGCATTGGCATAGAGCAGGGTCACGGCGCCCGGCTCGTTGCGTTCGCGCGTGTAGTCGGCCGAGAGATTCACCTCGACGCCGGTGCCGGCATCCCAGCGCAATGCGATCTTGCCTGCAATTACCGACTGGCCGCCAAGCGTGCCCAGCACTTCGCTTCCGGCGCCGCCGCCGATGGCCTGCGTGGGTACCGTCGAGCCCGGGTGGGTCAGCCCATAATCGAGCCGCTTGACGAAGCCGTCTTCACCCTTGCTGACGCCCGCGACCCGAACAGCGAGATTGTCGGAAATCCCGATATCCGCCATGCCCCGGATTTCGAGGCGATCATAGGAACCGTAAGTGAGCTTGAGCGAGCCGGAATTGTCGCCGCGCGGCTTCTGCGAATAGAGTTTGATCGCACCGCCGATCGAGTTGCGACCGGCCAGGGTGCCCTGCGGACCGCGCAGGATTTCCACGCGATCAACGTCGGTCAGGTCGAGCAATGCGCCGGTGAGGGTCGGCAGGTAAACGTCATCGACATAGATGCCGACGCCGGGCTCCAGCGCGAAGTTCGGATCGTTCTGGCCGATGCCGCGAATATAGGCGATCAGGCCCGAACCATATTCCTGGTGCTGCGGGACCAGCGTCACGTTGGGCGCCTGCGCCGCGACATTGACAATGTTGGTCTGGCCGCGTGCTTCGAGCGTTTCGGCGTTGACCGCGGTGATCGCGATCGGCGTGTCCTGCAAAGACTGTTCGCGGAACTGGGCGGTAACCACAATCTCGTTGCTGGCGCCGCCTTCATCGTTCTGCGCGTATGCGGGCACGGCCATGCTCGCGGCAATGGCCAGCGATGAAGCAACTCCCAAAGTATTGAATTTCATGTCGGACTTCTCCTGACGCCTGAGGTTCCCCTGGCGATTCTGCAACAATATATCTGCCGTCTGATGGTCGGCCTGTTCCACCGCTGTGGGTGAGGGGGCGAGAGATTCCGGCACTGTTACAACCGACAATCTCTGCGGGCGGGGCATTAGCGCGGCCGGCATGGGCGGCCAACAGGCGGGCCGGAGGACCGGACAAATTGCCTGCCCCGTGTCGCAACATTGCCACACAAGTTCCCGATGTTACTGGATTTTTGCACAGCGGGCCTGGGCGCGTTTCGCGTTCCGCTCAAAGGAAAGGGCGCGGATCCGAAGACCCGCGCCCCTTTTTGCCTTTGCCGGGATCAGCCGCGTTCGGGTTCGGGCGCCGGCGGTGGCGGCGGTGGCGGCGGAGCCGGGCACGGATCCGTTGCCAGAATCACCGATCCGTCCGGGCAGGTCTTGGTCCGCGGCGCTTCCGCCGGCGGCGGAGGTGGCGGCGGCGGGGGCGGCGGAGGCGGCGGAGCCGCATCCTGTCCGAACCGGCGCGTCACCGAGGCCAGCCAGGTCCGCGGCAAACCGGGAACCCCGGTTACCAGCCCAAGCGAGGTGGTAATGTCGCTCTTGGTCAGGAAGTAGTATTTGTCGAACACGTTCTGGACTTCGAGCGCTATGGTCCAGTCGTCGTCTTCCGTGGTGTAGCCGACGCGGGCATTGCCGAGGAAGTAACCGTCGATCCGGCTCCATTCGGTGTTGAAGCTCTCGTTCCAGACTTCCGACTGGTAGGCCCCGTCGAAACGGAACATCAGCGTGCCGCGGGGCATCTCGTGGTCGTACTGGATGCCGAAATTGTAGGTCCATTCCGGCGTATATGGCGTGACCGCATCCAGCGGAACGCCGGAGGCACCGACATCGGTATATTCGAAGTCGATATAGCTGAGCCCGCCATCGAGGGTGAGCCCGTCGACCGGATAGGCCGTGAATTCGACTTCGAAACCCTTCACGTCTGCGGCACCGACATTGCGCGGCTGGAGACACGGAATCGACGGGCAGGCCGAAAGCTGCAGGATGATGTCTTCATACTTGTTGAAGAAGGCTGCAGCATTCAGGCGCAGGCGTCGGTCGAGCAGGTCGCTCTTGAAGCCGATCTCGTAGGTGGTGATTGTTTCCGGGTCGAATGCCCTGAGCTGGTTGCAGGGATCAGGCGCGACATATCCCGGTGCATCGCATTCCCCGGCCGATGGGCCGAAGAACGGCCGCGGATTGACGCCGCCGCCCTTGAAGCCCGTCGCTACGGAAGCATAAAGCAGGAATTCGTCGGAGAAGCGGTAATCCGCGACCACGCGCCAGTCGAGCCGGTCGCCTTCGAAAGAATCCGAAATCCCGAAGATGCCGCTCAGAAGACAGTTCGGTGAGTTGCCGATCGACGTCGGAACGCCCGGTATCGTGACGGGCAACCCCTGGAAGGCCTCGCAGATCGGAAGCACCGGAAGGTCGGCCGGACTCCAGTTCTCGAAAGGCACAGTACCATCCGGGTTGGACCGGAAGTAGGTATAGGTCTTCTCATCCTTCGTATAACGGATGCCGCCCGTCAGGCTGAAGCTGTCGGTGGGGCGGATGGTGGCCGTGCCGAACACCGCCTTGGTGGTGCTGGGCGTGGTGTCCGGGCCATGGATGAAGTCGATCCCGGCATAGTTCAGGTCGACACGGGCGGTATATTCGCCGTCCTGGTCGAGGTAGAACCCGCCAATCGTGCCTTCGATCAATCCGTCGGCCAGGCCGAAATTCAACCGGACTTCCTGGCTCCATGCGCGGTGATTGAGCTGGTTGTCGAGCTGGGCAACCGGTACGGGGGTGGCATCCTGGTCCTGGCCCCATTTCGATTCATATTCGCGCCAGGAACCGATCCAGACCAACTGCAGGTCGTCGGTAACGTCGAGAGTGACATTGGCATGGACGCCCCAGCCGGTGAAATCGGTGTTCTGCAACGCCGAATAGGGTTTGAACGGCGCTTGCGAGGTTGGCACCATCGCATCGATGAAATTGGCGTAACTTATATAGCCCGGATCGCCATAATCGCCCGTCAGATTATCGCAGCTATAGGGTCCGGCCGGCACGAAAGCGCAATTGACGGGCACTGGCAAACCGTCCGTACCCGGCAGCCATGCGCCGCCGTTGGCGTTAGTCGCCGGGTTGCTGGAGTTCGGATCGAACTCTGCGGCATTATCGGCCACTGCGCCCGCGGCGACCAGCACGGTCGGCCCGGCCTCGCCCCTCTGCGAAGTGTAATCGCCCGACAGGTTGATTTCCAGCGTGTCGGTGGGCAGCCAGCGGAGTGCCAGGCGCCCGGCGACCGTGGACTGGCCGCCCTGGGTCGTGTGGTCGGGATTGCCCCGGCCCCTTGCATTGTTGGCCGGGACGTTGGAACCGGGATGGGTCAGCCCGTAATCGAGCACCTGGACATATCCGTCGACGCTCTTGGCCATGCCCGAAACGCGCGCGAACAGATTGTCCGACAAGGAGAAATCGGCCATGCCGCGCGCTTCGATCCGGTTGAAGGAACCGTAGGAAACGCGGAAGGATCCTTCGCCATCGCCATTGGGTTTGGCGCTGAACAGTTTGATGGCACCGCCGATCGAGTTCTTGCCCGCCAGCGTGCCCTGCGGCCCGCGAAGTACTTCGATACGGTCGAGGTCCATCAGTTCGAGCAGCGAAGCCGAAAGAGTGGGGATATAGACGTCGTCGATATAGACGCCCACGCCCGGATCGAGCGCGTAGTTGAAGTCGACCTGGCCAACGCCGCGGATGAAGGCGATGAGGCCCGAACCGCCATTCTGCGGCTGCGGCTTCAGCGTCACGTTCGGAGCCTGAGCGGCGACTTGCGAAATGTCCGTCTGGCCGCGCGCTTCGAGCATTTCGGCATTGACCGCGGTGATCGCGATCGGCGTGTCCTGTAGCCGGGCTTCGCGGAATTCGGCGGTGACGATGATGTCGGTGCTGCGCGCGCCTTCGTCTTCGGCCTCGTCCTGCGCATACACAGGCGCGCTCATCCCGACCGCAATGGCCAGCGAAGACACGACTCCTAACGTCTTGAATTTCATCAGGCATCCTCCCACACACCGGACGAATATCCGGCATCTTTTCAAGTTACTTCCGCCTTATGATCTGTCTTGTTTGCAAGAACCGGCGGATAGTTTGCTGGATCGCCACTGGCTTGGTCCGCGAAAGCGGACTGCAAATACACGTTCCAGCGCAGCACAATTAACCTCAAGCGAGCACGCTTCAAAGCGGCTGGCGAAACGGGGCGCCTGATTGAAGCCGGATTGTCGCAATAAAGCAACACTGGTTTGTCATGTAACGAAATGTCCGGCACGAGATCGCGCTTGCGCTGCTTATCCGGCCCCGGCATCACCCGCCCAGGGATAAGGGGAGAGCCGGCAATGCGGGAGACAGGCGAAACGGCCATGCCGGGCGATTCCCCGCCAGCGGATGCTGCCGCCCGGCACGACAAATCATACGAAATCCGCATCGTCGTGCTTCTCGGCCTGGCATTCGGCTTCGCCTATTTCGACCGGATGGCGCTCACTTTCCTTGCGCCTTTCGTCCAGGCCGATCTCGGCCTGAGCAATGAAGAGCTGGGCTGGGCTAATTCGGGCCTCTCGCTGACCTGGGCGCTCGGGGCGTTCCTGATCGGCCGCTGGTCCGACGTCATCGGCAAGCGCAAGCCCTTCCTGATCGGCGCGCTGGTGCTGTTCTCGCTCTGCTCGGTGCTTTCGGGCCTCGCCTGGAGTTTCGAAACGCTGCTCGCCTCGCGGATCATCATGGGGCTGGCGGAAGGGCCGTTCCTGCCGATCTGCCTGGCGATCGTTGCCGGGGCCGCCGCTCCGGGGCGGCAGGCGCTCAATGCCGGCATCGTCCAGAACGTGTTCGGACCGATCGTCGGCACTTCGGCCGCCTCCTTCATCCTGGTTCGCATCGCCGCCGCCTATGACTGGAACGTGGCATTCTTCATCGCAGGCGTGCCGGGCCTGATCCTTGCGGTGCTGATCTGGCGTTTCATTGACGAGCCGCCGCGCCCCGCCCCGGCAGAGGCCTCGGCCGGGCGGCCTCCGCTCCTGCCGATGGAGCTGCTCAAGCACCGCAATATCTGGCTCTGCGCGCTGGTCAGCGTCGGGGCCGTGGGTTCGATCGTGGTCGGCTCGATCTTCATGCCGCTCTATCTCGACGGCCCGCGCGGGATCGACCGCCTGACCTGGAGCAACATGATGGCGATTGTCGGGATCTGTCCGGCCGTGGGCGCGATCGTCGTTGCGCTGCTGTCCGACCGGATCGGGCGGAAGGTGCCGCTGATCGCATTCGCCTATTTGATGGTGCTGGCCCCCGCCGCGCTGCTCTGGTTCGACGGCTCGGTGGTGGTGCTGACGATGCTGATGTTCGTCAGCTGGATGGGTCTCGGCACTTTCCCGCTGTTCATGGGCGTGATCCCGACCGAAACGGTCGGCCGCGCGCTGGCCGCCACTGCGATGGGCCTGGTGGTGATGGTTGGCGAACTGACCGGGGGCGTGTTCGGGCCGCCCATCGCCGGGCGGCTGGCCGACACATACGGTCTCGATATGGCGCTCTATATCCAGGGCGGGCTGGCGCTGCTCGCGGGGAGCGCGGCGCTGTTCATCCGGGAGACCAATCCGATCGTGGTCGCCCGCCGCAATGCCGGGCTCGCCCCAGCATGAGCGAGGCGCGCAATGTGATCGTGGTCGGCGCGGGTCCGGTGGGGTTCCTGGCCGCGCTCGGGCTCGCCCGGCAAGGGATCGAGGTCACCATCCTCGACCGGGAGCCGGAAGTGGTCCGCTCCCCGCGCGCAGCGGTCTATTATCACACCACGCTCTCGGTGCTGAAGAAGCTCGGCATGATCGGGGATGCCGAGGCGATCGGTTTCCCCTCCTCCACCTTCAAGATGCACTGGCTGGAAACCGGCGAGGCGGTCGAATCCGACATGAAGGACGCCCTCGATCCGGGGCAGGAATTCGACCACAACCTCCATTTCGGCCAGCACATCCTCGCGGATCTGGTGATCGGCCATCTCGCCCGTCACCCTCATGCGGAGGTGTTGTGGAACCATGAGGTGACCGCGCTTGAGCAGGACGATGACGGGGTGACGCTGACTGTCGAGACGCCCGAAGGCACACAGCAAATGCGTGCCGGCTGGGTGATCGGGACCGACGGCGCGCGTTCCACCATCCGCAGCCTGCTGGGTCTTGAGTTCGAAGGCTTCACCTGGCCGGATCGCTTCGTCGCCACCAATATCGACTACCCGTTCCCCGATTTCGGCTTCGCCAGCGCCAATATGATCGCCGATCCGGTCAACTGGGCCGTGGTCGGCCGGCTGGGCCGGGAGAATCTCTGGCGGCTGACCTATGGCGAGGATGCGAGCCTCCCCGAGGAAACCATCCTCGAACGCCTGCCCGCTCGGTTCGAGGAGATCCTTCCCGACGCTTCCGTCCCCTACCGGATCGACAATTTCTCGCCCTACCGCGTGCACCAGCGCTGTGCTTCCACCTTTCGGGTGGGGCGAGTGCTGCTGGCGGGCGATGCCGCCCATGCCTGCAATCCGTGCGGCGGGCTGGGGCTGACCGGCGGGGTTCTCGATGCAGACGCCCTGTCCGATGCGCTGGGGGCGGTGATCCGTGGCCAGGCCGGGGAAGGAGTGCTCGATTTCTACGCGCAGGAACGGCGGCGCGTGTTCCTCGAAGTCGCATCGCCGCTATCGACAAATTTCAAGCGCATGCTGTCGGAAAGCGATCCTGCAAAGCGCGCCGAGGACAAGGCCAACATGTACGACCAGGCCGGCAAGGGCGGGCGCGAGGTGCGCGCCTCTTCGCTCGCCGAGCT
>CAYRCH010000005.1:0-14021 GCA_964422665.1 uncultured Sphingomonadaceae bacterium | reverse complement strand
ACGAGATCGACCGGCTGGTGCTGGTCTCGCCCGCCGGGCTCAAATCGGAGAAGGCGAGCATTCCCGATTTCGCCGGCATCGCGCCGCAGGACATTATCGGCCTGTTCGTGGCCGATCCGGAATGGGCCAGGCCTTACTGGCCCGCCGAGCCGTCGCCCGAATGGCAGGCACTGCGCGCGCGCGAGAGCGCAGCGGCCTATCGCAGCCGCGAGGATTTGGCCGAGACGGACCGGATGCTGCGCGCCGGGCTGAAGGGTTTCGACCGGCCGGCCCTGCTGCTGTGGGGCGAGGATGACCGGATCGTGCCGCTGCCTTTCGCCGAGGAATGGCAGAAGGCGATCCCGCAGGCGGAGCTGAAGGTAATCCCAGGCGGCTCGCACTTGCTGCTCGACGAGTTTCCTGCGGCGGTGGCGGCCATGCGGAGTTTTCTCGAGGCCTAGCGGCTTGGCTCCATCTTGCGGGCGAAATGGAAGGTCATGGCCGAAAGCACCGCAGGCACCGCCATGGCCAGGCAAACTGCAGCCACGGTCAGGCCCTGGTCGAGCAATGCGCCGCCGACGATCGGGCCGAAGATCGAGCCGACCCGGCCGGCAGTGGTGGCGAAACCCAGGCCCGTGGCGCGCAATTGCGGCGGGAAAGCATAGGCGATCGTCAGCCAGTTGGCCGTGGCCGATCCGAACAGCGCCGCGCCGACCAGCGGGGCGATGATCCACAGCGCCTGCTGGTTGCCGACGAACAGGCCGAACAGGGCGATCAGCCCGGCGAGCGAAAGCATCGTCACCCACATCATCTTGCGCACGCCGACCACGCCGCACAGGAAGCCCGCGGTCAGCCCGCCGGCGATCCCGCCATAGGATACCCAGGCCGAATAGCGCGCGCCCATCTCGTCCGAACCGAGCGCTTCCGACACCAGCGGCGGTCCCCAGTTGATGATGAAATACCAGGCGAACATGTTGAGCGCATGGGCGAGGAACAGTTTGAGGAGTTCGCGCACATGGAACGGCTGGGCGATTTCGGCCAGCACCGCGTCTTTCGAGCCCTCTGGCTTCGGCGGCAGCACGGCGATGGCCGGAATATCCATCCGCTTCAGCATGCGGTTGGTCTTGGCCAGCGCGTTCTTCGGCTGGCGCGACAAGAGGTAATCGAGCGATTCCGGCAGCTTTGCGAAGGCGATCGGGAACAGCACCGCCGACAGGCCAGCCCCGACCCAGAAGATTCCGCGCCAGCCATGAGCATCGAGCACCGCGATGGCGACATAGGCGCCGATGATCGTCCCCACCGGATAGGCCGAGGCGACCGCGCTGGCGGCGAATTCGCGCCGCTTGAAGCTTGCATATTCCAGCGCGATCATGCCCACCGTGCTGGTCATGCCGCCGATGCCGATGCCGGTGATCAGCCGCCCCGCGGCCATCTCGACAAACCCGCCGGAAACGGCCGATACCGCCATGCCGATGCTCATCAGGATCAGGCAGGTGAGGATCGCCGGGCGGCGGCCCCACTGGTCGGCCACCGGAGAGACGCTGAGCGCGCCAATCGCCATGCCGACCAGGTTCATCGACAGCAGCGCGCCCAGCTCCGCATCGCTCAACCCCCAGTCGCGTTTGAGCGCCGATCCGGCCTGCGCGAGCGCGAGGATATCGTAGCCGTCGATCATGTTGACCAGCACGCAGATCGCCACCACGCCATATTGCGGCAGCGTCATCCGGCGGTTGCCCAGCACTTGCCGCGGATCGAGCGCGTCGACGGACATTGGCGGTTCCCCTCTCCTTCCGCTCGACGGCGGCTTGGTTAGCAAGCTATGATGCCGGCGAAGCCCCGTCAAAGGGAATGGCTGCGGAGAGGCCGGGATGTATGACGACGCCGAAATGATTGCCTGCGATGCCGAGGCGACGATCACCTATGTGGTGCGCGGGGAAAAGGCGACTTTCCATCCCGGCGACCGGGCGAAGAGCTACTGGCCGGGCGAGGAGCACGATGTCGTCGTGCACGACATGCGCCCGCTGGCCGACAAGCTGGCGCTGGAGCGCAACGGCTTCGTCCTGCTCGACGAACCGACCGACGTCACCGATTTCGCCGACAAGGAGGAACTGGCCCGCTACTGCCGGCAATGCGAAGTGGTCGTCCACCGCCTCACCGGTGCGCGCAAGGTGGTCAGCTTCGGGCCGATCCTGCGGACCAATGCCGGCGGCACCCACGGCCACAACCAGCCCGCTTTCGGCGCCCATGTCGATTACGGCGAGCGCACCGTGCGCGACTTCAGCTACGACCTGCTGGAGAAGGAAGAGGCCGACCGCCTGCTCCAAGGCCGCTACATGCTGATCAATCTGTGGCGCCCGATCGTGATGGTCGAAAGCGCGCCGCTGGGTGTGTGCGATGCCAGCACGGTGAAGCGCGAGGATCTGTTCGACAGCGAAGTCGTGGGCGGGCTCGGCGACTATAATCGCCGCTCGCTATGGGGCTTCAACCTGGCCTGGGCGCCGGGCCAGCGCTGGTACTGGGCGCCGCATATGCAGCCATGGGAAATGCTGGCATTCAAGCTGTTCGACAGCGATCCCGGCGCGGTCCAGTTCACCGCGCACACCGCCTTCAACCCGAAGGATACGCCGCACGACGCCGCCCCGCGCCAGAGCATCGAGCTGCGGACGATCGCCTATCTGGAATAACCGGCAGCCCGCGGCTCAACCCGCATAAGCGTGATAGGCCATGCCCTGCGCTGGGACGACGATGGTAACACCGCCGCCACGTTTGTAGCGATATACCGATCCCGGCGCCCGGATCGCCTGGTTCACTTTGTCGACCCACTGCGGGTCCACATGAATGCCGAAGCCATAGCGACCGAGATAGCCCTGGAGGCTTGGGCGATCCGTGGGACGAACCATGTCGTTTTGCCAGCGGCAACTCTGATCGGAGCAGACGATGGGTGTTTCCGACCACTCAGTTCGACCGCCGGACAAATTGTCGGCAAGCGCGGTTCCTTGCCGCCGGATCCAATTGGAGCTCTCGGGGGTCAGTCGATAGGCGATGAAACCCGTTTCATTGTCGCTCGGCAAGCCGATCCCCCAATGCTCTTCATTCTGGAATTCGATGGAGGCGACCTCGAGTTGTTCGGGAAGCCGCGCGAGCGTGAAGCGGTATATGTAAACTTCCCAGGCAATGTAGGGAGACGCCAGCAAGGCGAGACAGCCGACTATGATTGCAAGGCGCCGCCAAGGGCGGTCAGCGCCTGCCCGACGCCAGAGATAGCTGGCAAGCGACCAGGCGCCCCACGCGCCGAAACAGACGAGAGTGACGAGGACGCCGATCAAAACGAAGAGGGTGAGGAGGGTCACGGGGCGGTTCTAACGCGGTACGATTAATGGCCGATAAGCGCCCACTGGCGCCGGCTGCGAAGCATGGTGCTTCGCCTGTGATCGCGCAAAGCCCCTTTCGCCCGGCAGCGCGCTGGGCAATAACGATCGTTAGAGTCGTAATGATTCACCGGGAGAGAGAATTGGCTGGAGCCGAACTCGACGAGACCCTCGAAGCGCGCGGCAGGCTCTACCGCCTGCGCGGCCGCTATGAAGAGCGTTTCCGCCCGGTCGCCGAGGCCTTCATCGCGAATTTCGAAGTCGAGGACGAGCTGGGCGCCGCCTGTTCGGTGGTACTGGACGGCGAGACGGTGGTCGACGTGTGGGGCGGCTGGGCGCGCGCCGACCGCAGCGAGGAATGGGGCGAGCATAGCGCCGTCTGCATGATGAGCGTCGCCAAGGGCGTCACCGGCATCTGCTTCAACATGGTGATCGATGACGGGCTGATCGATCCCGATGAGCGGATCGCGCATTACTGGCCCGAATTCGCCCAGGCCGGGAAAGAGGACATCACCGTCCGCATGGTGCTCGACCATACGGCCGCGATCCCGGTCCTGACCACCGACATCATGTATCCCGGCGGCTTCTTCGACTATCCCGCCTACATCCGCGCGCTCGAAGTGCAGGAGCCGCTGTGGGAGCCGGGTACGCGTGCGGCCTATCACGTGCACAATCAGGGTTTCCTGCTCGGCGAGATCATGCGCCGGGTGACGGGCAAGACGGTCGGGCCATTCCTGCGCGAGAACGTCACCGGGCCGCTCGGCGCGGAATACTGGATCGGCGGGATGAGCGCGGCGGAGCAGGCGCATGTCGCCGAAGTCCTGCCCAATACCGGCGCGCGCCTGTTCGCCGCAAAGGACCAGGCCGTGCCCGACAAGCCCACCACGCCGGAGGGCTGGCAGGACGGGGCCGTGCTCAGGAGCTTCGCCTTCCTCCAGAACCCGCAGGAGCCCTGGCACACCACGATGAACTCGCCGAAATGGCGCGAGGTCGAGATCGCCAGCGGATCGGGCCACGGCAATGCCCGCGGCGTCGCGCGGATTTACGGCGCGGCGGTGGGGACGGTGAACGGGATCAGCCTGATGTCTTCGGCGCGGCTCGAGGCGATGATCACCGAGCAGCACAACCAGGTCGAGCTGCTGCAGGACCGGCCCTATCACCAGGCGATGGGCGTGCTGCTCAACACGCCCGAGGCGGTCTATATGGGGCCGAACATGCGCAGCTTCGGCCATCACGGGCTCGGCGGATCGATCGGCTTCGGCGATCCCGATGCGAAGCTCGGCTTTTCCTATTGCTGCAACCAGATGCACGCCGTGGGCGACAACGGCCCGCGCGCAAGGCGGCTGATCGATGCGGTGTATGAGGTGGTGGGGTCGTGACCCGCGCCATCGCCACCCTTTCTTTGTCATCCCCGCGCAGGCGGGGATCCATTTCTCCTCCCGCACTGTCCGTGCCGGTGGAGAGATGGACCCTGAAACAAGTTCAGGGTGACGGTTCGATTTTGGGAATGGAGTGATATGGACAAGGAACTCTTCGACAAGGGCATGAAGATCCGCCGCGAGGTGCTGGGCGATGCCTATGTCGACCGCGCGCTGGCCAAAAGCGGCCCGTTCAACGACCCGCTGCAGGAACTGGTCACCACCTATTGCTGGGGCTGGAACTGGAGCCGCGAGGGCCTGCCCCGGCGCGACCGCAGCCTGATCAACCTCGCGATGATCGCGGTGCTCAATCGCGGGCATGAGCTCAAGATCCATATTCGCGGCGCGCTCAATAACGGGCTGACGCGCGAGGAAATCCGCGAGGTTCTGCTACAGGTGGGCATCTATGGCGGGATTCCGGCGGCGGTCGACAGCTTTCGCCTCGCCAATGAGGCCTTCGCCGAGATCGATGCCGAAAACGGCGCAGGGGACGAGCAGTGAAGGACAAGAAGCGCCTTCGCATCGAGGCCGAGTGCGGCAAACTGCCGCTGCTCTTCGCGAAATATGCCGACAATGGCGATCACGCGGCGCTGGCCGATCTGTTCACCGAGAATTGTACCTTCGCCAGGCCCTTCCAGCCCGATTATCCGTTCCATGGGCGCGAGCGTGTGCAGGCGATCTTTCGCGACCGCCCGCCGATCCTGGTTCGCCACATCGTCACCAATGTGCTGGTCGAGGTGATCAGCGAGACCGAGGCGCGCGGCACCAATTACCTCGCCATGCTTTCAAGCCATGCCAGCACGGAGCCGCCGCAGGAGGCGGGCGGGCTGTATGTCGGCGGTTTCGAGGATCACTATGTGCTGAGCGAGGGCAGATGGAGGTTCATGAGCCGCTACGGAATGGTCGCGCTGCATCAGGGCGGCGCCATGCCCGACATTCCGCCGCCGAGCGACGAAGCGAGGGGATTGAAATGAGCATTACTGCCACAAACGGGAACGAGCAGCTGGTGCTCGATTTCTTCGAGGTGCTGTCCTCCGGCGACCTGGAGAAGCTGCGCGCCTTCTACCACGACAAATCGACCTGGGAGCCGAAGGTCAAGGACATTGCCGGGGCCGGCAAGCATGTGGGGATGGACATCATCGACAAGTTCCTCGCCCCGGTGCGCGGCATGTTCGAGCCCGGCGATCCCAAGGTCCATGTGCAGAACATGTTCTCGGCCGGTCCCTTCGTCTGCGTCGAATCCTATTCGACCGGCAAGACGATGGACGGGAAGATCTACGAGAACGACTATTGCTGGGTGTTCGAGATTTCGAACGGCAAGATCGACGCGATGCGCGAATATATGGACAGCCATTACACCGCCAAGCTGTTCGGGATGGATTGATGCGCTTCACCGGCCAGCCCATCCTCATCTCCGGCGCCGGGCGCGGGCTGGGTGAAGGAATCGCCCGCCACCTCGCCGGCGAGGGCGCGATCCTCGGCGTGGCCGACGTAAACGGCGAAAGCGCGATGCAGGTCGCCAGTTCCATCTGCGAAGCGGGCGGGCAGGCTTTCAGCTATGGCGCCGATTGCGGCAGCCGCGCCGAATTCTTCCAGCTGGTCGGGGACTTCGCCCGCGATGCGGGGCGCCCCCTGCGGGCCGTGATCAACAATGCCTCTGTGCTGGTCTACGAGCCGATCGAGGATGTGACCGAGGAGACGCTCGACAAGATGCTCTCGGCCGGGCTCAAAAGCGTGTTCTGGGGCGTGCAGGCATTCCTCGCGTACCGCGACGAGAGCGAGAACGGCAACATCCTCAATTATTCCAGTCCGGTCGCCTATCGCGGGCGGCCGAACACGGGGGCGTATACGACCATAAAGGCCGGGATCGCCGGGCTGACCAAGGTGCTGGCCGGAGAGCTCGGCCCGCGCGGCATCCGCGTCAACGCGATTGCGCCGGGCAGCGTGCCGACACCTGCTACGGAAGGCTTCGTGACGCCGGAACAGTACGAGCAGCGGGCGAAGAACATCCCGCTGCGCCGCAACGGCACGGTGGAGGATGTGGCGCAGGCGGCGGCCTTCCTGCTCTCGGACGAGGCAGCGTTCATCAACGGGGCGATGCTGGCCGTCGATGGCGGCATCATCGCAGCGGGGTAGGGGGGATGCGGCTGACCCAATCCCCGTTCGCCCTGAGCTTGTCGAAGGGCCGTCCTTCCTTTGTGCGCCGCGCCGAAGAAAAAGCGGTCCTTCGACAGGCTCAGGACGAACGGAGTCAGCTATGACTGCAATCTGGCAGGACCGCCTGGACACGCTGCGCGACGTCATCCGCGCCGACATCGCGCGCGGCGACTATTTCGGCGCCGTGATGCTGGTGGGCCGTGGCGGCGAGATTGTGTTCGACGAGGCGATCGGCGCAGAGGATGCCGCGGGCGAGCAGCCGCTGCGGCGTGACAATGTCTTCTCGCTCTTCTCGGTCACCAAGGCCTTCACCAATGTGCTGATCCTGCGCGCGATCGAGCAGGGCCGCTTCGCGCTGACCACCAAGGTGCGCGACGTGCTGCCCGAATTCACCGGCGCGCCGCGCGAGGATGCGACCTTCTATCACCTCCTGACGCACACGGCCGGGATGCCCGGCGTCTGGTCGCCCCAGCCCGGCATGTATCTCGACCGGCTGTCGGAGCTTTATGACGCCACTATAGAGAACGTGCATGGCGTCGTTCCGCCGGGCAGCCGCTGCGACTATTCACCGCTCGCCAACCATGTGCTGATGGGCATGGCGCTGGTCCGCACCGACCCGAAGGGCCGCAGCTACCAGGCGCTGCTTCATGAAGATTTGTTCGCGCCGCTCAGGATGGATTCCACCAGTATGGGACTGCGCGAGGATCTCAGGCAGCGGCATGTCCGGCCCGACATGCGCGGCACCGTCCCGATCAAGCACTTGTCGCGCAATATCGAGGGCGATCACGCGCTGTTCGAGGATCCCGATATTGAGGCGCCCCATGTCGGCTGCGCTTCGACCACGTCCGATCTGTGGCGCTTTGCCGAAATGCTCCGCCGGAAAGGCGAGCTCGACGGCGCGCGGATACTCTCGCCCGCCACGATCCGCCTCGCGCGGCAGGTGCATACGGGCGAGATGCCCAACGAGCTCTACAAGAGCGTCGCCGAGCGGGCCGGCTGGGAAGTGCCGCCCGCGAATATGGGGCTCGGCTTCCAGGTGCGCGGCACCGGCGTGTTCCATCACCTGTTCGGCACGCTCGCTTCGCCGGAAACCTTCGGCAATTACGGAGCGGGCAGCACCTTGTTCTGGATCGATCCCGAGCGCGACGTCTCCTTCGCCTGCCTCACCGCGGGCGTGATGACCCAGGCCGACAATATCGAGCGGTTCCAGAAACTGTCCGACCTCGTGCTGAGCGCGATGGTGTGAAATCCCTGCCCCCGTCAGAACGAACGGAGTTTTTGCCAAATGGCTGACGCTGACATCATCGCCATCGGATCGGGCCATAACGGCCTTGTCGCCGCGGCCTATCTCGCGGTGGCGGGCAAGAAGGTGCTCGTGCTCGAGCGCAACGAATGGTTCGGCGGCGGCGTGGTCACGCGCGAGCTGACCGAGCCGGGTTTCCGCCACGACCAGCATTCGATGAGCCACATCTTCATCCAGGGCAATCCGCTGCTGCTGAATGACGAACTGGGGCTGAAGCGCAAATACGGACTGCAATATATCTTCCCCGAGGTGCCGATGATGAGCATCTGGGAAGACGGCGCCACCCTGCCGCTCCATCGCGATCCGGCGAAATCGGCCGAGGCGATCCGCCGCTTCTCCGAGAAAGACGCGGCGACCTTCCTTGAAATGAGCCGCCAGGCGGCCGAATGGCTGCCGATGATCCAGGCCGGGCTCTATTCCCCGCCCATGCCGCTGGGCGCGCAGACCGCGATGATGGACCAGAGCGCCGAGGGGCGCGAGATCATGCGCACCATGGGCGTCTCCACTTTCGACCTGATGGAAGAGCTGTTCGAGCACGAGAAGGTCCAGGCGCATTTCGGCCGCGTGGCGGGCGAGAACCTCGTCAGCCCGGACGAGAAGGCGACCGGGATCGGCGCCTATGTGTTCCTGGGCTTCCTCGAGAAATTCGGCTTCGGCGTGCCGGTGGGAGGATCGGGCAGCCTTACGAACGCGCTGATCCGCTGCATCGAGGATCATGGCGGGGCGGTGCGCGCGGGCGCCGAAGTGCGCGAGGTGGTGAGCGACGGGAGCCGCGCGACCGGTATGGTGCTCGACAATGGCGAGCGGCTGTCCTGCTCGGGCGGGATCATCGGCGCGATCCACCCGCATTTGCTGCCCGAGCTGGTGCCCTCGCTGCCCGCCAATGTGGCGAGGAATGCCAAGCGCACGCATATCACCAGCGCCGCCTGCTTCACCGTCCACGCCGCGCTCGATGCGCCGCTCGAGTTCAAGGCGGGCGATGTGTCGGCCGTGATGTACGAGCTGATGCCGGCCCGCTACGAGGACATGCGCCGCGCCTTCGACGAGCTGCGCTACGGCAATTTCTCGGGCACGCCGCTGGTCGGGGTCGGCCAGCTGACCCAGCACGATCCCAGCCGCGCGCCCGAGGGCAAGGCGATCTTCCACGCCTGGGACTACGTGCCCTACGCGCGCCCCGACGGCCGCAGCTGGGACGAGGCCAAGCGCGAATTCGCCGAAACTATCATCGCGCGCATGGGCGACTTTGCTAAAAATGTCCCCGACTCAATCATCTCCTACCACTGCGACAGCCCGGTTGACATGGAACGCACTTCGCCGAGCTTCCTGCGCGGCGATCTTCACGGCATCGCCACCACCACTTACCAGTCCGGCTCGCACCGGCCGACGCCCGAACTCGGCCAGTACCGCGTGCCCGGTGTCGAAGGCCTCTATCTCGTCGGGCCGTTCCAGCATCCGGGCGGCGGCGTATTCGGTGCCGGCCGCGCGACCGCCCAGGTCATGGCCGAGGACCTCGGCATCGATTTCGACGAGGTGAGGGTGCCATGAAGATCTACGCCGCCGACAAGTCGGAACTGATGGAGGTCAGCAGGATCGAGCGGAAGGGCAGCGACCTCGTGCTCAAGGGCAAGGTCTATGGCACCATGCCGATGAGCGCGACGCTGACGCCGGAACAGGCGCGCGCGGCGCTGAAACTGCTGTCGCCCGGCCTGATCCTGTTCCTGCTCACGCTGCCATTTCGAAAGGGAGAGAAGAAATGAGCCTGCGCCACGAAGGACGCTCCATGCTGGTCACCGGCGCTGCCGGGGCGATCGGCTTCGCCACATGCGAGATCCTCGCCCGCGAAGGCGCGCGGGTCATGCTGGTCGATATAGACGAGGCAGGTCTGGCGAAGCGGGTGCAGCAACTGAAGGATGCCGGCTACGAGGCGGTCGGCCATGTTGCCGACTGCTCCGACGAAGCGCAGACGAAGGACTATGCCGAAGCCGCGATCGAGGCGTTCGGCCATGTCGACGGCTTCTTCAACAATGCCGGGATCGAAGGCACGCTCGCGCCCACACACGAATATCCAGTCGACGAGTTCGACAAGGTGCTGCGCGTTAATTTGCGCGGCATGTTCCTCGGTCTGCGCTACGTGCTGCCGCACATGGTCCGCCGCGGCAGCGGCGCGGTGGTCAACACCGCCAGCATCGGATCGGAGCGCGGCCTCGCGGGCGCCTGCGCCTACAATGCCGCCAAGCACGGCGCGGTCGGCCTCACCCGCACTGCGGCGAGCGAGGTCGCGCAGAAGGGTGTGCGGGTGAACTGCGTGATGCCCGGCGTGATCGAGACGCCGCTGCTGGTCGGCATGCTGGAGCAGATGTTCGACAGCGTCGAAGAGGGGATGGCAAAACTCGGCCAGGTCGCCACGCTCAACCGCGTCGGCCAGCCGCGCGAAGTGGGCGACGTGGTCAGCTTCCTGCTCAGCGACGAGGCAAGCTACGTCAACGGCGCCAAATGGGAAATCGACGGCGGCGCACTGGCGACGATCCGCAACGATATCTGATCGCCCCCAGGCAGGTGCAAGAACGCGCTTGCCCGTCCGGGCCTCTGGCATCATCAGTTGGTGATGGACGGCTTTGACATATTCGAGATTGCGGTGTCGGTGGCGGCCGCGGTCATCCTGTTCATCCATGGACTCAACGGTTTCAGTGCCGAAATTCGCGAGGCGGGTGGAGAGGCGCTGAACCGCCTTCTGGCGAGGCTGACCCGCTATGCTCCCGGGGGATTTGCACTGGGCGCGGCGGTAACGGTGGTGGTGCAGTCCTCCAGCGCCACTTCGGGGGTCGTCGTCGCGCTGGTCGAAGCCGGGACCATCAGTTTCCGCGGCAGCCTGCCGATATTCCTGGGCGCCAATGTCGGCACCACCTCGACGGCCTGGCTGGTGGCCGCCAACGCCACCATATTGGGCCCGTTCCTCATCGTCCTGAGCGCGCTCCTGATGATCCCGCCTGGGCGGATATCGCTGCTGGGCCGGTCGGTGTTCTATCTCGGCGTGGTGCTGCTCGCCTTGCAGCTCATCAGCAATTATGTCGCTCCGCTCAAGGATTCGGCCGAGATTGCCGCCTGGTTCCAATATGCCAATTCGCCACTCATCGGGCTCGCTGTCGGTATCGTCGCGACGATTCTGGTCCAGTCGAGCAGTGTCGTCGTCGGCCTCACCGTCATCGCCGTATCGCAGGGGCTGCTGATGACGGAAGACGTCGTGCCGATCGTTCTCGGCGCGAATATCGGAACCACCTCGACGGCGCTGATCGCCTCCTTTTCGATGGGGCTGGCGGCGCGCCGGGCGGCGATAGTGAATGTGATCTTCAACATTGCGGGAGTGCTGGCCTTCCTGCCTTTCATGGACGCGTTCGGCAGCTTCGTGATCGGGCTGACCGGACGGGGCGCGCCGGCCGTCGCCACGGTCCACCTGCTGTTCAATGTCGGCGTTGCGGTGCTCGGCTTCCTGCTGATGCCGCTGATCATCCGCTTCCTCGACCCCAAGGAGCCTGCTCCTGCGCCGGCCTGAGGCAAAGACGCGGGTTCAGTGCGCCGTTTCCGGGCGGCGCGTCGTCGCGGCCAGTGCCAGTATCGTGCGGGCGATCTCGCGTTCGCCCATGATCACCTTGTCGGCGCCCTTTTTTTCGAGATGTTGCACTTCGTCGTCCGAATGGGCGCGGGCGAAGATCATCACTTGCGGATTGAGCTGGCGCGCATTTTCGGCGACCGCACCGCCCTCGAATCCTTCGGGAATGGCGATGATGAGCTTGCTGGCGTCGGCGATGCCCGCCTCTTCGAGCACGCGCGGGTCGATCGCGTTGCCGATCACCACCTGGTACCCGTCCTGTTCAGCCCGGGCGGCCATGTCCTGCTGGTCCTCGATCACCACCAGTGCCCGGCCCGCGCCGCCCGTGCCCTCAGCCACGAGCCGGCCTACCCGGCCATAGCCGACCAGGATCACGTGCTCGCGCCGGGCCCGCTGGCGCTCTTCCTCGACCTGGGCGACCCGGTCGGCCTCTTCCTGTTTCGCCGTCTGGCCGCGGCCCGCGACGAAGGTGAAAATGAACGGGTTGAGCAGGATCGAGAAGATCGCCCCGGCCAGGATCAGGTCGCGCCCTTCGGCCGGCAATACGCCCAGCGCGGCGCCCAGCCCGGCCAGGATGAAGGAGAACTCGCCGATCTGCGCGAGGCTCGCCGCGACGGCCAGCCCGGTTTGCGAAGGATGGCCGAAGGCGCGGACAATGGCGAAGGCCGCGACCGACTTGCCGAACACGATGATCGCCACGGTGATCGCCACCGGGATCGGCTGTTCGACCACCACCGACGGATCGAACAGCATGCCCACCGACACGAAGAACAGCACGGCGAAGGCATCGCGCAGCGGCAGCGTTTCCTCCGCGGCGCGGCGGCTGAGATGGGATTCACCGAGGATCATGCCGGCGAAAAAGGCGCCCAGCGCGAAGGACACGTCGAACAGATAGGCCGCGCCGAAGGCGACGCCGAGCGCGATGGCCAGCACCGACAGGCGGAACAGCTCGCGCGATCCCGTATGCGCTGCCCAGTGCAGCACGAACGGAATGATCCGCTTGCCGAAGACCAGCATCAGCGCGATGAAGCCGCCCACTTTCAGCACAGTAATGCCGAGCGCGGAGGCAAGATTGCCGCCGGCCGACGCCTCGCCGCTGAGGATTCCCGCCAGCGCCGGGAGCATCACCAGCGCCAGCACCATGGCGAGATCCTCCACGATCAGCCAGCCGACCGCTATCCGCCCGCGCTCGGTCTGGATGAGGTCGCGCGCCTCCAGCGCCCGCAGCAGCACGACGGTGCTGGCAACCGACAGGGCCAGGCCGAAGATGATCCCGGCGGCGAGCGACCAGCCGAGCCAGAGCGCCAGCCCCGCACCCATCGCGGTGGCGGCGGATATTTGTACCACTGCGCCCGGCACGGCGATGTTCTTGACGGCCATCAGGTCGCGCAGCGAGAAATGCAGCCCCACGCCGAACATCAGCAGGATCACGCCGATCTCGGCCAGCTCGGTGGCAAGAGCGGTGTCGGCGACATAGCCCGGTGTGAACGGGCCGACCATCACCCCTGCCAGCAAATAACCCGCCACCGGAGACACGCGCAGCCGGTGTGCCAGCGCGCCCATGAGAAAGGCGACCACCAGGCCAACGACTATGGTCCCGATAAGCGGGGTGTGATGCGGCATCGATGCTCCATTTTTTGGTTTGGCGAACGCGCGGCGCACGCACCCGACGGCGCATAATTGTGTGTTTTCGCCGCTTTGGCTAGAGCGAAGTTGCGATGCGGGAGGCGTCAGCCGCCAAAGCCGGGGCGGGCGCGCTTCCGGCCGAGCGGAATATTGTGCAGCTGGGCCACCGGGCCTGACGGCGCTTCGTATTCCTGGCCGGTCGTTTCCACCACCACCGCGCGCGATATCGGCCGCTCGAACTGCAGCCCGCAGGAATCCTCCGCGATCCACATCACCTTGCAGAATTCCTCGTGGGATCCCCACACCAGCAGGACGGAGGCGCCCTGCGCCGGCGGATTGTCCATCACCAGCTTCGCCCCGCCTTCGGAAATATCGGACAGCGTGGCGTGTTTCGTGCCGCTCGGCATGCGCAGCTGCGCCGGCATGCGGATGCGGAAGCGGGAGCTGCTGCGCCGGTCGGCGAAAGCGCTCCGGTCTTCCGCGGGGTAGAGGGACATGGGGGCGATCTCCCTGAGGTTTCGGCAAAAAGCCTAGGGAGCCGCTGGTTAAGATCGGATTGATGG
>CAYRCH010000004.1:30409-35287 GCA_964422665.1 uncultured Sphingomonadaceae bacterium | reverse complement strand
CAGCCATTCGCGCCGGAGAAGCAATGAATTTCGGCATCGTCACCGCCTACAACGATATGCTGTCAGCCCATCAGCCCTACGGCCGATATCCCGAGCAGATAAAGATCTTTGCCCGCGAAAAGGGCGCGACCGCGCAAGTTGCAGGCGGTGTTCCCGCCATGTGCGACGGCGTGACGCAGGGCCAGGATTCGATGGAGCTTTCGCTGTTCAGCCGCGACGTCATCGCCATGGCTGCCGCGATAGGCCTGTCTCACGGCATGTTCGAAGGCGCGCTGCTCCTTGGCATCTGCGACAAGATCGTTCCCGGCCTGCTCATCGGCACGCTCCGCTTCGGGCACTTGCCGACAATCCTTGTGCCCGCCGGGCCGATGCCGTCCGGGCTAGCCAACAAGGAAAAGATCCGCATCCGACAGCTCTATGCCGAAGGCAAGGTGGGCGAGGATGCCTTGCTCGAGGCCGAAAGCGCGAGCTATCATGGTGCGGGCACCTGTACATTCTACGGCACTGCCAATTCGAACCAGATGATGATGGAGATGATGGGGCTGCACATGCCCGGCTCCAGCTTCGTCAATCCGGGCACCAAACTGCGGCAGGAACTCACCCGCGCGGCCACCCATCGGATCACCGAGATAGGGTGGCGCGGCGAAGACTACCGTCCACTTGGCGAGTGCGTGGACGAAAAGGCAATCGTCAATGCGGTGGTCGGGCTGCTCGCCACCGGCGGATCGACCAACCATGTGATCCACCTGCCAGCCATTGCCCGGGCTGCCGGGATCCTGCTGGACTGGGACGACATGGACGAATTGTCTTCAGTCGTGCCGCTGATCGCGAGCGTCTATCCAAACGGCGCGGGCGATGTGAACAACTTCCATGCCGCTGGCGGAATGCCCTATGTGATCCGCGAACTGCTAGGCGCAGGCCTCGCGCATGACGACATCCGCACGATTTACGGCAGCTCACTCAGCGAGGGCGCGATGGAGCCCGTAATCGAAGACGAAGTGCTCGAGTGGCACCCGGCCGCCGCTCAGAGCCGGGATGCGAGCTTGCTCAAGCCGGTCAGCGACCCGTTCCGATCCGATGGCGGGCTGCGGCTGCTCAAAGGAAATATCGGACGAGCCACGATCAAGGTCAGCGCAGTGCCGGAAGACCGGCTGACCATTGAGGCACCTTGCCGGGTCTTTTCCAGCCAGCATCAGGTAGCCGAAGCCTTCAAGGCCGGAGAACTGGATCGCGACGTTATCGTGGTGGTTCGCTTCCAGGGTCCGGCAGCCAACGGCATGCCCGAACTGCACAAGCTCACCCCGCCGCTCGGCGTGTTGCAGGATCGGGGCTTCAAGGTCGCGCTGCTGACCGATGGGCGTATGTCAGGAGCAAGCGGAAAGGTGCCTGCCGCCATTCATGTTTCACCCGAAGCCTTGAAGGGCGGAGACATCGCCAAGCTGCGTGACGGCGATGTCATCCGACTCTGCACAAGAACCGGCGAGCTCAGGGCACTGGTGAATGAAGCCGAATGGCAGGCGCGCGAGCCAGCCAAAGCCCCGCTTGCGGAATTCGGCACTGGCCGCGAATTGTTTGCGCTCATGCGCCATCATGCCGATCCCGCAGAGCTGGGCGGCAGCGCTATGCTGGCCGAAGCCGGCCTCTGATACGGAGCAGAAATGGAAGCGATTGAACGGATCATGCAGGCCGCGCCGGTCATCCCGGTGCTAGTGGTTGACGATGCGTCTCAGGCCCGGCCGCTGGCAGAAGCGCTGGTCAAGGGCGGACTGCGCGTGCTCGAAGTCACCCTTCGGACTCCGGCAGCGCTCAATGCAATTCGGGCGATGAAAGAGGTGGAAGGCGCCATCGTTGGCGCAGGCACCGTGACCAATCCCGACGAGTTGCGGGCAGCGATCGACGCCGGGAGCGAATTCATCGTCTCTCCCGGCCTGACGGAGCGCATCGGGTCAGCCGCGATTGATAGCGGTGTGCCCTTTCTGCCCGGCATCGCCACCGCTGGCGACATCATGCGCGGGCTCGACCTCGGGCTCACTCATTTCAAGTTCTTCCCCGCGACGGCGGCGGGCGGCCTTCCCGCGCTCAAGGCTCTGGCCGGGCCGTTCGCCCAGTGCCGGTTCTGCCCCACCGGCGGAATCACCCAAGCAACTGCCGGAGAATGGCTTGCGATGGAGGCGGTGCTATGCGTCGGCGGAAGCTGGATGGTCCCACGCGGCGACGTGGATTACGACGCAATCGAGCAGGCGGCTCGCAAAGCCGCGGCGCTCAACCACTAGGCCGCAGCGAGATCCTCCAAGAAGTCGAGCATCTCGTCTCCGACCTCTTTGCCGTCCTTCGCTGTGCGACAATCGACGACCCTGTCGAGCCTGTCTATGACAAAGCCTGCGCTCAAAAGGGCGTCGTCGCTTACGACCAGCAGCATGCCTTCGACCTTGTTATCGTAGGTAAGCGCGCGGGCCCGTGCAGCTAGGTCGGACGCGACAAGATGCATTTCGCTGCCATCAGGCAGGAGTGTCCGGCTCCCGTCCGTCACCACCCAGTTGGCACCCTTTTTTGCCGCCTTGGCCTGCTCGGCGAGTGCGCACTTCATCGCCTTCTCGCCTCCGACAAAGGCTATTGCCGGAATTCGACCGTTATCCCCGCCCATCAAGTCCTCCAGGAAGGGGCGAACATACGGGCGGGTAATGTGGAAATTGCCGAAGAACGGCTTGTAGTTGATCTCGTTTATGATCGCGTCGTTCTCGTACCAAGGTACTGAAATGTCCTCGGTGATCATATCGATGCCGGCAATCCGCAGCTTCATCAGCGCGGCGCACCTCCGCGCCAGTTCGCGGTTCGCCGGATGGACCTTCGCCGTCACATCCTCGCCCTGTCCGCCCCAGCGCATCGATTCGACATAGCGCAGGCAGACCACGGCTCCCATTTTCGGCACCGCGTCGAGCGCGACGCCATTGGCCGCGAGCACCTCTTCCAGTTCAGCGTCGATGGGAATGGCGGGCCGGCGCTTCCACCGCGGCAACGCCATCTGTGCAGCATTGTGCTGCTCGACAAGCTGCGCCACGGTGTGCTTGCCGTCACCTGTCACCGATGGGGGCGAGCGCTTAACGGCGAACATAAGTTCGTCATTGTAGACCAGTAGACGATGGCATGGGCCGGCATGCTGGCGTTCGACCATGATGCTGGCCGGCTGGCCCTTGACCACCGACTTTTGCGCCTCGGCGATCGCCTTGCTCAGCTTCTGCGGAGTATCGACTCTTGTCGTTATTCCGGCACCGCCTTCCATCCCGGCCGGCTTTACGACGACCGGCCAGCCGAGGCGGGCAATCGCGGCCTGTGCTTCCTTCGCGCTGGACACAATGAAACTGTCCGCCGCTGGCAAGCCGGCGCAGCGCATCAGGCGCGAGGTCACCATCTTGTCTTTGGTCAGGAGGAAAGCCAGCCTCGGGTCGTCCTGCGTCGAAGAACCGTCGATCATGCAAGCTTTGCTGCCCCAACCCAGCTGGTAAACACCCCGCCCGGCATGTTCGAACGGAATGCCCATCTCGTAGGCGGTCTCGAGGATGGGCAGTCGCGTGACGTCCTTGGTCAGCGAGCCGCGGAAAAATCGTTCGTTGGCGGCAATGGTATTATAAACTTTTTCTCGTGCATCCGGCGTGATCTCGTTTGCGATCATGAAGCCGGAGAGCTGCGCCAGCTTTTGGAACATCGTGGGATAGCTGGCGCCGGAAATATTGGTGATCGAGGCGATCCGGACCTCGAAACGAAAATGATCCTCGCGATCTTGCGACCGGCTCGCCCCGCAAATCCGACCGAGATCGAATACCGGCATCGCCGACAATTGCATCATCGCACGATAGAGATGCATTTGCCGCCAGCAGAAAGCGGTAGCCATTTGCGGAATGTCGTTCGGGAGGTGGGGGAGCGCCGGCAGCTTCTCGATCTCGATGTCGAGCACTTCAGTCATCCACCGATCGAACAGATCGAGATTGACCTTACCCCCGATTGAAAAGTTGAGATTGACGAGGGTGGTGGGCTGGCGCGTGCTTCCGTCCCGTTTAGCGCGGGCTGCACCATTTGTTTTGCTTGTTGTCATGCCGCCCGTTCTTTCCCAATTTTTCGCACCGTTTCGACAAGCTCGCGCATGTGCCGCGCCGTTGTTGCGTAAGAGCACACGCACACCCTGATCACCGGACGCGAACAGACGAGCAGCGGGGACACTGTGAAATCGCCCGATCCGTCGAGCAGCTCCACTATCGCCTCATTCAACCGGTCTATCCCCGCATCGTCGCCTGCCATTGCAGGGGGAGAATAGCGAAAGGACGCGATCGAAAGGTCCGAGCGGGAAACCAGTTCCATATCCGGCGCCCCATCGATCAGCTCCGCGAGGTAACGAACGCATGCGGCGTTGTGGCTGATGTTCCGGCCCAGTCGCGCAATCCCGTAATGACGCCAGGCAAGATAGACAGGAAGGGCCCGCGCCCGCCGCGAGAGATCCGGGGAGAATTCGTAGAACACGTGATCTTCCGGCCGCTGATGGTCAGTCGGCTGCACGTAGTCGGCTTCGAAACCGAAAATGCGCCTTGCCTTGTCCGGTTCACGCAGGAGCAGGGCCGAGGCATCGAAGGCGAGATACGCCCATTTATGCAGGTCGAGCGTAATCGAGTCCGCCTCGCCGATCCCCGCCAGATGCCTGCGCAAATCCTCCGCCAGCAAAGCCGCGCCGCCATAGGCCGCATCGACATGCATCCAGACGCCGGCCTCGCGGCAGGCCGCGGCAATTTCAGGCAGGGGATCGACCGCGCCGACACCCGTTGTCCCGGCGGTGGCGACGACGGCGCAGGCTAACCGATCCGGCGCGGCCGCAATCTCGGCCAGTTTGGC
>CAYRCH010000004.1:21304-30309 GCA_964422665.1 uncultured Sphingomonadaceae bacterium | reverse complement strand
TCGCTCTCCTTCGGCATTCCGGCAAGCTCCGCCAACCAACCGATCACAATGCGCTCTATCATCGTCATCGCAGGCGCACTGCGAAAGCCGGTAACGTTCTGATTGAGCGCCGCGACCATCGCGTGACCCACCGGGTCGGTAGGCAGACCCGGCGCAGCCACATAGGCATACATGCCCGGATGCGCATTCTTGCGCCGGTTGGCTAGCGAGGCTTCGCGGATCTCGCCAATGACTTCGGGCAAAGGCGCACCGCCATAAGGCAAGTCAGTGCGGAATCGGGTCGCCATTTCCGCCGGAGACTGGGCGAGGCGCACAGGGGAATCAGTGAGGCCTTCCATCAGCGCATGGATCGTATCGTCGATGCCCGGCTCACAGGGCAATATCCGATCGCCGGGCGCGAGAACGGGCGCCTCTGGAACGTTGCCTCCGCTCCCTTTCACGATTGGCCCGCGCCCGTTTCTGCCACCGGTTCCACCAAAGGATTCATACCGAATGCGTCATGCCCCCCTACCAGGATAGGCCGGTCCGAAGGATCGAGGGTGCGTACCATCGTGGGAATATAGCGCATGGTCATGCCAAGGCGCTGTTTATCTGAATTATTTGGCTGAGAGCGATGCAAGACACGCTCGTTAAACAGGAAGAACTCCCCCGGCTTAAGCTGCATCGGGACGACCTTGCTATCGTCGAACTCCTCAGGATCGGACATGCGGGGGAACCCGTCCAGTATATGTCCCTTGGTCTTCACCATGCGGTAAATCCTGCGGTGCGAACCAGGGATAAGTTCGACACAGCCATTGTCGAGCCCAGCCTCGTCGATCGCCAGCCAGCAGGACGTGACGACCATCGGTTCCAGCTCCCAGTCGTCGAAATCCTGGTGCCAGGGCACCTGCCCCGAGCCCGGCCCCTTGTTGAAGAACATGGTTCGCCACAGCAGCAGGTTTTCGCCCAAAATGGACTGCACCCGCCCCCTGATTGCAGGCGAGTTGGCAATGTCGAACAGAAAGCGGAATTCGTGATGCCGACCGAAGCCCTTCTGCATGTCGGAATTGAGCTTTGCGATCATCGTCGGAACCGCTTCTTCGGTTCCCTGGGGAGCAAAGATGGCTGCGAACTGTTCCCGCAGTGCGGACATTTCTTCGGGCTCGCAAAGAGAGAAGGGACCGACAAAGCCGTCGCGGTGAAACCGCGCCAATTCATCCGCGGTCAGCATCGCAGGTGTCTCGGCAGGACTTGCAGAACCCAGCATCCGTACCTGCTCCCTAGCCGAACTCGAAATCGAGTCCGCTGTCTGCCATGCGCTTGGCATAGACCCGGTCGAACTCCTCATTCTGGGCATCGCTGAATTGCTCTTGCCAGGAACCGATCTTGCCCTTGCGGAAGAACTCCTCAAGCTGCGGGATCTCACGATGCATGGTGAAATCCTGCGATTTCATCCGCTCGAAACTGGAGCCCTCGATAATTCGCGACTTGGCCTGTGGGCTCACATCCCTGCCGATGAAATCGATCAGCAATTCGAGCTGGCCTTCGAAATCCCGCTTCAGGTCTTCGAATTTCATGAACAGCAGGTTGTCGCAGTCGCGCTGCTCCCACCAGCTCAGGACGTGATCGAACCAGCATCCGCGCTGAACCTTGCCCGCCAGAAACAGGTCGAACCATTCATCCCAGCTCGGCTGGTAGTCGCCCGACCAGGCCTTGCCGGATTCAAAATGATAGTAAGAAACGCACACATCCTTCGGATTGCGGGCGATATAGACGTGCTTGCACGCGCTGTTGGTCGGACCTCCGGCGAGCGCCATGTGATAAGGCATATGGCTCTTGAAAATGCGCGGCGAGGGCAGCGCATCCACCTCCTCGCGGCTGCGCGGATAGGGCCATGAACTTTCCATCCAGTGCAGACATGAACGCAAGGTCCGGTCTTCGGGCACTTCGCCGTCATTCAGGATCAGGAAGATGACATTGGAAAGCCAGGTCGAACCCGATTTCGGATAAGAACAGTAGGAAACGTCTTCCGGCCGGGTTTCGATCGTGCGCGACAGCCCGAACCGGGCAGGCGTGACGTAGGGCGGCATGACAACCCCGTCGATCAGCCGGTACTTGTACCCATTCTCATCGTGAACGAGCCCCTCCATGCTTTCGGCATGAAGCTTGTCCTGATAGAGTTCGATCCTGTCCGTCACTGTCCGGCTGTATCCCCAAATATTCCCGCGAACCTCACGCGCCGATACGTCAGAAGCGCTGTCGCGAATACCCCCTTACTTTGCCCCGCTTCAGATGCTCGCAAAGCGGCGAAAACTGCCACCATCTCGGATCACCTCATGCGCGCAATTGTGTCCCGGCGCGCCGGTGACACCGCCGCCGGGATGAGTGCCGGCGCCGCACATATATAGGCCCTTCACCGGGCCGCGATAGGAGCCATGTCCCAGGACCGGCCGGGCGCTCCACAGCTGGTCGAGCGACATGTGCCCGTGCATGATGTCGCCGCCGACAAGGCCGAATTTGCGTTCCAGTCCCTTCGGCGAAAGCACCTGCCACCCGAGGATCGAGGCGCGAAAGCCCGGCGCCTGGGTCTCCACCGCATCGATGATCGTATCGGCTGCAGCTTCTTCCTCGTCGTCCCAATCGCGCCCGTCAGGCAGTTCCGGCGCGAATTGCTGGCAGAACAGGCTCGCGACGTGCCGGCCCGGCGGGGCGAGGCTGTCGTCTACGGTGGACGGGATAAGCATTTCGACGATCGGCTGCTTGGACCATCCATCGCGCTTCGCGTCGAGAAACGCGCGGTCCATGTAATCCAGCGTCGGCGCGATGATGATGCCGGACTGATGATGCTCACCCGGCTGGGGCAGGCAGGTGAAGCGCGGCAGTTCGCTGAGCGCGACATTCATCCGGAAGGTACCGCTGCCCGCCTTGAAGCCCTTCATCCGGCGGCGGAATTCCTCCGGCAGGTCGGCAGGTTCGAACATCCGCTCGTAAAGGAGCTTCGGCCCTACATTCGCGATCACGCGCTTCGCCGCGATCTCTTCCCCGCTTTCGAGCCGCACACCCGCGACCGTGTCGAGATCGACCAGCACGCGTGAAACCGGGCTTTCGAGGCTGATCTCGACGCCGCTTTCGCGGCAGACCTGCGCCATGATCTGCGTGATCGCTCCCATCCCGCCGACTGAATGGCCCCAGGCGCCCTTCTTGCCGTTCACTTCGCCGAAGACGTGGTGCAGCAGCACATAGGCGCTGCCGGGCGTGTCCGGGGACGCATAATTGCCGACGACAGCGTCGAAGCCGAAAGCGGCCTTGACCGCCTCGCTTTCGAACCACTGACCAAGGAAGCTCGAAGCCGACTTGGTGAACAGGTCGAGCACATCGCGTTTCTGCGGAAGGCTGAGCCTTGCAAGCCCCCGGCCTTGGAGCGCCCCGTCGATCAGCGTACGCCAGCCTTCGCCCAGATTGGGCGGCGATTTGAGCGCCAGGCTGCGCAGCACTTCAGCCACGGTTTCCAGCGCCTTGTAGTAGTCGGGCAGCGTCTCGGCATCGCGGTCGGAGAATTTGCGGAATTCGGCCTGCGTGCGCTCCAACCCGCCGCCAAGCTTCAGATAACCTCCATCCTCCTGCGGCAGGAAATTGGAAATTGGCCGTTCGATCACGCGGTACCCGTAATCCTCCAGCCGCATGTCCTTTATCAACTTGGGCTGCAGCAGACTGACCGTGTAGCTCGCCACCGAGTTGCGGAAACCGGGGTGGAATTCCTCGGTCACCGCCGCACCGCCCACCACATCGCGCCGCTCAACTATCCGGACCCTAAGACCCGCCTGGGCGAGATAAAACGCGCAGACGAGACCGTTATGCCCCGCCCCGATTATGACGGCATCGTAATTCCGGGTCATGCGTCGGTCCGGTGACTGGAAAGGCGGCAAACTGACATCGGAGAAATCCTGCGGACTTCCCGATCCGTTAGTCCCTTGCGGCCCCCCGCGCCAGTCAGGGCCTTCCTACCCGGCGGAAACGGCTTCGGCAGACAGATTGGCGCCGGCCAGCCCTCGGCCGGTCGAACCGGCGAGCGCTTGTCCGACAAGGATCAGCGCCGGCCCGTCGCCCAGCGTCGTGCGGGCCGCCAGTGGCAGCAGGTCGAGCCGGGTCGCAAAATGGCGCTCCTCCGGCAGGCTCGCATTCTCCACCAGCGCAACGGGCGTCGCAGGATCGAGTCCCGCGGCGATGAGCGAGGCGGAGACGGTTCTTGCGGCCGCCTTGCCCATATAGATCGCCAGCGTCGCCTGCGGGTCAGCCAGCGCCGACCAGTCAAGCACCAGTTCCTCTCCGGCGCGGGCATGGGCAGTCACGAAGGTCAGCCGCCGCGCCAGTCCGCGCAGCGTCAGGGACAGGCCAAGACCGGCGGCGGCCGCACAGGCCGTCGTGACACCGGGGCAAATCCGCACGGGGATCCCAGCCGAGCGGCAGGAGTCGAGTTCCTCCGTCGCCCTGCCGAACACCGCCGGATCGCCCCCCTTCAGGCGCACCACGCGCTCACCCGCCAATGCCGCCTCCACGATCAGCGCGTCGATTGTTCGCTGATCCTTCGAGTGGCGTCCCGAGCGCTTGCCGACCGAGACGAGGCGCGTTTCGGGCGGCACCAGCGAAAGCACGCCGGGGCCCACCAGCGCATCGTGAAACACCACGGTGGCGGACCGGATCAGCCGCTCTGCCTTGCGCGTCAGCAGTTCCGGATCGCCCGGCCCCGCACCGACCAGCCACACGGTGCCGGGTTCGAAATCGCTCATTCCGCTGCCTCCTGCGCGCCGGCCCGGACTTCCTCCAGCAGACGCGCAGTGATCGCACGGCACGATCCGCAATTTGTCCCCGCACGGGTTGCCTGGCCCACTTGCGCCACTGTCTCGGACCCGGCTGCGATGGCTGCCAGGACTTCGGCTTCCCCGACGTCGAAGCATACGCAAACCAGCGGCCCCCGGTCGGGGATGCGCTGACTCGAGCGTCCTGCGAGCAATTCCGCCGAGGCGTTCACCGGTTCGGCAAACTGGCGTAGGATCCAGTCGTGGTCGGGCAAATTGCCATCGCGCGTCACGTAGAGCGCCGCAAGCAGGGCTCCGTCAGGACCGCTCACCGCGAACCGCCGCATGCCCCGTGCGATATCGGATACTTCGCTGCGCTGGCCCTCCGGAAGCAGTGCATCCGCATCGATCGCGCCCTCGCCCGCGATCTCGGTCAGCCAGCCGCCTTCGATCCGGGAGCGGGTCCAGTAGAGAGCTTCGGGTGCGGCTGCATCCCTGCTGACCATGAAAGCATTCCATTCGGGCACCACCGCACCGAGCGTGGCCGGCGTATTCTTGAAGCCCGGTTGGCCCGAGATCGGGTCGTTCGCAGGCTTGGCCAACCGCCCCGTCCGCCCTCCTGAACCCATCAGGTCCGTCCAGTGCATCGGCACGAAAATCTCGCCAGCACGCTGGCCGCCGCTTACCTGCACCCGATAGATCGCTTCGCCATGCGGGGTCGATATTCGCGCGAGGCCGCCATCCTCGAGAGCGAAGCGCTCGACATCTCCGGCGCTCACTTCCACCAGCGGTTCGCGACGATGGATCGACAGTTTTGGACTGAGACCGGTACGCGTCATCGTGTGCCATTGGTCGCGATAGCGACCAGTATTCAGCCGCAGCGGATAGGCTTCATCGTGCACCGGCACCGAAGGCGTTACCGCCAGCAGCCGTGCACGCCGTTCCGGCGTCGGAAACTCGGTCCGCAGCGGATGCTCGCCGCCCCAGCGGAACGGCTCCATCGCAGCATATTGTTCGTCGCTGCAATCGGCCCATCCGGAAAGGTCGAACACCCTGCCATGACGTGCGGAAAGCGAAGTCATTGCGGCATACTCACGGAAAACTGCCGCGGGTCCTGCGAAATCGAACGCCCTGCCATGCCCGAGCCGCCCCGCCACGTCGCAGATGATCCGCCAGTCGGCACGCGCCTCCCCGGGCTGTCCGAACAGGGCACGCTGACGGCTGATCATGCGCTCCGAATTGGTGACGGTGCCGTCCTTCTCTCCCCAGGCCAGGGCGGGCAGGCGAATATGGGCCAGCTTCGCCGTGTCGGTGCCGGCGATCACGTCCGAGACGACCAGCGTCTCGCAGCGCGCCAGCGCCTCGCGCACGAACCCCGCATCGGGCATCGAAACCGCCGGGTTGGTCGCCATCACCCACAGGAACCTGATGCGCCCCTCATGCACGGCGCGGAACATATCGACCGCTTTCAAACCCGGCCCGGCACAGATGTTGGGCGCGTTCCAGAACTCGGCGACGTCGCGCCGTTCTTCGGCCGAAAAGCCGAGATGGCAGGCCAGCATCGTCGCCAGGCCGCCCACTTCGCGCCCGCCCATCGCATTGGGCTGGCCGGTGATACTAAAAGGGCCCGTTCCCGGGGCACCGATCCTGCCTAGCGCAAGATGCAGGTTGATGATCGCATTGTCCTTGTCCGTGCCGCAGACGGACTGGTTGGTTCCCTGGCTGAACATCGTGACCATGCGCGGATTGGCGGCCACCAGATCGGCCATCGCGGCGAATGTTTCGCTAGGAATCCCAGGATCGCAGTGGAGCCCATCCCAGAAACCTTCCGGCACGTCGCAGCAATCGGCGAGGTATTCCGTGTCGGTAAGCCCGCGGCGGTGCATCTCCGCAAGCAGCGCGTTGAACAGGGCGATGTCCCCATCCGGCGCGAGTTGGACGTGCAGATCCGCGCGTTCCGCCGTTTCAGTCTTGCGGGGATCGATCACCACGATCTTCGTGCCATGCGCCTCGCGCGCGGACTCGATCCGCTGCCAGATCACCGGATGGCACCAGGCGGTGTTGGAGCCGACCAGGAGGACGAGCTCGGCTGCCTCGAGATCTTCATAGGTGCATGGCACGATGTCTTCGCCGAAGGCGCGAATGTGGGCCGCGACCGCGCTCGCCATGCAAAGCCGGGAATTGGTGTCGATATTGCCGCTGCCGATGAAGCCTTTCATCAGCTTGTTGGCGACGTAATAGTCCTCGGTGAGTAACTGGCCGGACACGTAGAAGGCGATACTGTCAGGCCCATAATCGGAAATGCACTGCCGGATTTTCGCCGCGACCTCGCCCAGCGCATGATCCCAGGCGACCCTGCGCTCGCCAACCATCGGATAGAGCAGGCGTCCCTCGAGCCCGACTGTCTCTCCCAGCCATGTTCCCTTGGAACAGAGCCGCCCCGAATTGGCCGGGTGCAGCTCGTCCCCGGCGATGTCGAGAGAACGGACACCAGTCACAGCGGCGGAAATCCCGCAGCCTACACCGCAATAGGCGCAAGTGGTCCGGATACGCGCCATTCAGCGTCTCAGGCTGCAATCTGCCTGGCGGCACCGGACTTACCCGGTACGACCGCTTCGCGCAGCAGGTAGATGCGCCCGGCATCGACCTTGAGCGGGATGGTCGGCGTACAGCCTTCGTCTTCACCCAGCGCCGCGCCGGTCTTCAGCGAAATCCGCCAATTGTGCAGCGGGCACGAGACGGAATCGCCGTGAACGATTCCCTGGCTCAGCGGGCCCTGCTTGTGCGGGCACTTGTTGACCAGCGCGTAGAACTCGCCGCGCATCGTGTGGAACACCGCGATTTCCTCGCCGCCTGCCACCGGCAGCGTCCGGGCGGTGCCGGGCTCGATCTGGTTCGTGGGGCCTATATCCAGCCAAGTGCCGATCATCATGCATTCTCCATGGCAAGCGGACGCACCTCGGCGAGGTGGCTGTGAAGGTCGCGCCGTCCGCCGGCGGCCCGCTGCGCCCAGGGATCGTCCTGCCAGTATTTCTGCGAGAGGCGGAAACGGGCCGCATATTTCTCAATCGCCCCGGGTGTTTCGAGCAGTTGCTGCCGAACCCAGTCGAGGCCTTTGCGTTCGACCCAGGGTGCAGTGCGCTCGAGGTAATGCGCATCCTCGCGGTAGAACTGGACGAAGGCGGCACAGATCTCCATCGCCTCCTCCTCAGTCTCGACCTTGCACAGCAGGTCGGTCACGCGGACATGAATCCCTGCGTTTCCGCCGATATGCAGTTCGTACCCGCTGTCGACGCAGACCACGCCGAAATCCTTGATCGTCGCCTCGGCGCAGTTCCTCGGGCAGCCGGAGACCGCCATCTTGAACTTGTGCGGCATGTAGCTGCCCCAGGTCATGCGCTCGAGCTTGACGCCGAGGCCGGTCGAATCCTGCGTTCCGAACCGGCACCATTCGCTGCCGACGCAGGTCTTCACCGTGCGCAGCGCCTTGCCATAGGCGTGGCCGGAGACCATCCCCGCGGCGTTGAGGTCGGCCCAGACGGCGGGCAGATCCTCTTTCCTGATTCCGAATATGTCGAGCCGCTGACCGCCCGTCACCTTGACCATGCGCGCGTTGTATTTCTCCACCACGTCGGCGATCGCGCGCAGTTCGGTCGGGTTGGTGATGCCGCCCCACATGCGCGGGACCACCGAATAGGTTCCGTCCTTCTGGATGTTCGCGTGAAGCCGCTCATTGACATAGCGGCTCTTCTGATCGTCCTCGTACTCGCCCGGCCAGGCGCAAAGGAGGTAATAATTGAGCGCCGGGCGGCAGGAAGAGCAACCGTCGGGCGTGGTCCAGTGCAGTTCCTGCATGACCTCGGGGATTTCCTTGAGTTCCTTCTCAAGGATCAGGCGCCGGACATCGTCATGGGTGAAGCTGGTGCATTTGCACATGGTCTTCGGCCCGCTTTCGACCGCGTCGCCCAGCGATATCGCCAGCAGGCTTTCGACGAGATTGGTGCAGCTGCCGCAGCTGGCGGAAGCCTTGCAGGTCGCGCGCACGGCATCGACGCTGTTTGCGCCGGCGTTGATGCATGCAACCACCTGCCCTTTGGATACGCCGTTGCAACCGCAGATTTCCGCATCGTCGGACAGGGCGGCAACGGCGGCATTAGGGTCCGCCAGCGCACCGCCGGACGCGAAAGCCTGCCCGAAGATGAGCGCCTCGCGGATGTCCGAAACATCCTC
>CAYRCH010000004.1:0-21204 GCA_964422665.1 uncultured Sphingomonadaceae bacterium | reverse complement strand
TTGGCGGCGGTGAGGATCGTCTGCCCGCGCCGTTCCAGCTCCTGCTTCAGCAGCCAGCCCGCCGCCTCATCGAGCTGGCGCTCCATGAGGGTCGGCATCAGGTGAACGACGGTGACCTTCATGCCCCGGAGCGACAGGCCATGCGCCGCCTCCAGCCCCAGGAGGCCACCGCCGATCACCACTGCATCGCCGCCCTGCTCGGCGGCAGCGAGCATCTTGTCCACGTCATCCAGGTCGCGAAACGTCACCACACCGGGCAGGTCGTTCCCTGGAATCGGAACGATGAAGGGATCGGAACCAGTCGCTATCAGAAGCTTGTCATAGGGCTCGACGCGGCCGGATTTCGAGATCACGGTCTTTGCCGTCCGATCGATCTCCACCACTGGATCGCCGCTGACCAGAACGATGCCGTTGCCGTCGTACCAATCTTGCCCGTTTATGACGATTTCCTCGAAGCTCTTTTCGCCTGCGAGGACCGGGGAAAGCATGATCCGGTTGTAATTCACGCGGGGCTCGGCGCCGAATATCGCCATATCGAAACGGTCCGGGTCGCGGGCGAGGATTTCCTCCACCGCACGGCATCCGGCCATGCCGTTTCCGATTACGATGAGCTTCTCGCGCACGAGCCGGGCACTTTTGAAATCTGCCGGTGCGTTCACCATTCACCTCCAGGTTGAAACCCAAAAGCGCACGCAAAAAAGCCGCCAAGTCATGCCTGTGAGGCGAGACTGGCGGCGACATTGCCACGCTGTGTTGCTGTTCAATGCGGAGTGGGCAATCGCACCCGGCAGTGGGCGCGCCCGTTTCCGCTATGCAATGCTAACTACCTTATCGCAGCGGCCTGCGGCAAGCGGTTTTTTGCATTGCAGCAAAAACCGCCGGACGCGGCGGAGACCTACCAGCTCGCGTAAGGGAGGAACTTCCCGCTCATCGTCACCTGGATGCGGTCCCCTTTGGGATTGCGTACCTTTTCGACGTGCATGTCGAAATCGATCGCGCTCATGATTCCGTCGCCGCCCTTTTCCTGGATCAACTCTTTCAGTGTCTCGCCATAAACTCCCACGATCTCGTAAAACCTGTAGATGCACGGATCGGTGGGAACCGACTGCTCGAACATCTTCTTGGGATACTCCGCCAATACTGCGGCCGCTTCCTGCGGCAGGCCGAGGCCGGCAGAAATCTTGTCCGCCGCTTCATGCGGCATCGAGTTCATGCCGAGGCAGGCGGAAGTGATGAACACCTCGCCCAGTCCGGCCATTGCCGCGATCTCGGCCCATGTCTTCCCCGCTGCGCGCTTTTTCTCCATGATCATTTCGGTCACGTCGGCCTTGGTCATCATCGTGCATTCTCCATAGGTTGCAGGCTGGATCGAGTGGTGTTGCCGTCCGGGCGCGTGACGATCGAGACCGCCAGCGCCGCGGCCAGCAGGAAGGCGATCGCCTGCCACAAAAGGAGCGGGTTGCGCTGGGCCAGCGGGCGCGGTTCGGGCGACAGCAGCGAGGGATTGGGATTGGCGAGATCATAGATGAACTCGCTGAGCTCTTGATATCGCTTGCGCGGCTCAACCGCGACGGCCCTGGCCAGCGCCGCATCGACCCACTCGGGTATGTCCGGATTGATCCCGCTCGCCGGAACGTAGCGCAACTTGCGCTGCGCCTGACGCGTCGAGGCATTGGCGACGCGGGGGCCGTAGGGAAGCTCTCCCGTCAACAGCTGATAGGCGATCACGCCGAGCGAATAGAGATCGCTCTGCCGTGTGGCGGGCTGGCCGAGATAGAGTTCGGGGGCGCAGTACTGCATCGTGCCCGCAAAGATCGCGTCGACAGTATGCGTCGGTGCGATCTCGTCGAGCCCCGCGATCTGCACGGATCCGAAATCGATGATCTTCACAGCTCCGTCCGCGTCGATCAGCAAATTGTGCGGCCTCAGATCGCGATGGAGCATTTCCCCCCGGTGCAGCGCCTGCAGCCCGGCGGCGACCTGCTTCACTATCGAGCGCATCGTTTCCAGGTCGGGCCGCGGATGGTCGAACATCCACTGCCGCAAGGTCCGTCCTTCGAAATATTGGCTGACCGCGAATGCGTGACTGCGCCCGCCGCGATTGGGCGCAGCCTTCAGGAGCGCCGGATGGTCGAGGCGGCGCATCACCCACTCCTCGAGCAACAATTCCTGGACGCGGCGCGCATCCTCGCCATGCTCCGTCGATGGGACCTTTAGCGCCACGCTGCGGCCGTCGGCACCGTCCCGCGCGAGATAAACATGGCTGCGGCTACCCGAATGCAGCTCGCGCAAAACGCTGTAGCCGGAAAATTGCTGGCCCGGCTCAAGTCTGGGCGCAGGCGGAAGCCCCGCCTCCGTCCCAACCAGGTCGGAAAACTCGCCCTCGGGCAGACTATCGATCTGCACGATCTGGACGGTGAGATTGTCCTCGCTGCCGGTCTCGAGGGCTGCCTTCGCAATGGCCGCAGCCTTTTCATCGAGCGTTCCGCCCCCGGCCAGCAGCCGCGCCATCCGCACGTCGGGGAGGAATTCATGCACTCCGTCGGTCGAAATGACGAAGATGTCCCCCACTTCCACCGACAGACGCCGATAATCGATTTCCACGTGGCGGTTCACGCCCAGAGCACGGCCGAGATAGGTCTCGCCGCCGCCCAGATTGACGCGGTGCGGTTCGGTCAGCGGCTCGATCGCACCATTGCGCAGCAGAGCGATCCGCGCATCGCCGATATGCAGCAGGTGCGCACTGCGCGACTTGAGCACCATCGCGGTGAAAGTGCACACAAGACCCCGTTCTCGCTCGCCCCCCTCCAGACGACGGCCATAGGCGGCCCGGTTCTGCGCATGCATCCAGCTATTGGTGGCGGCGATCACCCGCTCGGCCGCGGTCCGCACACTCCACCCTTCGGAAGTGCAGTAGTAATCGGTGAGAAAGCTTTTGACGGCCGTCTCGGCAGCAGCCGCGCCCAGCCGACTCGTGCTGATGCCGTCGGCGATGGCCACCGCGATTCCCTTGGTCGCGAGGTCGGCGCCCTCCGGCTCGAGGACGCCGTGGAAATCCTGGTTCTCGGACTTGTGTCCCGCGCTGGAGAACTGCCCCAGCGCAACCGCCAGCCCCGCCCTTCCGGAGGGTTCGACCGGTTGGGAGGCAGCCAGTCCGTCGTCGGCCGCCTCCCGGTTCGCTTCAGGCGGCAATCTTCAGATCCGACGGCTTGCGGCTCTTCGACGTCCGAATGTGAGTGGCGTAGAGCGTCAGCCCGGTGAATGTCAGCCCGCCGACCAGATTGCCGAGCACGGTCGGAATCTCGTTCCACCAGAAATAGTCGAGAATGGTGAACTCGCCGCCCATCATCAGCGCGATCGGGAACAGGAACATGTTCACGATCGAGTGCTCGAAGACCATGTAGAAGAACAGCATGATCGGCATCCACATGGCGATCACCTTGCCGCTGACATTGGTCGAGATCATCGCACCGACGACACCGGTCGAGACCATCCAGTTGCACAGCATGCCGCGCACGAAGATCGTCATCCAGCCGGCAAATCCGTACTCGGCATAGCCAAGGGTTCGGCCCACGCCGATACCGGCGAGGGTTTTCCCGACCTCGCTTGGCTCTATCGAGAATCCGTAAGTGAAGTAGATCGCCATCATGAAGGCGGTGGTCAGCGCGCCGGCGAAGTTGCCGGTGAAGACCAGGCCCCAGTTACGCAACACTCCGCCCCAGGTGCAACCGGGCCGTTTGTCGAACACGGCGAGCGGAGCGAGGACGAAGACGCCCGTCAGCAGGTCGAAGCCAAGCAGGTAGAGCATCACGAATCCAACCGGGAAGAGGATCGCGCCGGCGAGCGGCTGGCCCGTCTGAACGTTGATCGTCACCGCAAAGGCCGCAGCCAGCGCCAGCGTGGCGCCGGCCATGAAGGCGCGGATCAGCGTGTCCTTGGTCGACATGAAGATCTTGGATTCGCCGGCGTCGACCATCTTGGTGACGAATTCCGAAGGTGCGAGATAAGACATGGGATGGATCCCCCTTTTGGTCAGAAGCTGATTTCGGCCTGGAGCCAGAACTTTTCGGTATCGACGCCAAACAGGTCCGCACTGTATTTGGCGTATTTCGCCAGCACTCCGACCGGGCCGATCTTGAACCCGAGCAGGGCGTCCCACTCGATGCCGTAGTCGATGCCGCCGAAATCGCTGTCGAAACTGTGATAGGTCACTGCGACCCTGAGGCCCGGGATCGCCTCCACCTCGGTCAGGGCCTTGCTGGCGGTGACGTAGAAATCCTGGATCCCGCCCGCGGGCGTCGTCAGGAACATGTCGGCCCAGCCGTTGAAGGCGTGAAGCGTGGCGAGCGGCGTCTGGAACGCAGCCGTGCCATTGTCGCTGCCCAGCATCTCGTATCCGGCCGTAAGCCCGAAGCCGGCAATCGAGAGACCGGCCTCGGCGTTCAGATAATCCGCACTGTAGGATACGGGATTGCCGCCCATGTCGGACTGGGTTGCGTAGGAGCCGAGCAGGTTCAGCTTGGCCCTGCCCAGCGGAACCGAGCCCTTGGCCAGCAGACCGAAAGTCTGGCTGGAGAAGGCGAGGCGGGTATCATAGTCAAGGAAATAGGCGAATGCCTTCATGTCGACCGGCCCGGCCTTGGCTCCGCCATTGAGCAGGACGAGATCACCGTCGAAATGTTCGTTCGGGCTGTCAGCGCCGAACACCGTTCGCTGCTTTATCGCGTAGGTCGCATCGAGCGTGACCGGGCCGATCTTCGCCTGACCGCGCACCGCATCGAAAGTCTGCTCGTTCTGGCGCCAGCCGACATTGCCGACGAAACGCGCATTATCGAGGATGATACGCTGGCGGCCGATGGTCACACCCGTGCCGTCCTTCATGTAGGAGAGTTGCAGCCGGTTGAGTTCGATATTCTCGGGATCCGCGACCACCGGGAAAGGCTCGGCGCCGTTCCCCGGCAGCGTGTCGTTATAATCATCCGAAAGCGCGAGCGTGCCTTCGCCTTCCGCAAGGATGGAAAAGCCTGCCAGCTTGTATTCGAGACCGAAGCGGCCGCGCAGAGTCAGCGCTTCGGCGTTATCGGGGAAGGTCGGCTGGTCGACCGTTTCATAGCGCAGCCGCACATCGAGCATCGGATCCAGCGTCGTGCCGTTTTCCATCTCGATCGGGTCGCCTGGCTTGGCCATCGCCGGAGTAGCGAAAACCAGCATTGGAACCGACGATGCCAGCAGACAGGATTTCACGCGCATAAACACCTCCCTTTTCGGGCCTTCCCTCAGGCCCGTGTTCAGAGAGGCGAGCGCCCTTGCCCGCCAGCTGCCGGATAGGCCGGCCATGTCGATGTCGTCGCGGAAACGGCGTCCTTGCCGCCCCGGCCCCTCCCAGGGAGATCAGGCAGCCCTGGCGGCTGGCCCGTGGTCGTATTCGGCGAGGAAGTGCAGCACCTCCTGCCGATATTGATAGAATTTGGGATGATCGAGCAGCGTCTTTCGGTCGCGCGGCCGCGGCAAATCCACTTTGAGGATCTTGCCGATCGTGGCCCGCGGCCCGTTGGTCATCATCACCACCCGGTCGGCCAGAAGGATCGCCTCGTCCACATCGTGCGTGACCATGATTGCTGTGACCTTGGTACGGTTCCAGGTGTCGACCAGCACATCCTGCAGATCCCACCTTGTCAGGGTGTCGAGCATGCCGAAGGGCTCGTCGAGAAGCAGCAGCCGCGGCGAAAGCGCAAAGGCGCGGGCAATGCCGACGCGTTGGCGCATACCGTTCGACATTTCCGCTGCGAGCTTTTCCTTCGCATCGCTTAATCCCACGCGGTCGAGGTAATAATCGACGATATCGCGCCGTTCTGCACGGGATGCGTGCGGATAAACGCGTTCCACACCAAGAGCCACGTTCTGCCGCGCGGTCAGCCACGGCATCAAGCTTGGCGCCTGGAACACCACGGCCTTGTCAGGCCCGGCACCGGTGATTTCGCGGTTCTCCAGCACGATACCGCCCTTGCTGATCTCGTTGAGTCCCGCCGCCATCGTCAGCACGGTGGATTTGCCGCAGCCCGAATGGCCGATCAGCGAAACGAATTCGCCCCGGTCCATAAGCAGGTTGAAGTCCTCGACGACGGTCAGCGGCCCGTTTGGTGTGGGGTAGACCTTGTCGAGCTTGAAGAACTCCAGATAGCGTGTGTCCACGGCGCTGTGGGCCGCCTCGCGATAGGCTTGCGGCGGAGGAGCGAGGTCCAGCGGAGTGACATTAGGAAGATCGATGGCGCTTTCGCCCACGGTTCCGGCTTCGCTGTTAAGCGATCCCAGGTAAGAAACGATCTCCTTACGCAGATGTTGGTAATCGGCATCGTCATTGATGGCCTCCCGGTCGCGCGGCCGGGCGACATGCACATTGAAGATTCGGCCGATCCTTGCTGCCGGTGCCGGGGTCAAGACGGCCACCCGATCGGCCAGGAGCAGCGCCTCATCAACGTCATTCGTCACAAGAATGATAGTGCGCTTCTCTTCCTTGCGGATGCGCTCGATCTCGTCCTGAAGCTTTGCACGGGTGAGCGCATCGAGTGCGGAGAGCGGTTCGTCGAGCAGCAGGATCTCGGGTTCCATGGCCAGTGCACGGGCCACCGCGACCCGCTGGCGCATTCCGCCCGAAAGCTGCGCCGGCTTCCGATCCATCGCATGACCAAGCCCGACCAGCTCGATCTTCTGCCTCACCAGCCCGGTACGTTCCGCCTTGCTGCGATCCTTGTGCACCGCGTCCACGGCCAGCGCGACGTTTGCCTCGACGCTGAGCCAGGGGAACAGTGAATAGGACTGGAAGACCAGGCCTCGTTCCTTGTCCGGCCCGTCGATCGGTTTGCCGCGAAGCAGGATTCCCCCGCCATCGGGCTCGATCAGTCCGGCGATCGCGCTGATCAGTGTGGTTTTACCCGCCCCTGAAAATCCGAGGATGGCGATGAATTCACCTTCCTCTACATCGAGATCGATGCCGCCAAGCACCCGCGTCTCTCCGCCGCTCTGCCCCTGGTAAGTCTTGGTGACAGCGGAAAGGGAAAGGATCGGTTGGGCCGTCATCATACCGTCCTGTTCCTCGAAGCAAGCGACTGCAGACCCATCATCAACCTGTCGAGGCCGAAGCCGATGAAGCCGATCACGATGACTGCGAACATGATCCGGGCGAGCGACTGGCTGGAACCGTTCTGGAACTCGTCCCACACGAACTTGCCGAGGCCAGGGTTCTGCGCGAGCATTTCTGCCGCGATAAGCACCATCCAGCCCACGCCCAGCGACAGGCGCATGCCGGTGAAGATGTAAGGCAGGGCCGAAGGCAGGACGAGCCGCGTGAGTTTCGCGAACCAGCCGAGCTTGAGCACGCGGCCCACATTCAGCAGGTCCTTGTCGATGCTGCTGGTCCCGACCGCAGTGTTGATCAGGGTCGGCCAGAGCGAACACAACATGACCACAAGGGCCGAGATCACCAACGCCTTGGGCAAGAGCGGGTCGGCGCTGGAAATCATGGCTGAGATCACCATGGTCACGATCGGCAGCCACGCCAGTGGGCTGACTGGCTTCATGATCTGCACGAGTGGGTTGATCGCCGCATTGACCCGCTTGGACAGGCCGCAAACCAGGCCGATCGGCACGGCAATGATCGTGGCGAGGAAGAAACCGAGCGCGACCGTCTTCAGAGATGTGAATATCTGGTCGAGGAAGGTCGGCGGGCCGGCATAGGTGAAGTCGCGCGTTGGCTCACCGGCTGCAAGCGCCGCGGCGTTGAACGAGTCCTGCCCGGCATAGAACTGCGCTTCGGAATCTTTCGCGGCCGCCCATTCGTCGTATAGCGCCGCTCCTTGCTCCGCGACCTCGACCGGGCCTGGAAGCGAGCCGAGCGATGTGTCCACTTGCGGCGCCAGGACTGCCCACAATCCTACAAAGGCGACGATGCCGATAATTGGCCACAGCAAAGTGTCGGCCAGTTTTGATGCCCATGCGGAGGCGGAGACCGCCGGCTTTGCTTCCTTTGCCGGAACGCCCGTTTCGGCGAGTTTTGCGGTGGCTTCGGCCCCGCGCGGGATGGAGACATCCGTTTCCTCCGCATCGGATTCGCGATCTATCTCTGCAAAAGCGGTTGCCATGGTGGAACTCCCGGTTGTCATACCTGCCGCGTCAGCCCTGCACGCCCGCGGCGGTTACGGTCTGGCCCTGCTTCAAGCCGATCGCGAATTTTGAAAGATATTCATTAGGCTTGGTGCCGTCGAACGTGATGCCGTCGATGAAACCGCTCTGTGGAGTACGGTACCCGTCAGTTTCGGGCACTGCACTTGCAGGGATCACGCCGTCCGCAACCAGTTTGCCCACCGCAGTCATATAGAGATCCGGCCGATAGACGGCTTTCGCCGTGTCGAAATACCACTGGTCTGGCTTGTCCTGCGCAATCTGGCCCCAACGACGCATTTGGGTGAGGTACCAGATGGCATCGGAATAGTATGGATAGCCAGCAAACTTGTCGAAGAAGATGTTGAACCCGGCGGCATCGCGCGTGTCGCCCGGTTCGAAGGTGAATTTACCCGTCATTGATGCCGCGATCACTTCTTCGTCCGCACCGACATAGTTGGGCTGCGACAGGATTTTCACCGCTTCCGCACGATTGGCACCGCCATCGGCATCGAGCCATTGCTGGGCCTTAATGATCGCCCGCAACATCGCGGCGGTGGTGGCGGGATATTTCTCCGCAAAATCTTCCCGCAGGCCGAAGACCTTTTCGGGATTGTCGTTCCAGATCTGGTCGTCGGTGATTACCGGCACACCGATTTTCTTGAACACCGCAGCCTGGTTCCACGGTTCACCCACGCAATAACCTTCGATCGTTCCTGCTTCGAGAGTCGCCGGCATTTGGGGCGGCGGCGTCACCGAGAGCTTCACATCGGCATTCACTTGCCCACTCACGTCGCCATCGGTGTAGTATCCGGGGTTTAACCCGCCCGCAGCAAGCCAGTAGCGCAGCTCGTAATTGTGCGTGCTGACGGGAAAGACCATGCCCATGTTGAAGGGCTTGCCCTGCGCCTCATAACTTTCGACCACCGGCTTCAAATGCGAGGCCGATATCGGATGCCTGGGTTTGCCGCCTTCCATGGACAGGCTGGGCTTGATCTGTTCCCAGACCTTGTTCGACAGGGTGATGGCATTGCCATTAAGATCGAGGCTCAGCGGCGCAATCAGGTTTGCCTGGGTGCCATAGCCGATCGTCGCGGCGATCGGCTGTCCCGCCAGCATATGCGCCCCATCGAGCTGGCCGCCGATCACGCCGTCGAGGAGGACTTTCCAGTTCGCCTGAGGCTCCAACTCGACGTTCAGCCCCTCTTCCGCGAAGAAGCCCTTCTCCTTGGCAATGGCAAGCGGGGCCATGTCGGTCAGCTTGATAAATCCCAGCTTGAGGTTCGGCTTTTCGATCGCGCCATCCACTTGCGCCGCAGCGACCGAACCGTTCTCGTCACTCGAGCTGCCGCAGGCGGCCAGCGCCAGGCTGGCCATTGCAGCCCCGACAATGCCGAGCGCCCGGCGCCGCCCGAAACCGAATGATCCACAATCCCTCATCTGTGTCCGTCCCTTGCCGACGCACAAAAAACCGCCTCGAAACGATCCTGTTGGGGACCAGTTCGGGCGGCATCGTTGCGCGCAATATTTAAGCCAATGAGAGAAGCGTTTGCACCGCCCCATCAATGGGGAGATCGCTTCCGTTCACACAGGTAGTTATGTGATTCGATGCTATGAGGCAACCATATTTTTGCAGTGCAGCATAAAATTGCCCGTCAAGGCAGGGCCCTCAGATAGCCTTCCAGATCATCCGGATCGAAGCTTCGTCCGTCAAAAAAACTGTTTTGAGACAAGACTATACTTCCCTGCTGGGCGGACGCGGAAATCGGCTTTTCCAAGCTGCCCTCCACCTTCGAACTGGCGCCCGGCAAATCGTCTCCGGTTCCTGACAGTGCGCTGCGGTAAACGTCAGGGCGGAACACATGGGCTGCCGCCGCGGCATCTTCCGCCGAGAATTCGATCGAATCCCAGCGGACCATCTGTGTGTAAAGCCATTCCGCCTGGCTGACCCAGGGGAAATTGGCCGCTTCCCGGTACTGGAACATGAAATCGGGATAGTGGAGCGGCGGGCCCCCACGGAGGAGCGGCAGCCGATCGGATATCGCGCCGAGGATCAGCTTCGGATCCGACCCGATATATTCTTCTCGCGCCAGGATCTGCGAATTGGCAACCCAGTTTTCGGGCTCGATGAAATGGCGCCCCGCCTTGCGCATGGCCCGAACGAGGGCCTCCACATCTGCGCGCCGCTGATCCAGAACCGGCGCTCGCATAGCGAGGACCTTTTCCACGCCCCGGCGCCAGATCTGGGCTGTGGCCAGTACGATCACGCCCACTCCTCGCGCCACAGCGGCACTGTTCCAGGGTTCGCCCACGCAGGCGCCGTCGATTTCGCCCGCGGCCAGCGCGTCCGCCACGAAAGGCGGCGCGACAGTAACGATGTCAATCTGTTCATCCGGCCGGATGCCCGATGCGGCGAGCCAGTAGCGGAGCATGTAGTTATGGCTTGAATATCGATGGACGACACCAAACCGTATCCGTTTGCCCATCGCCGCGCGCTCGGCTGCGACCTTGGTCAACCTCGCGCCCAGGTCACGCGGATCCGCCAGTTTCCCTGGCTCGGCAACCTGAATGGCTATCTCCGGTGAGAGGGTTATGGCGTTGCCGTTGAGACCTAGCACGAACGGCGCTGCGAGCGGCTGGGCCGGGCGCCCCCGCCCGAGAGTCGTGGCGATGGCCAGCGGCGCCAGCATATGCGCGGCATCGCTGTGGCCATAGAGCAGCCGGTCGAGCACTGTCGCCCAACTCACGTCCCGCTGGAACCGGAGCGAAATCCCCTCTTCTTCCGCGAACCCGTGCTCATGCGCAAGGATCGGCAAACAGGCATCGACCAGCGGCAGGAAACCGATCGTCAGTTCGCGGGCCATTAATCGCCTCCCATCAGTTCATGCGCGGTCACCACAGCCGCCGCGATGTCTGCGATCCGCTGGTTCGTGCTCATCGCCTTGCGCCGCATTTCGCTATAGGCTTCGGGCTCGCTCACGCCCTTGCTGTCCATGAGTATCCGTTTGGCGCGGTCTATCGTTTCGCGTTCGACCAGCTTGCCGCGCGCTTCAGCCAGATCGCTCTGCAATCTGGCGAAGGCGTTGAACCGGCGCACCGCGAGGTCCAGCAGCGGCCGGATGCGATTGGCCGCCAGCCCGTCAACGACATAGGCGGAGACGCCGGCATCGACCGACGCAGCGATCATGTCGTCGTCGCTCTCATCGACGAACATCGCAATCGGCCGAGCCAGCGCTCTGCTTACGGCGAAGTATTCCTCGAGCACGTCGCGGGACGGATTGCCGAGGTCGATCAGGACGATGTCCGGCGCAATTTCTTCGATCCGCTTCAGGAGCCCGGCACGCTCGGTCAGGACGAAAATTTCGCTGTCCGGGGATTGCGCAAGGCCTTCCTCAATGATCGAGGCACGGCTGGCGCTTTCATCGACGATAGCGATTCGCATGTCTGCCCTGTTGCATCGCACAATGGGTGCACACAACCTCTGACCGGATTTCCGTCACTCGAAAAAATAGGCGGGCAACATTGTTGCAAGTACGCGATTTCCCAAGAAAGAAAGCACGTGGATTGACAGACCCAACGAAAGTTTGGTAGCGCTACCTGCATTGACTGGCCATGAGGGCTGTGGACGCAGCAAATCTGCAGGCCAGCAAGACACAGGAGAGGAACATCTTATGGCTCGCCTTCGGGTTACGCCGGCGCTTTCGCGCTCGGCATCCGCGCTCGCAATTATCGCTGGAATTGGTAGCGCTACCACAGTTAATGCGCAGGAAACCACGGATTCCGACACCGAAATCGCCAATGAAATCATCGTCACCGGCGTGCGCGCATCGCTCGACCGGTCGATCGACCTGAAGCGCAACTCATCGGGTATTGTGGACGGAATTTCAGCCGAGGAAATTGGCAAGTTTCCGGACACCAACCTGGCCGAATCCTTGCAGCGGATTACCGGTGTTTCGATCAATCGCGTGAACGGCGAAGGTTCGTCGGTTACGGTTCGCGGCTTTGGGCCCGGCTTCAACCTGGTGACCCTGAACGGCCGTACCCTGCCCACCGCCAGCATTGCTTCGGTGGGCGCCGACCAGAACGGTGACTTCGTCGCCGGCACCACTCGCAGCTTCAGCTTCAACAATATCGCGTCGGAAGGCGTCAGCCGGCTCGAAGTCTACAAGACTGCCCGCGCTTCGGTGCCTGGTGGCGGGATCGGTGCGGCAATCAATATCGTGACCCGCCAGCCTCTTGATGCGCCCGCCGGCATCACCGGGTCGATAGGCGCCAAGGCCGTGTATGACGCGTCCGACACCTTCGATTTCGATCGGGTCACCCCGGAAGTTTCCGGGCTGGTGAACTGGGCCAATCAGGACGGCACTTTCGGCATCGGCCTGTTCGCATCCTACCAGAAGCGCAACAATTCGGCCGTCAGCGACTCTGCGAATGACTGGAACGTCGAAACCTTTGCAGCCTTCTCTGACACGGGCCGCGGCCGGGTGAAGAGCGATGGGACGACCATCTTCAACAATGCACCCAGCCCCGACACGCTAGTCGCGTTTCCCAACGACACGCGTTATCACTATTCGGAATTCTCGCGCGAGCGGATCAATGGCCAACTGACGCTGCAATTCGCGCCGTCCGACGCACTGACGATCACTGCTGACGCGACCTTCTATCAAAACGACGCCGAAGAGCGCCGCGCCGACCAGTCGAACTGGTACAACCGTCCGTTCGAAGAGGTTACCTTCGATGGCAATGACCAGGTCGCCACGGCGATCTACATCGATGATATCCTGACATCCGCTAAGGATGGCGGGTTCGAGAACCAGTATCGCGGCACGCGTGACAAGCTGTGGGATCTCGGCCTCAATCTCGAATGGCAGGCGACCGATAACCTTACTTTCGTCCTCGACGGACATCACGCCAAGGCCGAAGCGCTGCCGAACAACCCGCTCGGCCACACATCGACGCTCTTCTCCCTCGCGCACAAGGGCGTAGCGGACCAGCAGCTAACGATCGTCGATGGCTTCCCGCAGCAGACGATCACGTTCGACGACAGTATTAACGGGAACAATAATGGCGTCCTCGACCTGCCCGATCTTGGCTCGCAGGTCGCCCGCAGCCAGACTTCCTGGCAGACGCAGGAAGTCGATGAGGTTCGGCTCGACGCCACCTGGGAAATGGGGGACGACGACCGGGTACAGTTCGGTGGATCGTTCCGATCGGCGAGCATGAATCAGCGCGCCATCAGCACCTATGACGCCCTCGGCGACTGGGGCGTGGCCTCGGTCGGAGACATCGCGGCAACAGCAGGGAACCTGGTTCAGGAATTCTGCATGGTCTGCGAATTCCGCGATTTTGACGCGGGCGCCACAGGCGCATCCCTGATCGCCTATCGTGGAGATGCCACGCAACTCTATACCGCCTTTGGCGTGCCCGGCACCGTCAACGGTAATGCTGACAATACCGTGGATGAAGACATTTGGGCGGTTTACGCGCAGGTGGACCTCAACACCGAACTGATGGGGCGTCCGGTGAATATCGTGGCGGGCGTGCGTTACGAACGCACAGAATCGTCATCCACATCGGTGATGCTCATTCCGGAGAACATCAACTGGGCTGCAGACAATGATTTTGTCCGTGTGCTGTCTACTGCGGAGGCACCGGTTTCCGGCGACAACAGCTACGATCATATCTTGCCCGGGCTCGATTTCTCGATCGATTTGACGGATGATTTGAAGGGTCGCGTTTCGTACGGCCGGACGATCGCCCGGCCTGACTTCGGGTCGCTTTTTGCGGCTTCCAACCCCGGCAATCCGAACCGCCCGACCTTCCTCGGCGGGGTCCCCGGAGGCACTGCCGGCAACCCGCAGCTCATTCCCCTGGTGTCGGACAACTTCGATGTGAGCCTGGAATGGTACTTCGCGCCTTCAAGCTATTTCTCTGTTGGTTTCTTCGACAAGCGCGTGAAGAATTTCGTCGGGACGGGCCAGACTACGACCGAGCTATTCGGCCTTCGCGACCCCTCTTCGGGTGAACCTGGCACCCGCTCGGGAGTGGCTGCCCAGTTCCTGCAGGACAATGGATACGATCTTTCAGACGTGAATCTGTTTACGATGACCGCATTGATCGATCAGTTCGGGCTTGCTTCCGCTACGACCCAGTTCAATGCAAATGTCGGCCCGGATGGCCTCGACCAAGGTTTCATCGACAATATTCTGGCGGCCTACGACGTAGCAGCTGACGCCAGCGATCCGCTATACCAGTTCCAGATACAGCAGCCGGTGAACAGCGAAGACGCTCACATCTACGGGCTCGAAATCGCCGGTCAGTACTTCCTGGGCGACACCGGCCTCGGCGTGGCAGCTGCCTATACGCTGGTGCGCGGCGATATCGGATATGACATCACGGCGGGAACGACGGCTGACCAGTTCGCACTGCTGGGTCTTTCGGACACCTTCAACGCATCGCTGATCTACGAGAATTACGGCTTCTCCGCCCGGTTGACGTACAACTGGCGCGACACGTTCCTGACCAACAATAGCCGTGGTTCGTCGCGCAACCCGGTATTCGTGGAAAGCTACGACCAGCTCGACCTCAACGTTTCGTATGACGTTACCGAGAATATCGCACTGTCATTCGAAGCCATCAACCTGACCGGGTCGAACACCAAGACCTTCGCCCGCACCGAGAACCAGCCCTGGTTCATCGTCGAAGGGCGCCCGCGTTACTATGTCGGAGCGCGGTTCCGTTTCTGATTTCCGCCAGAGGCGGATTATGAGGGGGAAAAGGCCGTTGCCCTTGGCAGCGGCCTTTTCTTTACCGGGAACCCAATCCTCAACCGGGACGGTTTATTCATCCAAGGCTTGGCGATAAGACCCAAAGAATGAGCAATATCCAGCCTCTCGATAATTCAGCGCATGCCGACCTGCGGGTCCGCATGGAACATAGTTTGGCGCTCGGCAGTGCCATCAACCAGGCGCCCCTCGTACCGGCCGAATTCGAGGAAGCGCAGCGGCATTACCCGATCCTTTTCCGGAGGAACGAGGATGCAACGCTTCACGCTATGGCCATCCTCGGATTCGAACGCGACGAAAACCTCTTCCTGACCGGTGAGGGATGGGAAGGCTATGTTCCCGCGATCGTGCGGCGCGGTCCGTTCTTTATAGGGGGCGGGGACAATGAAGATCCGGTGATACTGGTCGATCTCGAACATACTCGCATCTGCAATGACGGGACCGAGGGTGCGCCCCTGTTCCTTGAACATGGCGGACACGCGCCGGCGCTGGAATATGCTCTCGCCGCGCTACAGACGATCCATCTGGGCGGCCAGGACATGCGGGCGATGCAGGAATTGTTCGAGGAGTTAAAGCTCATCGAAGAGGTGAAGCTCAACGTCCAGCTTACCGACGAGAAGTCCATCAACTTCGAAGGTTTGCTTGCCGTTACCTGGGAACGGATCGGGGCACTGGATGCGTCTGCGCTCGACCGGCTGAACCAGGCCGGCATGCTCCCCCCAGCGATCTTCGCGGCCAGTTCGCTCAACACTATGCAGCGGCTTGCCATGCGCAAACGGGCAAAGGATGCTGCCTGACGCCATGGCGCCCTGGCCGCCGCCCTCCCTCGTCGAGGCCCGCGCCGGCCCTTTGCCCCGCGGCGAACGGTGGGAAGAGCTGGTCCACGAAAACCGGCCATTCCTGTTCAAGGGCGCTGCAGAACACTGGCCGCTGGTCGAAGCGGCGCGACAGTCGGATCGCGAGGCAGCGGACCACATCGCCTCATTCTACTCAGGACAGCCGGTGGTGGTTTACCGCGCCGCATCAACGGAAGGCGGACGCTTTGCCTACAATCCGGATATCACCGGTTTCAATTTCATCTCGGCACGCGAGCAACTGCCCCATGTCCTGGATGAGATCCTCGCAAGCGATGGAGGCGATGACACCGCATCCATCTATATCGGCTCAACAGATCTCGCGACCTATTTCCCAGGACTGGACGAAACCAATTCGCTCGATCTTCCCGGCATCCATCCGCAACTTTCGCAAGGTGTGGTCAAATCGATCTGGCTGGGCAATCGCACGACGGCCACGTGCCACTACGACTTCTCCCACAATATCGCGGTCTGCGCCGCGGGCCATCGGCGCTTTACTCTGTTCCCACCCGACCAGGTGGGCAATCTCTATCCGGGGCCCCTGGAGCCTACGCCAGGTGGGCAGGTGGTCTCGATGGTCGACTTCGCGAATCCGGACGCGGAGCGGCACCCGCGCTTCGCCGAGGCATGGCGCCACTCCGAGACTGCGGAAATGGAACCCGGCGACGTGCTCGTCTATCCCGCGATGTGGTGGCATCATGTGGAGGCGCTCGCGACGTTCAACGTGCTGGTGAACTACTGGTGGAATGCGGTGCCCGGCTGGATCGACAGCCCCCAGGTCACGCTTCTGCACGCAATGCTTAGCCTGCGTGACCGCCCGGAGAGCGAAAAGGCTGCGTGGAAGGAGATGTTCGAATATTACATCTTCGGCGCACCGGATTTGCCGCGAGAACACCTGCCCGAGCACATTCATGGCCCGCTCGCGTCGATGGATGAAACGACTTCGCGAAAGCTCCGTGCCCTCGTCACCAGAAAGCTCCAGAGATGACGCCTGAACCCGTACGTGTGGTCGTAGCAGGTGGCGGTACGGCCGGCTGGATTGCCGCGACTGCCATCGCCCGCCAGCTTGGCCGCCTTGTTAACGTGACGCTGGTAGAGAGCGATGCGATCGGAACGGTGGGAGTCGGTGAATCGACTATCCCGACGGCTCGCAGCTTTCACGACCTGCTGCGAATCGATGAGCGCGCTTTCGTGACTGCCAGCAGCGCCACCTTCAAACTCGGCATCGCGTTCGAAAACTGGACCCAGCCCGGCGACCGCTATTTCCATTCTTTCGGCACAATGGGAATGAAGACGTGGGTCGCCGAATTCCAGCATTTCTGGCTGGAAGCAAATGCACGCGGCGAGGCCGGTCCGATAGGATCCTATTCCCTGGAGCATGAGGCCGCTCAGGCCGGGCGTTTCGGCAAGGACAAAGATAACAGGCTGAGCTACGCCTATCATCTCGATGCCGGCCTGTATGCGCAGTTCCTGCGGCAGGTCGCGGAAGCGGATGGTGCCCGACGGATCGAGGGCAAGATCGCCAGCGTCGAACAGCATGGTGTAAGCGGCGATGTCACCGCGCTCCTGCTGGAAGACGGCCAACGCGTGGAGGGCGACCTGTTCATCGACTGCACCGGCTTTCGCGGTCTCCTGATCGAAGAGACGCTGAAATCGGGCTTCGAGGATTGGAGCCACTGGCTCCCAACCGACGCAGCCTTTGCGCTGCAGACCGAAAGCGTCGGACCGCCATTGCCCTATACAAAAGCGATCGCGCATCACGCCGGGTGGCGATGGCGCATTCCGCTCCAGCACCGGGTCGGGAATGGTAGCGTGTTTTGCAGCGAGTTTTCCGAGCCGGATGAGGTGCGCGAACTGCTGCTGTCCTCGATCGAGGGCGATCCCATCACCGAGCCGCGGCTGGTCCGCTACAAGGCTGGCAAGCGCCGCGAAGTCTGGAAGAATAACGTGATCGCGATGGGGCTGTCGTCAGGATTTGTCGAGCCGCTCGAATCCACCAGCATCCACCTGTTCATGGCCGCCGCAACGCGGCTGGTGCAGCAATTCCCCTTCGGGCCGATCGCCCAGGCGCAGCGGGACCGATACAATCGGATGGCCGACAACGAGATCGACCGGGTGCGCGATTTCGTTATCCTGCACTACAAGCTGACCAGGCGAGACGATTCCCCCTTGTGGAATTACGTCCGCGACATGGACATACCAGATACGCTGGCCGAACGGATTACCCTCTTCGCCGAACAGGCCGAAGCCTGGCAGGCAGCCGACGATCTGTTCCGCGTCGACAGCTGGGCCCAGGTCATGCTTGGCCAGGGCGTGGTGCCGAGGGGTTGGCACCGGATGGGTGCGCTCATGGGCGAGGGACGGTTAAAGCAGGCACTGGACGAGCTGCAGGCGCAGATCGCGGCCACCGTGACGCAAATTCCCCCTCACGACGAGTTCGTGAAATCCTATTGCAGCTGACTTGAGATCTCACTGCAGAATGCTCGCGGATCTCGGCCGGGGTGCTGCTACATTGCCAGCGCTTCGGATATCTCATCTGCTGCATTCTTAAGCATTTCCACAAGCTTTGGCGGTGGCTCTGCAGGAATGAACTGGATGGAATCGAGCACGGAGAGCATCCCCACCAGCTTGCCACGATGGTCGCGCACCGGCGTGCTGATGGCGTTGACTCCCAGGACGTGCTGGTTGGGCGCGTCGGCCCAGCCGCGTTCACCGATTTCCTCCAATTCCGCTCTGAGCTGGCGCGGATCGCTGATCGTTTGGGGCGTAAAGGCGGCAAGCCTGCGCGCAGGCAATTTCCCGCCACTGGCAAGCAGGTCTGCGAGATAGAGCTTCCCGGCAGCCGTCGCATGTAGCGGCAGAGGCTCATGCAGTTTGACCGCGACGCCGATCAGCCCCGACCCTTGGAGACTGTCGATGATCGAAACACGATCCCCCTTCACCTGCGAGAGATTGATCGCGTGGTCCAGCTTGCGATGGAGCCGCTGCATGATTGGCCGGGCGAGCTCGAGCAGCCCTTCTTCCGCGGAAACCCCGACCATGCGCGCGAGTGCGAGCAGCCGGGGCCCGGCGGAATAGCGTTCACTGCTTTCGTCCTGGACGGCATATCCGCATGCCACCAGTGTTCGCAGATGACGAAAGGCCCGCGGTTTTGTCGTTCCCGTCTGGCGGGCGATTTCGGTCACGCCGATGTCGCGATGGCGTGCGAGCAATTCGATCACGTCGATCGCCAGCCTTGCTGCAAGGACACCGTCGTCCCGCGGCGCCCCGTCGGCTCTCGACACGCGGCTCACCGGTCCTCCGATGCAAAAGATTCAGCGCCCGTCATTACAGCCCCCTGAATTGCCGAGAAGGAAGGTTCCACAGATCGCCCGCACTGTCCATTGTGCGCAGCGCACATCATGGACCTTCACGGACGCGGATAGTCCTCGGCGTTAAGCACCCATCCCTTCATGTCGGAAAAGTCTTCCCGCGGCGGTGAGAATATGTCGACCAGCACATTCGAGCCGGGGTCCGAGGGTGCGGACGTATGGATGACCTTGGGAGGAATAACGCAGACGGAGGGTGCAGCGCACTGCTCGTGCTCGTCTTCGCGCCAGTCATTCTGGTTGGCGGTCCACGGCCAGCGCAGATGATGCATGTACCACCCTTCAAGCGCGAGCGAGCATTGCTCGAAATTGTCGTGATGATGCGGTGACAGCTTGGTGATGTCGCGCGGCCCCTGCGCCGGAAATACGTTCACCATGAAAGTGGTGCAGCGGAAGATCTTGCCGAAGCGCCCCTCTTCATCGGGCACATCCAGGCTGTATTTCCGGATACGCCATCCGTCTGCGGGCTCCGGCCATGGCTGGAACGGCGGAATTTGCGGATGCGGGCCGGGATACTTTTCCGGATTGGAAACCTTGGCCATCAGGTCCGCTGCCCGGGCGGAAACGAGCCGCACGACCCGCCCTGCCGCTGTGCAGGTGATCCTGCTGTCCCCTGGCGGAATCATGGTGATCGAATAGCCGGGCACTTCGACGACTTCGCCATTCGCTTCGACCGTCGCCGTCATCTCCGGGTCGTGAAGCAGCAGGACATACTCATCGACCTGCCCCTTCCTTTCGAAAACCGCGCCTTCCTCCACTTCGGAATAGCAGACGATGAAATTCTGCCCCCGAGTATACCAGTTGCGGCTTTTTTCCTCCGTCTCGCGCGGGGGGGAGTCGTAGTAGCGATCATAAGTGGCCGATCCGAAAGCCGATACCGCAGTGCCTCCGCCTCCGGCGGTGGAAAGGCGCGAACGCGGATCATCGACTTCGTACATCTTGGGTCTCCCAAAAAGGGCATGGAACGCATTTGAGGGAGGAGCCGGAGTCCCGAATTGCTCGGCGCCCCGACGTCCCCCCTCATGAAAATCGTGCTAGGGTTGGGTGAGTTCGACAGGCAACGGGTTTCGCCGCCGATGCCGGATGGGAAAAGAAACGGTTCCGCCCAGTGCAAGTGGCCGTTGCCCCGTCAAACTCATTTACCCAGCGAAGCAGCAACTGCTTGCGCCGCTGCCCTGCCGAAGATCGTGGTGTCGTTGCTCACCATCACCAGCGAGAAACCCATTTCGAGATAGGAACGCGCCTCTTCCGGAGTGCCTGCGGCCGCGCCGGCGATCACTCCCGCAGCACGCGCTTTGGACAGCACCCCGGCGGTCAATTCGCGAACCTCGGGATTGGAGGGAGGCTTGCCGCTCGACAGGAACAGATCGCCGTGTCCGATGAAAATGCCATTCACGTGTGGAAGCCGAACATACTCGTCAGCCGCCTCGAGTGAGGCCCAGTCTTCGAGCTGGATCATTCGCAGGCATTCCTGATCGCCGCGTGCGACATATTCGGCCATTGCCCCCAGTCCCCACCGGCCCGCACGTGACGTCATGCCCAGCCCCCTTTCCCCGCGCGGCGCAAAGACCATCCGGCGCGTGATGGCGTCGGCGACCTCGGGGCTGGAGACGCGGGGGACCAGCAATCCGTCCGCTCCGCCATCCAGAAGCGGCTGTATCGTCACCCCGAGCTGGTCGGGCACCCTGACAAGTGCCGCCATTCCCGTCGCCTGAGCACAGAAGACGAGTTCGTTAGCCCGCTCGAGTGAGTGCGGCGCGTGCTCCATGTCCACGACGACGAAATCGAACCCGGCGTGCCCAAGAAGCTCGACGGTGGCGAAGGAGGGGATCTTGACCCAAGTGCCCAGCAGCCCGCGGCCGGCGCTGCGAATATGGCTGACGAAATCCTGCATACGCTGCGGGCCTAGAAGCCCTTCTCGTCAAGCCACTGGAACAGCAGCCTGGCCACCTCGTCATTGTTGAGGTCGGCAAAGGGGATGTGCGTATTCCCCTTCAGCCCCGCATCCGGCAGCCGCAACATCTCGGCCTTGCCGCCGCG
>CAYRCH010000003.1:17582-39983 GCA_964422665.1 uncultured Sphingomonadaceae bacterium | reverse complement strand
CAGCGCCAATTCGCCGCCCCGGCCCTGGACTTAGAAGCGGGTGCTGATAGTCGCCCCCCATGTCCTCGGATCGCCCGGCAGGCCAGCAATCAGACCGGTGTTGCCAGGGCCCACAAACAGCTGTTCGAAGTAGTTCTCGTCAAAGGCATTTCGGACCCATCCATAGATGTTAAGTCCTTCGTCGGTTCGAAAGCCCAAGCGGAAATTCGACAGGCTGTAACCGTCGACCCAGGTATAGGCCGAGGGCGAAGCATTCGAGGAGAAGTTCGAACGGTAGCTGCCGTCATAGCCAAGGTAGAACTCGCCCTCCTGTCCCAACAGGCTGGCGGGAATGTTGCCTTCTGCGCCGAACGAAAACGCCCATTTCGATACCCCCGGCAGCCGCTGGCCAGAGATATCACAGTTGGGTGCGCTGAAACCGCCGGGCGTTCCCGGCGCACTCGGCGTGTTGCTTCCTGCCGCAGTGCCACCCGCAAGTTCCGGCGGGCATGGGGCATCCACGAAGCGCACATATCTGGCATCGGTATAGGCGCCGCTGACATAGGCGTTGAACCGTTCGCTCGGCCGGACCGAGAAATCAGCCTCGATCCCCTGCGATCGCACCTTGTCAGCATTGGCAAGAAAGCCGCGTAGCACGCCGAACTGGCCATTGGTCACAGTCGCCTGATAATCGCCGATATCGGTACGGAAGGCCGCGAGGTTGAGCGTCGCGCGCCGGTTCCAGAACTGCGACTTGATGCCCACTTCAAAATGATTGATCGATTCCGGTCTGATCTCGCCGGCTGCCGCAATCGGTACACCGGCCGCATCGGTGGGCAGGCCGTTCTGATTGATGCCGATGGTCTTGAAGCTCTTTGCATAGGTGCCGTAGGCCAGAACGTCGGGCGCTAGCTCATAGCTGAGCGTCAGATCGTAGGTGAAATTCCAGTCGCTATTCGTTGGCGCGCTGACCTGTGGAGTGAACACGGCAAGTTGCGCGAGACTGCGAGCATCAGTTTCGTTGCCTAGCAATTCGGTTCCGTCACCGGTGAAAACGCGGCGTTCGTAAAAGCCCTCCTTCTTGTCGTAATTGACGCGGACGCCGGGCTGGATGGTTAGAGCATCCGTCACTTTCCAGCTCAGCTGCCCGAACAGCGCGAGGCTGGTACTCTTCAGGAATTGTGCATTGGTTGCAATCAAGCCGTCGAGTACGGTGGGGTCGTTGGACAAGGGATTGCCGGGATTGATGGTCCAGCGGCTTGATGCTGCCCCGTGGCCGCCCAGTCCCTGCGTATCGATCCGCTGCTTGAAGGCAAAGGCCCCGATCACGAAGTCGATGGTGTCGCCCGTCTGCGAATACCGGAATTCCTGCGTGTACTGGTCCTGTTGTGAAGGGTTCTGCGACAGGGTGACGATCGGCAGCCCGGTAAAGTCACGGTCGTTTTCAGGCCTCCAGTCCCAGGTGCGCCAGGCTGTGATGGAGGTCAGCGTGCCTGGGCCCAGATCCCAGTTAACCCGCAGCGCGACGCCGCCGATCGTGTTTCCCGCATTGAGATTGGCATCCAGATCGGTCAGCCTATCGAATGGATCGGTGCTGGGCGGCGCGTAATTTTGCGCGGCGGCCAAGGCGGCAAACTGGCGGTTTAGCGGCCGTTGGGTTGCGCCGGTGCGGACGAACACAGAGCCGCAGCACTCGGCATCCTGGGTATTGTAATCGCCGACCAGGTTAATGCTGATATCGGGGGTCGGCTCCCACAACAGCTGACCGCGAAGGCCGATGTTGTTTTGGCTCTGGATCCACTCATTGCTCGTGACATTGAAGATCGTGCCCCGCCGACTGGTGCTGGACAGCGCCACGCGCGCAGCGAGCCTATCCGTCAGCGGGCCGGAGATGGCAGCTTTGGCTTGCTGGAAGTTGTAATTGCCCAGGCTCACCTCGGCCCTGCCTTCAAAATCGAAGGTAGGTTGGTTGGTGGTGATGTTGATCGCACCGGCAGTGGTGTTCTTGCCGTAGAGCGTGCCCTGCGGCCCGCGCAGCACTTCGATCTGGGCGATATCGAGAAAATCGAGAGTGGCCGAGGCCACCCGGGAATAATAGACATCGTCGATATAGATGCCGACGCCCTGCTCGAAACCGTCACTTGTCAGCCCGAACGGCACACCGATCCCGCGGACATTAACCGCCGTGTTGCGAGGGTTCGAGGAATAGAACTGCAATGTCGGTGTCAGCTGTTGCAGGCGTCCGACATTGAAACTGCCGGTATTGTCGATCTGCTCGCCTCCGACGACAGAAATGGCGACAGGGATGTCCTGTGCCGCTTCATTGCGGCGGCGCGCGGTCACGATAATGCCATCGTCATCGGTCGCCCCTGTGCCTACGGACACCTGCTCGGCTGCGTCGGCGGTCTCATTCGCCAGTGCCGGCACCGAATGGAATGCCGCCAGAGCAGCACCTGTGAGCAAAATTGTACGCTTCTTCATGATCTGTGTCCCTGAGTTTCAGAGACCCTCCGGTGGTCCGGTCAGATCTGTTCTGGTTGACAATCTGGTTTGAATTGCAGTGTCCCGATCAGTTCGGCTTGAGCCGCTTCTTCTCGGTCACGTCGATCTGGACGACCCTGCCTTCGTGCACGGTGAGAGAAACATTGCCGTATCTCAGACCGGCAAGGGCCTCGCGAACACTGGCGATGCTCTCGTCCATCAGCCGGGACGCGTCTGGCGAAAGGGGCTGTTTGGATACATCATTCATGCTTGAACTCCGTCGGTAGGGAAAAGCCTCCCGCGCTTGATCCGAAGCGCCAGGCGCTGGCCCGGCTGCGGGGGAGGGTCTGCGGTGTCGAGGTCGATCTCGATGACCTGGGTGATGTCGCTGACTGTGCCTTCGACACGCCAGTTGCCTCCCCGGCGATAAACATCGGTCACGACGATTGGCAGAGAGCCAGCCTGGTCCTCGGCTATGGCGACATCATGCGGCCGGAAATCCAGCCGCGCAGGCCCGTCGGCAACCGGATCTGCGTCGACAGAAAGCGGCCGGTCTTGAAACTTTGCCGCACCGTCGGCAACGAAGACGGGCAGGCTATTCGTATCACCGACAAAGCCGGACACGAAACGGCTGCCAGGCACCATGTAGACCTCTTCCGGCGTGCCAATCTGTTCGATCACCCCGTGATCCATGACGACCACACGATCAGCCAGTTCAAGGGCTTCCTCCTGATCGTGCGTGACGAAAATCGAGGTAAGACCCATCTGTTCGTGCAGCTGCCTCAACCAGCGCCGCAGTTCCTTGCGAACCTTCGCATCGAGGGCGCCGAAAGGCTCGTCAAGCAAAAGCAATTGCGGTTCGACCGCCAGGGCACGGGCCAGTGCCACACGCTGGCGCTGCCCCCCGGAGAGCTGGGCTGGATAGCGCCCACCAAGGCCGCCGAGCTGTACCAGATCCAACAGTTCATCAGCCCGGGACCGGATCTCGGCCTTTGACGGGCGCCGGGATCGGGGCCTGACGGACAGTCCAAAACCGACGTTGTCAGCAATGTCCATGTGCTTGAACAAGGCATAGTGCTGGAAAACAAAGCCGACCTTGCGGTCAGCAACCTTCAGGTCGGTGACGTCATCGCCGTTGAAGGCAACTGTGCCACTGTCAGGGAAGGCCAGGCCGGCGATGATCCGCAACAAGGTCGTCTTGCCCGATCCGGACGGACCAAGGAGAGCAAGGAATTCGCCATCGCGGACTTCGAGGTCGATGCTTTTGAGCGCTTCGAACAAACCAAAGCGCTTCGAGATGCTGCTGAGGGTAATCAATGTCCTGCACTCCCATGTGCATAGCCGAACCGCCATTCGAGGATGGATTTGAACACCAGCGTCACGAGCGCCAGCATGGCCAGCAGCGAGGCGATGGCGAAGGCAGCAACGCTGTTGTATTCATTGTGAAGGATTTCCACGTGCAGCGGCATCGTATTGGTCAACCCGCGCAGGTGTCCCGAAACAACCGAGACCGCGCCGAACTCCCCCATCGCGCGGGCATTGCACAGCAGTACGCCATAAAGGAGCCCCCAACGGATATTCGGCAACGTCACGCGAAAGAAGGTTTGCAGGCCGCTGGCTCCCAGCGATAGGGCGGCTTCCTCATCGTCGCGGCCCTGCTCCTGCATCAACGGAATCAGTTCGCGGGCCACGAAGGGGAAGGTCACAAATACGGTTGCGAGCACGATTCCCGGCACTGCGAAAATGATCTGGATGTCATGCTCGCGCAGCCAAGGACCGAGCCAGCCCTGAGCCCCGAACAGCAGGACATAGACCAGACCCGCGACCACCGGCGAAACCGAAAACGGCAGGTCGATGAATGTGATCAGCAGGCTCTTGCCCGGAAAATCGAATTTGGCGATCGCCCAGGCCGCGACAATGCCGAAAGCAATGTTGAGCGGTACGCTGATCGCGGCAACCAGCAGGGTCAGTCTGATCGCGGCCAGCGCATCCGGCTCCACCAGTGCCGCGCCATATGCGCCGAAACCTCGGGACAGCGCTTCTGCAAAGACTGTCACCAGCGGCAGGAGCAGGAAGATCATCAGGAACGCTAGGGCAAACAGGATAAGACAGTTCTTGCGCCAGCCGGAGGCGTGTTGCGGGTTCATGCGTCTACCCTCCGCCTGCTCCAGGCCTGAACCAGATTGATAAACAGCAGCATGGCGAAGGACACCAGCAGCATGACCACCGCAATCGCCGTGGCTGCAGCATAGTCATACTGTTCAAGTTGGGTGACGATCAGCAACGGCGCGATTTCGGACTTGAACGGCATGTTGCCGGCAATGAAGATCACCGATCCGTATTCCCCCACACCGCGCGCCAGTGCCAGCGCAAAACCGGTAAGAAGCGCGGGCAGCACCGTGGGAAGAATGACCCTGGCAAAGACCTGAAACGGAGTTGCGCCCAGCGAAAGCGCCGCTTCCTCCACCTCGGCACCGATATCGGACAACACCGGTTCGACCGAGCGCACAACGAACGGTATGCCGATGAAGATCAGCGCGATCGTGATCCCGACCGGCGTGTAGGCAACCGTAATCCCGAGAGGTTCCAAAAACTTCCCGATCCAGCCGTTTCCGGCATAGATTGCCGTGAGGGCGATACCCGCCACCGCAGTCGGTAGTGCGAAAGGCAGGTCGATCATTGCATCGAAAATGCGCTTTCCGGGAAACGGATACCGAACCAGCACCCAGGCGATGACCATGCCGAAAACGGCATTGATCAGCGCTGCCGTCAGCGCAGTTCCGAAGCTGATCTTGTAGGCGGCGATCGCGCGGTCGGAGATGCCGACCGTGATAAAATCGTCCAGCCCCATCCCGGCGGCCCTGATGAACACGGTGCTTAGCGGGATCAGCACGATCAGCGAAAGCCAAGCGAGGGTCAGCCCCATTGTCAGGCCGAAGCCCGGAATGATCGATGCGGGGCGGCCAAACCTCCTCTTCGGACGAACGGGGGGCATCTGCAGTTGACTGCTCAACGCAACAGACATGACGATCTACCTTCGGGGGTTGGTGAAGATGGTGTCGAACAGGCCACCATCGACGAAGAAGCGACGCTGCGCCGCCTGCCAGCCGCCGAACGCGCCATCGACCGTAACGAGGTTCACCTCCGGAAACTTCGAGGCATATCTCGCCCGCACGGTCTCGTCGGTCGGCCTGAAGTAGTGCCTGGCGATGATGTCCTGCGCCTCGGGCGTGTAAAGATAGCGCAGATAGGCTTCGGCGACTTCGCTGGTTCCATGTCGTCCTGCATTCCCGTCAAGAACGGCAACCGGTGGCTCAGCCAAGATCGATACCGACGGCACGATAATGTCGAACTTGTCCTCTCCAAGCTCGGCCAGAGCAAGGAATGCTTCGTTCTCCCAGGCCAGCAGGACATCGCCGATGCCCCTTTCGGCGAAGGTCGTTGTCGCGCCACGCGCGCCGCTGTCAAGCACCGGCACATTGGCGAAGAGCCGACGCACGAAGTCTTGGGCGGCCGCATCGGAGCCGTACTCCTGCCGAGCATAGGCCCATGCTGCGAGGAAGTTCCATCGCGCTCCGCCACTGGTCTTGGGGTTGGGGGTGATAACGCCGACCCCGGACCTGACCAGGTCGTCCCAATCCCTGATGCCCTTGGGATTCCCTTCGCGTACGAGGAATACGATGGTGGAGGTATAGGGGGCGCTGTTATTGGGCAAACGCTGTTGCCAGCCCTCGGTCAGCGCGTCCGATTTTGATGCGATTTCATCTATGTCATAGGCCAGCGCCAGAGTGACTACGTCCGCCTTGAGACCATCGATGACCGCGCGCGCCTGTTTTCCCGCACCCCCATGGCTCATGTTGATCCGCAAATCCTGGCCGGTTTGGGCCTTCCACTGGGCGGCAAAGCGGGGATTGATCTCCTCGTACAGCTCTCTGGTCGGATCGTAGGAAACATTGAGCAGCTCGACGGTGTTGCTGGCTCCGTCGCCGCCTTGCGAGCAGGCAGACAATGCAAGCGCCGCGCTACCAAGTAAGAGGACAAGCGCTCCTGAGCGCCATCTCGAAGTGGTCTTCATCGATGCATACTCCCAGCCAGCGAAAGGGCCGAGAGGCCTCTTCGAATCAAGTCCAATAAAGCCTATCGGCTAACTGGGGATATGCAAGACTAAATTTTTTGGAACCTCACCCCACCCGGCGATCGTCCAGAGGCAGCGGGGCGCCAAACGGAGTATTCGCAAGCGCATCACCAATCGTCCGGGCATCCAGTACCCGCCGGCTCGCGTCATACGACCGGCCGAATTCGCGCCTGATCTCGCAATTGGCTTCACTCAAGCAGTCCTCGCACCGCCGGTAGGACTGGCGCGAAAGACACGGAAGAGGCGCTAGCGGGCCCTCGAAAATCCGCAGGACTTCGCCAAAGCTCACCGTATCTGCGGGCCGGAGCATCACATAGCCGCCGCTCTTGCCCCGACGACTGTCGAGAATGCCGGCCTTCTTGAGGTCGAGCAGGATCTGCTCAAGGAACTTGTGCGGAATGGTGTAGCGCCGCGCGATCTCGGTGCTGGTCATGGCTTCGCCTTCAGGCGCCGCCGCTATCGCCAGCAAGGCCCGGAATGCATATTTGGCCTTGTTCGAAATCATAGTTATTCCCCATCAAGGAGGTAGGTATTTAAGGCATAAAACCATTTCTTGCAACCGTTAGCTGGCAAGCAGCCAGGCAAAGGCCATGGCCGCAGTCGCCAGACAGAGCACCGTAAGCGGCGCACCCAGTCTGGCGAAGTCTCGGAACCTGTAACCGCCCGCGCCCATCACTACTGCATTGTTGTGATGCCCGAAGGGTGTCAGGAAATCGAGCGAAGCTCCTATCGCAACGGCAATCAGCAATGGTTCGACCGGGGTGCCGGTCCGTGTCGCGAGGCCGGCTGCGATCGGACTCAGCACAATTGCGGTCGAGACATTGTCGATGAATGGTGTGATCGCAACTGCCAGCAAGAGGATGGCCAGAACAACCACCAAGGGCTGTCCCTCGGGTAACCAGGACGCGATGCCGTTGGCGATCCCACGGGCAGCCCCTGTCTCTTCCACCGCAAGCCCCAGCGGAATCATCGCTGCAAGTAATAGCACGATGCCCCAGTTGAGATCCTGCAGCGCGTTGCGCAGGTTCAGGCTGCCAGTGACCACGAGTCCGAGGACAACCGCACCAAATGCGATCTGCGTCGGCAACAGGTCAAATGCCGTAGCCAGAACGCCTGAGGCAAAGATCAAGATTGGCACAGTTGCACGCCGGATCTGGCTTGCCGGCCTGCGCGGAGAAAGCACCAGCAGGCCGCATTCGCTTGCCATACGGCGAACCGCATCCCGTTCGCCGGCCAGCACCAGAACATCGCCCATGGAAATTGCCAGATCCGCAAACCTGCCCTCCACTCGTCCGCGTCGGCTTGCCATTGCCTGGACGCGGACTTCACCAAGTCCGTAGCGATCGGCATCGTCGACACGTGAACCCAGCAGAAGGCTTTCGGGCATCACGACGACTTCAATCAGGGCATCGTCGCTTTTCCATCCGATTGACTCAAACGCCTCCGATCGCTCAAGCTCCTCCAACTGCGCGAGGTTGCCCTCGATCAGAACCAGGTCACCTCTCGCGATGACGATGTCCGTGCGCCGGGCGAATACGTGCGCGCCGTGGCGGATCACTCCATGGATACGAATACCCAGCCTATCTTCGAGGTCCGGAACCCGCATGCCCACGCATTCACTGTTCTGCGAAATTACCCGCTCAGCCAGGAAATCGGTCGGCCCGGCGTCGAGCATCGGCTCCGAACCTTCCGCGCGGCGTCCGAATATCCGCGGTCCGGCAAGCGCCACCCAGAGGATGCCGATCACGGCAAGCGGAACTCCGATGAGGCCCAGTTCGAAATAGCCAAGATTACGACCAGTTTCGTTAACCACCCATTCGTTAACGACCAGGTTGGCCGGTGTTCCCGTCAGTGAGATCATTCCCCCGAGCAAGGTCGCAAAAGACAAGGGCATCAGAACTTTCGCCGGAGCAATCTTGAGACGTGCGCAGACCGATATCGCCACCGGAAACATCAGCGCGAGTGCGCCGATATTGTTCATGAAGATGGAGACCGCCGCTCCGGTCGTGCACAGGAACAGCAAAACCGCTGTCTCGCCTTCCCATTTGGAAGAGATACGCCGGGCAAAATCATCAATGATGCGCGTACGGGAGAGCGCTGCAACGACCAGCAGTATTTCGATCACCGTGATAACCGCCGGATTGGCGAAACCTGCAAAGACCGCCTGCACTGGCACAACACCCAGCGCAAAGCCCGCCGCAAGTCCGCTCAGTGCGACCACCTCGACCCTGAAGCGTTCGCTTGCATAGGCAATGAGCATGACCAGCAGGATCGCGAGGATTGCGCCCTGGTCAAATGTCATCGCTTCGATTTCCAAAGGTGCCGTGCCAAAAAGCCATCGTCCCGATTAAGTGATTGCCAACGACCTGCGCTGCCTCTTAATGCCTATTCCGCTGATAGGGAATAGGTAAAGGGTGGCAGGAACGGTACACCATGGACAATCAGCTCCTACTGATCTGCCTGCTTACATTCAGCATCCACCTTACCGGGGCTCTTGCCGATGCTGCGCGTATTGCCGGCGTGCGCACCGGCGCATCGCCGTGTCGTTCGCGCTTTTCAATGTTCTTGTCCTTGTATCACGACTGTCCAACAGCTTTCTCGGCCCATTTCTGGCCAAACGGATTGAATCGGCGCGTGCCTCCGGCACTGGCGAGGCCCTGCTTGGCGAATTCAGAGTTATCCTGCTTTCGGCGACTGCCGCCGCAGTTGTTGGTGCACTGATGGTACCGACTGTTCAGCGCTGGTTTTGTAGCGCCATCGCCCACTTCCAGGAACACCGGTCAATGGGACGCTTGCTGGCACGCCTTTTCCAAGGGTGGGATTGGCTACATTCGCCGAACCAGTACAGTTCCTGCGCGAGAAAAATGTCTCGGGATTGCGCAAGGTCGGCGGCCTGCCGATGAGAGTGATTGGTCTAAAACGTCCTAGCTCAGGCCCTGCTTACAGTTGGCGTCATCGCCTCACTCTACGCTGGTTACCTCCATCCCGAATACCGCGTTACCGCATCCCAACTCTCAGCTATCGTCAATGGCATGGCAACGCTTTGCTGTTCGTGCTGATCGATCCCCAACTGTCGGTCATGACCGACGACGTAGTTGCAGGATCCGTCGATGAGGCCCGGTTTCATCGCACCATAGTCTGGCTCTCCTTGAGCCGGGTGGAAGGGACGCTGCTTGCGCAGATGCTGCTCCTTCCTGCGGCGCGGCTGGCTGTATACGCGGCTGGCGTGATCTGACACGGCCAGGCGCTTGCATAGAACGGGTCGCCCGGCCGGAACCAAAAAGCACTTGCGCAATATCCCTAGTTATTTAGTAGGGAATAAGTGCTGGCCGATGTCAGCAAACCTGCGATGCCCGGGCGACAACGCCAAGCCTCGACACATTGTTGCAGGAGGCAATTGATGAAACGAGCGACTTTCCAGCTTCACTCTCCCGGGCCTCATCCGGTGTTGCTTACCGTTCCCGGCCTGAACAACAGCGGCCCATCCCATTGGCAGAGTCTTTGGGAGGTCAAGCGTGAAAACTGCTACCGGGTTGAGCTCGGGATGTGGGATCGCCCGCATCGCAATACCTGGCTCAGCAAGCTCGATGCTGCGATCGCAACTGCGCGAGCGCCTGTCATTCTGATCGCCCATTCCCTCGGCTGCCACGCCGTCGCCTCGTGGAACCAGTCGGCTGCTGACGATCGTCTTTCGAAGGTGGCGGGCGCGCTTCTTGTTGCCCCGCCCTGGGTCGGGGATCTGCCCGAGGACAGCCCGCTCTCGGCCTTCGCGCCGCTCGCCCGAGAACGTCTTGCCTTTCCCTCGATCCTCGCGGCCAGCAGGAATGACCCCTTTGCAGGATTCGGCCAGTCCCAGAAAATGGCCCGGCGCTGGGGCAGCCGGTTCGTTGGAGCGGGCTGGACGGGTCACATCAACGCGGAGTCGGGGCTAGGTTCGTGGCCGTATGGGGAGTTTCTGCTGGACCGACTTGTATGGTCCCTGACGAGACGTCAGTCCGCTCAAGTCGCTGGCCTGCCAGTCAGCGCCCGCATCCGAAGCTCTGACATCCCTCTTGGCCTGTAGCCCGATTTATCTTGCGGAGTTGGCGATCTTCCGTCGATCCGAGATCTTGAGCCGGAAGACCGTGAGTCTTTTTTGCGAGAAGGCAGGCCGCCGGCGTTGGAGGAGGCCACGAGCAGTAGCTCCACGAACGAGCGAAAAAGGAACATAACCGAGAGACTTTGAACGCCCTGACCGTGTCGAACCAACGGGAGCCAAGGGTGCTGTCAGTCTAACCGCAACGCGTCTCCACTTTGCGATTTTTCCTGTCTCAACAGGGAGCTATGAAGCTCATCTCGTTCAAGCGTCATCGCTTTCCGCCGGAGATCATATGCCACGCAGTGTGGCTCTATTTTCGGTTCACGATGAGCCTGCGGGATGTCGAGGACCTGCTCGCCGAGCGTGGAATCGACGTGACCTATGAGACAGTTCGTTGCTGGGCGAACAAGTTCGGACCAGCGATCGCGGCGAACATCCGACGCCGGCGCGGCCGACCCAATTGCGTGTGGCATCTCGACGAGATGGCCGTCCGGATCGGTGGCAAACGCATGTTCATGTGGCGGGCTGTCGACAAGGAAGGCGAGGTTCTCGACGTTCTCGTGCAGAAGCGCCGCAACAAGGCGGCAGCGCAAGCGACACCATCCGAGTAGATTGCAGGAGAACAATCGGGCGGAAAATTCACACATTCCCGTCCGACGACGGGAGCGAAAGATGCAGCGGTTTAAGTCTCAGGGACAGGCGCAGCGCTTCGTTTCAACCCACTCCGCGATCTACAATACCTTCGCCATCCAGCGTCATCTCACTTCCCGAAAGGCCATGCGAGATTTCCGATCGGCCGCTTTGGCCGAGTGGACCGCGGCGTCGACCGCAGCGTCCAGAAAACTGGGTTTGTGCTTCAACTCGACCGATAGAAGTTAACCTGACAATCCCCACCAGCCAGAAGGGGCGATAGGCTCCCTCTGTTTCGTCGGCGGAGAAGGCTCCGTAAGCTGCCGAGATTCCATGGTCGTAGTCGAGGAACCAGCGTATGCCGGGCAGCGACGATTTTCTCGGGTTCAGGCTCAACATACATGCCGATCTTTGCAACGTCTGGGCTGATGTCTATTGAACGCCGGAGCAGGGCGTGTCCTTCAGGGCGCATTCGCTGGCCTGTCTTGTCGAGGAGAAAGGAAAGCTATCATTGACTGACTAATCCCTACTGAATATGTAGGGTTATGCATGGGTATTGATCCTGCCCCTGCGTTTTTGCTTTGGATCCGCGGCTTTTGATCGGGAAGCAGCTTGCTCCGCGTTACCAACCGCTAAAGCGCGCGATGCCCAGGCGACCACGCTCGGCATCGTGTTCCCTCATTAAAGAGGTGATACGATGCGTATGAACACCACTCTCTAAAGCGCAAAGCGCGGGCCGCAGTCGTCAACTGCGCCTCATCTGCGACATGAACGTCGTTCCAGATCCGCCGCGACCGATGGTCGCGGCCCGCGCCCGCAATTCCGTTCTTTATCGCCAATACCTGCCGCCACGTGGCCGCAGGGCCGGAACTTCTGTCCGGCCCCGCCTGTGCGCGCTCGAGGACATATCATGAAACTCTGCCTTTCTACACCAAACCGGCTTTTCCTGCTTTCGGGAGCAGGATGGCTCGCTCTCGCCCATGTCGGAATCGCAAAGGCGCAGGACAGCGCCGTAACGGCCATCGGGATCGAAAGCGCCAGCGACGCAGGCGACTCCATCGTCGTCACCGGCTCACGCGTGGTGCGCACCGATGGCATGGAGACGCCGTTGCCGGTCGTGATCGTCGAAGCCGCAGAAATCGAAAAGCTGTCACCCGGATCGCTGGTGACGGGCCTGTCGCAGCTGCCGCAATTCTATGGCAACGGCACGCCGGGCAGCGGATCGACCCGCGGCACGCTCAATCTGCGCGGGCTTGGCCTCAACCGCACGCTCACGCTGCTGAATGGCCGCAGGGTGCCGGGCACCACGGCATCGGGCGGGGCCGACATCAACCTGTTCCCCGAAGCTCTGATCCGTTTGGTCGAAACGACCACCGGCGGCGCATCGGCGGCCTATGGCACGGATGCCGTGGCCGGCGTGGTCAACTTCATTCTCGACACCAAGTTCACCGGGCTTGAAGTGTCGGCGCAAGGCGGCCTCACCTCGCGGCAGGACGGCGGCAACCAGGAACTTTCAGCGGCTTTCGGCACGGGCTTTGCCGGCGGACGCGGCCACATCCTCGCCTCTGCCGAATACGCGCGGCAATCGGCTATCGACACCTATCGTGGGCGGGACTGGTATCAGGGCTGGGGCACGCTGGGCAGCGGCACCGCTGAGGCGCCTTATCGCTTCGCGCCCGACATGACATCGCGCAATGCGAGCTTCGACGGGACGATCCGCGCCCCCGGCACGGCAATCGATGGGCTGGCGTTCAACCGCGATGGCACCGCCTCGCGCTTCATCAACGGGGCAGAGATTCAGGGCGTGTTCGGCACGCCTGCCGCCCGGCAGGCCGGTGGCGGCAGCGGTGACGATCTGGGCGCACAGATACGAACCCTGATCCCCGATGCAGAGCGCCATTCGCTGTTCGGCTATGCCCATTTCGACGCGACCGACAACTTGCGCCTCTTCGCGCAATACATGCACGGCAACAGCAGCAGCACCGATCGCGGCCAGCGCGCCAGCTTTATCGGATCGCCCGCAACCCTGACGATCTTTGCCGACAACGCCTTCCTGCCGGCAGACGTGCGCCAGGCCATGACGGACAACGGCATCAAGAACTTCGTGCTGCGCCGGGTGGGCAGCATCGAGGATATCGGCAACCTCTATCGCAAGGAGCGCACGGTACAGAACATCGCCACCGGCGGGTTCGAACTTGATCTCGACACCGGCGGCCTGTTCGATGGCTGGCGCGCGGAAGGCTTTTACCAATACGGCCACTCGCGCCGCACCAGCCGGCAGTTCGGCCTGCGGCTGGACCGGGTCTATGCCGCGATCGACGCGGTGCGCGATCCCGCCACCGGCCAGATCGTGTGCCGCACCTCGCTCTATTCCAACGCCTTTGCCGGCTGCCAGCCGCTCAACCTGTTCGGTCGCGGCAACGCATCGGCGGCGGCGGTCGATTATGTCACTGGCTTCGAGCCGGGGCAGGCAATCACCACGCCGATCTACTGGAGCGACAGCGGCTATGCCTCTGGCGACACGTTCTCCTACACCTCCTCGGCAGAGAAAGTGAACGTCACCGGCTTCACCCAGCAGCTGGCGGAACTGTCCTTCGCGGGCAAGTTGCTGGATGGGTGGGCCGGTCCGATCTCGGTGGCATTCGGCGGATCGTGGCGCAAGGACGCGATCCGGCAGGTGGTGGAGGACGTGACCAATCCGGCCGGGGACTATGACAACGTGTTTCCGGTGCTGTGCGATGGCGCGGTGCCGGGCCTGCGCGGTGTGGCGGCGGGCGACTGCAAAAACACGGTCGGGGTGCAATATTCCAAGACCTCGAACATCAAGGGCGCGGCGCGGGTGTGGGAGCTGTTCGGCGAAGCGCTGGTGCCGCTGCTCGACACTAGCGGGCTTACCGCCAACCTCAGCCTTGCGGGGCGCTGGGCCAGCTATTCGGGGTCGGGCGCGATCTGGGCCTACAAGGGCGGGCTGGACGTTGGCCTTGGCGACTGGGCGCGGCTGCGCGGCACCTATTCGCGCGACGTGCGCGCCGCCAACCTTGCCGAACGCTTCGACAAGTCGGGCGGGACAACGGTGATCGACGATCCGCGCACCCCCGAAGTGGAAGCGCTGACCGTGATCCGCTATGCTGGCGGCAACCCTTCTGTGCGCCCGGAAAAGGCCGATACCCTGACCGCCGGCGTCGTGCTGCATCCGCCGGTGATCGATGGCCTGCGCCTCTCGCTCGACTGGTATGACATCCGGATTGCCGACTCTATCGGGCAAGTGGGCGCGCAGGCGGTGCTGGACCGCTGCTTCCTTGAAAAAGCGCAGGAATTCTGTGCGCTCGTCACCACCTCGCCCCCCGGCGGCGACATTACCCTGGTGGGCGATGTCTATGTCAACGTGGCGCAAGCCAAGGTTTCGGGCATCGACCTTGAAGTGGATTACGATGTCCCGCTGACCATTCTGGGCGGCGATGAAAGCCTGCGCCTGCGCGGCTTCGCCAGCTGGCTGCTGACCCGTTCGGAAACCAACTCGTCAGGGGTGACCACCGATTACGCCGGGCAGATCGGCGCCACCCAGAATTCGCAGGCCTATCTGCCCTATGCCGATTTCAAGGCGGTCGGATCGCTGACGTACCGCAACGGCGGAACCTCGGCGACCGTCCAGGGCCGCTACATCGGGCAAGGCATCCAGGACGCGACGCTGAAGGAAGGCGTCACCATCGTCGATAATTCGGTGGCCTCGGTGCTCTATGTCGACCTGCGCCTTGCTCAGCGGGTTTCCGCCGGCGGGCGGGATGCCGACATCTGGCTGTCGGTGACCAACCTTTTCGACAAGGCCCCGCCGCTCACGCCGTCGTGGAGCGCGTTCAACGGCTACGCCACCCAGCACAACGCCGCTGTCCACGATGTGCTCGGCCGCCGCTTCACCGTGGGCGCAACGCTGCGCTTCTGATCCTGCACTTTACCACAAGGACCTTTGATCATGACCGATAAACCCGGCCACACGGCTTTTTCCCGTCGCAGCGCATTGAAAACCGTGGGCGCAGGCGTGCTTGGCGCCGCCGCCGCCCAGGCCTTGCCTGCATTTGCGGCGGGCGGCCGCGCCAAGCCCAATTTCCTGTTCATCATGGCCGATGACCTCGGCTATGCGGACCTGTCCTGCTATGGCCGCCGCGAATACCGCACGCCGGTGCTCGACCGGCTGTCGACGCAGGGCATGCGCTTTACCCATGGCTATGCCAACAGCGCGGTCTGCTCGCCTACGCGCCTTGCGCTGATTACCGGGCGCTACCAGTACCGGCTGCGCGCCGGGCTGGACGAGCCGCTGGGCGGTAGCGGGCACGGCCTTGACCCCACCCACCCCACCTTGCCGTCGCTGCTGAAGAAGCAGGGCTATCATTCGGCGCTGATCGGCAAATGGCACCTTGGCTCCCTGCCCAAGTACGGCCCTCTGCAAAGCGGCTACGATGAATTCTGGGGTAATCGCGGCGGCGCGATCGACTATTTCAACCATGGTTTCGGCAACACCGGAGAGCCGGATCTGTGGGATGGCGACGTGCGGATCGAGGACGTGGGCTATTACACCGACATGCTGGCCGAACGCAGCCTGGAGTTTCTCGACGCCCGGGCGGCCCATCCCGACAAGCCATGGCTGCTGTCGCTCCATTTCACGGCTCCGCACTGGCCATGGCAAGGCCCCGGCGACAAGGCGGAATCAGAGCGGATCGACGGCAAGCTTTTCCACTATGACGGTGGCTCGCTGGCGACTTATGCCGAAATGGTGACGGCGCTAGACGCGGCGATCGGCCGGGTGCTCGCTCGCCTCACCGAACACGGGCTGGCGGGGGACACCGTGGTCGTGTTCACCAGCGATAACGGCGGGGAACGGTTCAGCGACAACTGGCCGTTCACCGGCATGAAGAGCGAACTGCTCGAAGGGGGCTTGCGCGTTCCCCTCATCGTGCGCTGGCCGGGCCTTGTCGCGGCAGGTTCGACGAGCGACGCGCCGGTGTTGTCGATGGACTTCCTGCCGACGCTCCTTGCCGCCGCCGGCGGCGCACCCGCTCTACCCAGCGACGGCATCGATATCCGCCCCGCACTCGCTGGCGGCTCGCTACCCGACCGGCCATTGTTCTGGCGCTTCGGCAAGCGGGAACAGAAAGCTGTGCGGCTGGGCCGTCACAAGTACCTGTCGATCGATGGCAACGAGTTCCTTTTCGATATTGCCGCCGATCCGCTGGAACGGGCAAACCTGAAGGATCGGAATCCCGCCATGTTCGCGGATCTTCGCGCCAGGTTCGAAGCCTGGAACAAAACGATGCTCACCGATCCTGCGGCAACAAGCTATGGTTTCGAACCGGCTCAACTCGCTGACCACTTTGCAGCAGTGAGCAACAAATAAGGCCGGCGGAGACGATCTCTCCACGACACTGTTCGGCGGATTATGAGGTCAAGCGGAGCCATCTGGAGCGGTGGCAATCCACAATACGCGCCTCATAATCCGCCGCTCATGGTTCATTGCACGGTCCTCAAAATGCAGCTCTCAGAACCGCGCTTCTCACTCCTTACCGGAATGACGGCGCAGGGGCCCATTCGCACAGCGTCAACTCACTGTTCGTTACCGCAATTGCGCTGTAAAGGTTTGATATGGGGTGGCCCGTTCTCGTCGCCAGAACGGCACGTGGCTGTTCTCCACCCGGTTGTTGGCCCAGCGTCCCACCAGATCATAATACATCATTGCGCCCGGTACGGCGAGCGCGAGCCAGAACACGATGCGAGCCGGGCCGATCCTCACGGCTTCGCCCAGCGTCTGAGCAGGTTGTGATAGACGTGGATGAGGCGATCAATATCGGGATCGTCCTTTTCCCGTCCGACGCTGAGCGACTGGATCGACTGGTCCATATCGAACAGCATCGAGCGGGCAGAGGTGTCAGCGACTGCGCTTTGCATCCAGGTGATCGCGCATATGCGTTGCCCGCGCGTGACCGGCGTCACCTGATGTAGGCTGGAGCTGGGATAGAGAACCATGTCGCCCGCTTCCAGCTTTACCGCCTGGGCGCCGAAGGACTCTTCGATCAGCAGTTCGCCGCCATCATATTCGTCGGGTTCGGACAGGAACAACGTGGCGGAAATGTCGCTCCGGATGGTCAGCTTCGCTTCGGGCAGGCGCATCAATGCGGCATCCGAATGGGTCCCGTAGTGGCCGCCGTTCTGATAGAGATTGAATACTGGTGGCCAGATTGTCTCGGCTAGCGAGGCAGAAATGAAGGTCGGATGGTAGCCCAGCTTGTTCAGGATCAGGTTGCCAAGCTCGCGGGCGGTTGCATCCTGCCGGTCGAGCTGCAGGTTTTGCTTGACCGCGACTGAGCGGCTGCCCGCCGTCTGATTTCCGTCAATCCAGTTCGCATCAGCGAGCCGGTCGCGGAATTGGCGGACCTCGTCGGCATCGAGCAGTTTATCGATCACGATCAGCATGGACCTATCTCATTCAATTCTGTGCCGGGTAGCCGGGAGGCGGGGAGAGGGACCGCCTCCCGTCCCCCCTGATCAGAACCTGAGGTTCAATGTACCTACGATCTGCCGTGCGTCGCCCTTGTAGAGGAACGAACCGCTGCGATAGACGGCGAGGTAGTAGTCCTCGTTGGTTACATTGTTGACGTTCAGGCGGAAATCCAGGTTCTTGTTGAACTGGTATTCCGCGAAAATGTCACCCACGGTATAGGCGGGCACTGGCTGGCTGTAGACGAAGCTGCCATCGGCGAGCGTCGAGAAGCCGGGTGCGGTATCGGGCTGTCCGCCGTAACGCTTGCCCTTATGCTTGACGGCAAAGCCGAGCGCGAGCGGCCCGACCTGATATTTGGTCTGGAACGAAGCCTGAAACTTGGCGGTATTGGACAACGTCTTACCGACATTGTCCGGGTTCGAAGCAGATCGCAGAATCTCGGAATCGAGAATCGTCACACCGCCCTGCATCGACCATTCCGGTGTGATATTGCCGGCCAAGCCCAGTTCGAAACCGCGTACACGGTTCTTGCCAGTATTGCCGGTGCCGTCGGGCGTGTAGCCGCCGCCAGAGGCTTCAAACACGTCGCTCTTCGTTGTCTGGAACACGGCGGCGGTAAGCAGGAATCTCTCGTCGAACAGGTTAAGCTTGGTCCCCAGTTCCCAGTTGATCGAACGCTCGGGTTTGCCGCCCCGGAACTCCCCGTCGATGATAATCAGACCGCCGTAGCCAGCGTTGGTTCCCAGGTCGGACTCGCCCCCGTTTATATCCGCAGATGTCGCAAAGGAAGCGTAGATCATCGCGCCTTCGGCGACCTCATAGGTCACGCCCGCCTGCGCATTCCAAAAGCTGTCGCTGTAGTCATAGGTGGTAAGTTCGAGGGAATTATTCTGTGTGCTGAGGGTGTAGTCGAAGTGATCCCAGCGCACGCCGCCGAACACGGTCAACGCCTCCGTCAGGTCGATCGTGTCCATCACATAGAGTGACACGGTCTTGACCTGCCAGTCAGAGTCCCAGTGGTCCTTGGTGATCTGGCGTCCCAGCAAAGTGTTCAGTCCGTTGACTGCCCGTCCGTCCGGTCCGATCCCGCAATAGCTCGGGCTCGTCCCGCCACGACCGGAAACAATGCAATTGGTAGCACCGGTGTTATCGACCGAGTACACTCCGTTCACAACCTGGTGGTCGGTATACTCCGCGCCGATAATCAGGTCGTTCTTGCCGCCCGGCATCTCGCTTTCGATGTGCAGGTTGGCCTGGTTGGCGAAATAGTCGACTTCCTGCCACCCTTGGTGGGTGGAGAAGGAAATCGTATCGTATTCACCGTTGGGATCGCTCGCGTCGGTCGTCGTGCCGCGCGCACCGGTCACGACATAGCCGTTGTCGCTCATGCCGTAGCGCATCTTGTTGGTAAGGCGGATGTTGTCGGAAAGCTGCCAGTGCAGGCGCCCGGTAAAGACATCGACATCCGATTTCTGGAAGTCCTGCTTCTGCGCATAAACCGGAGTTTTTACCGGCCGGCGATCGCCCGAACTGGCATCGCCGTTCAGGTAATCGCCCAGGTCGGCGTTATCTTCAGCGCGAAGCCCATAGTAGTCGAGCGTGATGTCGAACGCATCGCTCGGCATGTAGGTGCCCGAAATGGCAAGCCCCTTGCGATCGCGATCTGCGGGGGCGCGGCCGGGAATGTTGGTGTGCGCATAAAGCACATTGGCGCGCACCGCGAACTGGTCGCTGGCGACAAGGTTTGCATCAAGCGTAGTGCGCACGTAGCGATCTTCGCCAAGGCCGACGCTGGCATTGATGAAGTCATAATCGGTCGTCGCCTGCTTGGTGATGAGATTGACCGCACCACCTGCCGAGCCGCGCCCGGCAAAAGTGCTGCTCGGTCCCTTCGAAATCTCGATTTGGTCGACCGCGAAGCTCTCGCGCGTGGTCATGCCAGGATCGCGCAGGCCGTCGACGAACACGTCGCTGCGCGCTTCCTGCCCGCGAATGATGTAACGGTCGCCAAAGGCGTTGCCATTCTCACCAGTACCCACCGTGATGCCAGGCTGCGCGTCAAGGATGCGGGCAAGGTCGGTATAGCCGGAATCCTCGATCTGCTCCTCGGTCAGCACCGTCATGGTCTGCGGCAATTCGGCGATAGGGCGGGTCAGGCGCTCGTCGCCAGATGTGCGCGCCTTGTAAGGCGCGCCCGGTTCGGCGTTGGGATTTACGTCGGCTGTGCGATCCTCGATTTTGAGCGTGTCGAGTTCGACTTCCTCGTCGGCCTGCTGTGCAAGTGCCGGCGTTGCGAGAATAGTTGCGGCAAGGCCGAGCGCCGCCACGGTGCCGCGATCCCTCAAACTGAGCGGTCGGCGAACCGCACTATTCTTGTAGGTCTTCATTCCCTGTTCCCTTCTTTCAGCTAGTCTTGAGCGAGTAATCGATGGGGAGCGACAGCGTGACGCTGTCGCGGGTCATCGATTTCGGAAATTTCGGCAGCGGAGCGACGCGCTGCATGAGGTCGAGTGTTGCCTGGTCGAGCACCGCGTGTCCGCTGCTCCGTTTGATCGAAACGGCCGAGACGCCGCCATCTCGGTTGACCGTAAACCGAACAGTCACGATGCCTTGCTGCAACGCCTTCTTGGCTTCGTTCGGATACTTCTTCTTGCGATTGAGATGCGCACTGACGAGCGAGAAGTAGTCTGCTTCGGCGGCCCTTGCTTTTGGGTCGTTGCCCGGTGTCGCGCTGGTGCCTGTGCCTGTCCCGGTTTGCGCAACTGCGACCGGATTCGCGGGCGGCGCTGCGACCGGAGCAGGCGCGTTTGCAACGTGGCGCTGAGGGAGCGGCGGCGGCGGCGGTGGGAGTGTCACGGGATCGCTGGGCAGCGGCGTACGCACCACCGGCACGTCCATCGGTGGTGGAACAGTGTCCGGTGGCACATAATCCGGTTGAACCGGCTGCTCGGGCGCAAGTCGGTTCACTGCCGCCGGGGCCGCAAGCGGCGGCAGTTCGATCGTCATCACCGGTTCGGGTGTTGGCGGTTCGTAGCTACCCATGAAGGCCGATGTCGCCAGCGCGATCATTCCCGCATGGGCCGCGAGCGCAATGCCAGCCGCCAGGGTCCAATGTCGGTTCTGGGCAACCACTTGCGTCGGCGTCATTGCGCCTGTCCCGATTCAGCGCCAACCAGCGCAACCTTGAGATACCCGGCGGCGCGCAACCCATTCATCGCTGACATAATGGTGTCGTAGGTAATGGTCTTGTCGGCGCGCAGGAAAATCCGCTGTTCGCGATCCTCGCCCGTGGCCTTCGTGACTGCCGCGCCAAGCGTTTGCGCGGTCACGGCTTCGTCGTTCAAGGTCATCGTCCCGTCCGCCTGTATCGACAGGTAGACTGGCTGTTCCGGACGCGGTGCGGGCCGCGCATTGGAAACCGGCAAGTCGACTCTGGTATCGACCGTCGCCAGTGGCGCAGCCACCATGAAGATGATCAACAGCACCAGCATGACGTCGATGAACGGCGTCACGTTGATTTCATGCGCGACCGCGAGGTCTTCGCTGTCCGATGCAAGCTTCAGCGCCATTGCTCAGGCTTTCCCTGTCTGCAAGGTGCCGCGACTGAGATCGCGAGAGACGAGCCTCAACAGAGCAGCGGCGCTGTCGCTGACCACCGCGCGATGCGCGGCGATCTGCCGGGCGAAATGATTGTAGATCACCACCGCCGGGATCGCGGCGACGAGGCCGAGGGCGGTTGCCAGCAGCGCTTCCGCGATGCCAGGTGCGACCACGGCAAGGTTTGTGGTCTGCTTTTCAGCAATGCCGATGAAGGCATTCATGATGCCCCAAACCGTGCCGAACAGTCCGACGAATGGGGCAGTCGCACCGATCGTGGCAAGGATCGTGACGCCTTGCGTCATTTTGCGGGCAATCAGCGCTTCGTAGCGGTCGAAGCGCGAAACGATGCGCTCCTTCAATCCTTCGCGATCATCGAGCGCGTCAACTGACTGAGCAAGTTCCTCGCTCGCCAACTTCACGAGTTCATTGCCGTCCGCGCTGTCCGGCAGGTCGGACAGGGAGCGCGCCGCAGCAAATGCACCGAGCAATGCGTCAGCCTCGCGGCGTGCCTTGCGCAATTCGATATGCTTGGCGATGAACACGGTCCACGTAACGACCGATGCAACCATCAGGCCGATCATCACAAGTTTCACGACCCAGTCCGCCTGCGCGAACATGCCGCCAACCGACAGGTTGGTCGGGATTTGCGACCCGGCAGTGATTTCTTGTGCGTAGACGGGCGATGCCAGTCCGAGCGCAGCCAGCGCCATGCAAACCGCAGTGATCTTATAGGTTTTCAACGATTCCTCCGCCGCTAATTGCGAATCGTTCACAACTTGTTGCGAGCCATTCGCAATTGCAGAGGCTTATTGCAACTAATTTTCAAGACCGAATTTGATCGGTGTCAAGAACCAGTCAGAGGACTCGCAGGGGATTTCAAGAGACGGCGAGCTTTGCACTGGTGGCGCACTGGAGGATCGAAGCTGCCCAAATTGTGCTGTCAGACAAACGATAACTCTTCTCTACTTCGCGAATTTTCCTGTCTAAACAGCGGGCTGTGAAGCCCAT
>CAYRCH010000003.1:8920-17482 GCA_964422665.1 uncultured Sphingomonadaceae bacterium | reverse complement strand
GCCTTTCCTTACTTTTCCGCATAATCCGGGTCGCGCCGGATTTCCTCGCGCAGCTGGCGTGCGCCGAGTTCGCTGCGCGCATTGGTACGGGGGCTGGGCTTGCGGTTGCGCCGCCACTGCCAGAACATCGCCGCCAGCAGCAGCAGCGGGCCCAGGGTGAGGACCACGAACCACACATTCCCTCCGAGTACATCGATCATCTTGCGCTCCTTGGCTTCATGATAGTGAAGCTGGCGAAGGGGCTGGGGTATCCGGTAAGCGCGCCGAAGCGCGCGCTGCGTTCGACGAGCGGAGCGGATGTCAGGGTTTGAAGCGCGCGCCGCGGATGTGCGTGAAGCGATCGTTTTCGACCTCGTACATGGCGATCGTTTCGACCACCCGCCGGTCCCCCGCCTTGGTCGGCCAGATCTCGAAATCGGGCCAGTCGCGAAACGTGTCGAATGTGGTGCGGCAATGCATGGCAATCCGCGTAGGCGTGACGACCACGTCGAGCGGGGTCACAACCTCGGTGATATGCGCCTTCACCTCGCGGTAGAAGGCGAGGATGTTTTCCCGTCCCTCGATCCGCTTCATCGCACCCAGTTCGAACACCACATCGTCCGCATAGAAATGGCCGAAGCCATCGAAATCATTCGCGTTGAATGCCGCGACATAGGACCGGAAATCCTCTTCGGTCATGCCGTGTCTAGCCTGCCGACGAAGCGGCGACCTTCTGGTCGAGCACTTCGCCCGCGCAATCATGGATTTCCTGCATCCATTGGCGGAACCGGGCATTGCCGCTCACGAAGGGATGCGGCTCGCCCGGCCTGCGTTGTTTCAGTGCTTCGGCCTTGAACAACGAGGCATCGAGCGCCGGGTGGTTGCTCATGATCACGTCGACCCGCGGATCGGCGCGCAGGAACTTGTCGACCGAGCCCATATACTGGGCGATCCCTTCCGGCGGCAAATATCCGGCAGCCGAAGCGCCCCAATAGCCGACATAATGGGTGTTGGCGCCGTCCCGGACCGGGAAGATTGGTGACAGCGTGCCCGGCGTATGGCCAGGCGTGGCGACGAATTTCACCATCATGCCCCCCAGCGTGAGCGTCTGCCCGTCGCTCACCGCCATGTCCTTGCGCGGATAAGGCGCGGGCTCGCCGAGCTGCGGCCAGCTGTGAAGATGCGACCAGTCAGCTTCTGTCATGATCACCAGCGCGCCGTACTTGTCCTGGAGGTAGCGCGCGCCGCCGAAATGGTCGTTATGCGCATGGGTGATGACGACATATTTGATGTCGGCCGGATCGAGACCGAGCGTGATCATGTGCTGCTCGACCGTAGGCACCACGCTGTTCTTGAGCATGGCGTCGAACAGGATGATGCCTTCGGGAGTGGTCAGGGCCCAGGCGGTCACGGTCTTCGTGCCGAGCATATAAAGATTGTCGAACACCCTGGCCGGTTCGATGCGCTGCCTTTCATGATCGAACATCTCGTCGAGGCCGGCGCCGCGGTAGCCGGGCGGCGGACAGATCATGTTGCGCAGGCCCTCCCGTTCAGCGGACTGAATGGCTTGCGCCGACAGGGTCTGTGCGGTGGCCGCGCAGGGCAGCGACAGCGCCGCGAAAGCGGCAATGGCCGGCCCCAGCGAGGCGCGGCGAATGGCGTTGAATAATGGCATGTTCCCTCCCATCGGTCCCGTCTTCGGGTTCCGCGGAGGCAAAGTTACGAACCGGCCGCTTCCGGTGTCAATCGGAAACGGAGCTGCTCAGCCCGCCGAAGCGACGGGCATATTGTCGATCAGCCGGGTGCCGCCGATCCGCGCCGCGACAAGCAGCCGCGCCGGCCGCTCGTCCAGCCGGTTGAGCGGTTCGAGGCTAGCGGCATCGGCCAGCACCGCATAGTCCACCCTGGCGAAGCCGCCCGCGATTAGCGCGCTTTCGAGATCCGCCAGTACGGCCTGCACTGCCTCGCCCGCTTCCAGCCGCAGGATCGCCTCGCGCATCGAACGCGGCAGGGCGGCGGCGCGCGCGCGGTCCTCAGGCGAGAGGTAGGCGTTGCGCGAGCTCATCGCGAGCCCGTCTGCTTCGCGCACGGTCGGCACGCCGACGATCGAATCCGCGTGCGGCATTGTGAGGTCGAGGTCGCGCGCCATGCGGCGGATCACCGCCAGCTGCTGCCAGTCCTTCTCGCCGAACAGCGCGATATCGGGCTGCACCTGGTTGAACAGTTTCAGCACCACTGTCGCCACGCCGTCGAAATGGCCTGGCCGCGAAGCGCCGCACAGACCCTCGCTCACGCCCGAGACGCTGACATTGGTGGCAAAGCCTTCTGGATAGATTTCCGCGGCGCCCGGCGCCCAGAGCAGCTCTACGCCTTCCGCCTCCAGCAATGCCGCATCCTGCGCCAGCTGCCGCGGATAGGCATCGAGATCCTCGCTCGGGCCGAACTGTTTGGGATTGACGAAGATCGACACGGCCACCCGATCGGCACGCCGCCTTGCCTCGCGCACAAGGGCGAGGTGGCCTTGATGCAGCGCGCCCATCGTCGGCACCAGCGCCAGCGACTGGTCGCCCATGCGCAATTCGCGCACCGCATCGCGCAGGCCGGGAAGTGTATCGACTGTCAGCATGGGATGCGATTTCGCCATCCTGCGGCAAAAGACAAGGGCGGAGCGTTGCCGCCCCGCCCTCACTTTCGCAACAGCGATCCTGTTAGCGCGCTTCGGGCGCAGCCGCGGCCGCATCGGCGGGCAGGCCGCCCATCTGCGTGACCAGCTGCGTATAGGCGTCGAGATAGGCGAGCACGATGATCTGGCCGATTTCGGTGTTCTGGTAACCGCTCGCACCGGCGCCGCCCCAATTGCCGCCGCCCCACAAGCCGCCGCTCGCGCCCCAGCTCATGTCGGACTTGCGGGCATAGCCTTCGGTCAGCGCTTCCTCGACCGTGGTGCGGGCGTTGACGATGGAGAGCGTCACATTCGCCTCGCCCTTGCGGACATTGATCCCGCCGGCAATCCGGCCGGCCGTGCTGCCAAAGAGGCCGCCGGTCACGCCGCCGAGCACGCCGCCGAGGCCGCCGCCGCCGGAATTGGCATTGGTCGAAATGATATTAGGCTCGATGAAATAGTCGGCCGTGCGGACCTGGCCGAGCCCGACATTCTGGCCGTCCTGCAGCTCGCCCTGCTCTTCCAGCGCGCGCTCCATCGCGCGGCTTTGCATCGAGCGGCCGCGATTGACGAGGGTGAAGCAGCCGGAACGCTGCACGAAGACGCGCAGCACGGCTTCGGGGCTGCCGAGCTGGTAATCGCGCCACCACTGCACTTCGGGTTCGACGATGGCGATGGTGCCGAGGTTCTGGGTGCAGCGCGGAATCTCCGCCGTGCCCTTTTCCTGCGCCTTGCGCGCGGAAGACTGGGCCGTGGCGGCCTGCGGAATCATGGACAGCGCCGCAAAGGCCGCGATGGTACCGGCAACAAGCTTCTTCATTGAAAACCTCCCTGATGACGCCGGCCGAACGAGTGGTAGCCGGCAATCGATACGCGATATCCCTGTGCGGGGCTGAATACCCGTTGAATGCACCAAGGCCAAGCCTTTGCAGGGGGCGGGCGCTCGGATAAGGCGGTTCACAGCCATTTATCAGGAAGATCGTCGCGTGACTGCCCATCGCCCCCACCGGATCGTATTCGCCAACGAGAAAGGCGGCACGGGCAAGTCGACCACGGCGGTGCATGTCGCGATCGCGCTCGCCTATCAGGGCGCGAAAGTCGCCGCGGTCGACCTCGACCCCAGGCAGCGCACGCTGTTCCGCTATTTCGAGAACCGCGCCGAGACCGAAAGGCGCCGCGAGATCAAGCTGCCCGGCGCGCATTTCGCGGTCTTCGAAGGTGCGAGCGAGCAGGAGCTGGATGCGGCGGTCGCCAGGCTGGTGGAGCAGGCGGGCGACCTCGGCCGGGCCTGCGATTTCATCGTCTTCGATACGCCCGGCCGCGACGATCCGCTGGCCAGGCATGTCGCGACAGAGGCCGACACGCTCGTCACGCCGATGAATGACAGTTTCGTCGATTTCGACCTGATCGGCCAGGTCGAGGGAGAGACGTTCAAGGTCAAGCGGCTGAGCTTCTATGCCGAGCTGATCTGGGAGGCGCGGATCAAGCGCAGCCGCACTGCGATCGAGCAGGGCCGGCGCGAGATGGACTGGATCGTGGTCCGCAACCGCACCGGCCATGTCGAGGCGAAGAACCAAGCGCGGCTCGACCGGGCGTTGACCGAGCTTTCCAAGCGCGTCGGCTTCCGCGTGGCGCGCGGCCTTTCCGAGCGCGTTATATACCGCGAGCTCTTCCCGTCCGGCCTTACGCTGCTCGACAAGGGACATCTGGGCGAGCTGGGCACCAGCCATCTTGTCGCCCGCCAGGAACTACGCAGCCTGGTCAAGGCGCTCAACCTGCCGATGGGCGACCTGGTTCCGGCGCGGACCCGGGCTGCCTGATGCTGCGGCTGCTGATCCTCGCCGCCGTGGTGCTGATGGGGTGGAAGCTGGTCACCGGCCGCTGGCCCTGGCAGCGGCGGCCGGATGCGCGCAGGGACGCGCGGCTGCGTGCTCGCAAGCTGCTCGGCGTGGGGAACAATGCTTCGCGCGCGGAGATTGTAGAGGCGCATCGGCGGCTGGTCGCGCTGGTCCATCCGGACCGGGGCGGCACCAACGAACAGGTGCACGAGGCCAACAGCGCCCGCGACCTGCTGCTTTCGGAACTGCCTTACCAGCCGCCCGGGGACCCTGAATGAACCACCGTTTCGATCCGACAATCCTTCGCGAATACGATATTCGCGGCATTATCGGCGAGACGCTGGGCGTGGACGATGCCCGAGCCATCGGGCGCAGTTTCGGTACCATGCTCGCCCGCGCCGGCGGGCGCAGGGTCGCGGTCGGTTATGACGGGCGCGTGAGCTCGCCGACGCTCGAACATGCGCTGGTCGAAGGGCTCACGGCCAGCGGCTGCGACGTGCTGCGCGTCGGCATGGGGCCGACGCCGATGCTCTATTATGCCGAGGCGTCGCGCGACGATGTCGATGGCGGCATACAGATCACCGGCAGCCACAATCCGGCCAATTACAACGGCTTCAAGATGGTGTTTCAGGGCCGTCCCTTCTTCGGGGAGGACATCCAGGCGCTCGGCGCAAATGCCGAGGCGGGCGACTGGGCGAGCGGTGCGGGCAGCGTGGAAACACACGAGATCCTCGACGAATATATCGGGCGGCTGCTCAGAGGGCTCGATGGCATCGATCCCGATGCGCTTGCCGGGATGCGGGTCGGCTGGGACGCCGGCAACGGAGCCGCCGGCCCGGCTCTGGAGAGGCTGGTGGAGCGCCTGCCGGGCCAGCATTTCTGCCTCTATACCGATGTCGACGGGAACTTCCCGAACCATCATCCGGATCCAACGGTCGAAGCGAATTTGGCGGACCTCAAGGCGCTGGTCGCCGAGAAGGGCCTCGATTTCGGGATCGCCTTCGACGGCGACGGCGACCGGATCGGCGCGGTGGATGGAGAAGGGCGGGTGATCTGGGGCGACCAGCTGCTGATGATCTATGCCGAAGACCTGCTGTCGCGCCGCCCCGGGGCGACGATCATCGCCGATGTGAAGGCCAGCCGCGCCCTGTTCGACCACGTTGCCGCCTGCGGGGGCGAGCCGCTGATGTGGAAGACCGGTCACTCGCTCATCAAGTCCAAGATGAAGGAAGTGTCCTCCCCGCTGGCTGGGGAAATGAGCGGCCATGTCTTCTTCGCCGATGAATATTACGGCTTCGACGATGCGCTTTATGCCGGGGTCCGGCTGATTGCGGCATCGGCCCGGCTGGGCAAGCCAGTGACGCAATTGCGCAGCGAGATGCCCGTCATGCTCAACACGCCGGAAATGCGCTTCCAGGTTGATGAAAGCCGGAAATTCGCCGCGATCGACGAAGTAAAACAGCGGCTGTCTGGCGGCAATGCTCCGGCAGGCGTTGAGGTCAACGCCACTGACGGGGTGCGGGTAACGACGCCCGATGGCTGGTGGCTGCTGCGCGCCTCGAACACGCAGGACGTGCTCGTCGCGCGGGCCGAGAGCGACAGCGAGCAGGGGCTGGAACGGCTGATGGCGCAGATCGACGCGCAGCTCGCCGCCTCGGGCCTCGAACGCGGACCGCAGGCGGGGCACTGATTTCAAAGGAGGGGGAAGCAAGATGATTGGAAGGTTTTTCGCTGCGGCAGCCGGTGCCGCATTGATGCTGTCGGCGCCGGCGTCGGCGCAGCAAGCGGAGCCGGACGCCGAAGCATTCGCGGCTATGGCGGCGATGTTCCAGGCGGAGCCGCTCGACGCCGAGCAGCAGGCGCGCCTGCCGCTGGCACAGACGATTGTCGACAAGATCATCCCCGAAGGCTCTCTCGGAGAAATGATGGGATCGATGTTCGATCGGATCCTTGCCCCGATCATGCAAATGGCCAGCCAGGCGCCCAGGGGCGAACTTGCCCAGCAGCTTGCCATTGAACCCGGCGAGTTGGCCCTTGGTGATGAGGAGATTATCGAGGCCGCCGATATTCTCGATCCGGTGCGTCTTGAACGGAATCAGCGCATCGCCTCCGTCATGCCGACGCTCATGGGGCGTTTGATGGACGCGATGGAGCCTCCGATGCGCAAGGCGATGGCGGAGGCATATGCGGTCAGTTTCAACGACCGGGAACTGGCTGATATCGACGCGTTCTTCTCCACCGAAAGCGGCATTTCCTATGCGCGCAAGTCCTTCGCCATGGCGAGCGACCCGCGGATCATCGCCGCCTCGATGGAATCGTTGCCCGCCATAATGGGCAGTATCGGGCAGCTTGAGACCGAGATGGCAGCGGCCGTGGCCGACCTGCCCGAACGTCGCACATTCGCGGACCTTTCCGCGGAGGAGCGTGCCCGGCTGGCGGAATTGCTTGGCTGGTCGATCGAGGAGCTGGAAGCACACATGCACCGAAGCTCCGAACAAGAGGCGAGTATCGACTGGGAAGAATAGGACGCAGGCCACAATCCGGCGAGATTGCTTAGCGTCAATGCCGGCGGGGCGGGATCACGAGACTGCAAGTCCCGGAGAGGAATCTGCAATGACCAAACCCACAGGCGCTCTGCCCGGCTGGCTGCAACGGCACAACGAATGTTCACCACTGGCCTGCGAGATCGCTGGCAAGGTGCCGCCGGATCTCGATGGTGCCTTCTTCCGGCTTGGCGGTGCCTGGTACTATCCGCCGAAGTTCGAAGACGACATTCTGCTGCATGCAGACGGCGTCGTTTCCATGTTCCGCATTTCCGGCGGACGCGTCACCTATGCCTCGCGCTATGTGGAGACCGAACGGCTGACGGCCAATCGCGAGAAGGAGCGGATGCGTTTCGGCTATTACCGCAATCGGTTCACTGACGATGAGGATGTGGGGCACCTTAGCGCGGGTGCGGCCAATACCACCGCCTTTGCCTTTGCCGGGAAACTGCTGGCGCTGAAGGAAGACAGCCAGCCCTACGAGATTGATCCGGTGACGCTGGAGACACGCGGCCGGTTCGATTTCGACGGGGCGATCGACAGTGTGACCTTCACAGCCCATCCGATGGTCGATGGCGTGACCGGCGAGCTGGTCGCCTTTGGCTACCAGGCACGGGGCAACTACACGCCCGATGTCCATATCTGGATATTCCATCCCGATGGGTCAAAGAAACACGAGATACGCATCGAGACGCCCTGCCTCGACATGATCCACGACATGGCGATCACGCGCGATCACATTCTCCTGCCGATGGGCGGTTATACGACCAGCGAGGAGACCGCGCGGCGCGAGGGCGGACCGATGTGGCGCTGGGCGCCGGACGAACCCGCGCGGATCGGCGTGCTCCGGCGAGACGGGGATGGCAGCGATTTGCGCTGGTTCACCGGGCCCAAGAGCTGTCTCCTCCATACATTCAACGCCTGGGATGAAGGGGATGAAGTCGTGCTCGATGCGCCGTTCTATTGCGGCAATCCGTTTCCATTCCTGAAAAACGCCGATGGCGGTGAATGGCGGGCCGAGTACGGCAAGGCCTATCTCCGGCGGCTGCGATTCGATCCAGGCTCGAGCCGGGATGAATGGCGTGAAGAGCGGCTGTTTGAGGAGGCGATTGCCGATCTCGGCGATGTCGATCCGCGCCGCATTGGCCGTCGGCATCGCTACTGCTTCGGCGGGATGGAAGTGGCCGGCGAAGGCGCCCGCCCCGTGGCGGGTGCCGGCTGGGTCATGCCCAATGCGCTGGCCCGCTTCGATGTCGAAGCGCGGGTCATCGACCTGCTCCGAATGGGCAGCAATTATGCCGTGGGCGAAGTGCGGTTCGTGCCGCGGTCGCCCGGCGCGCAGGAAGGCGACGGCTGGTTGCTGGTCGTCGCGACCGATCTCGCGGCCGGCCGTTCCGAACTCGTGATTGCCGATGCGATGCAGCTGGCGGACGGGCCATTGGCCCGGGCGCTGCTGCCATTCCCGGCTGCGCCGCAAGTCCATGGCAATTGGGTGCCGGCAAGTGCGATGCCAATGCTGGATGTGCTCTGACTTTCCCAG
>CAYRCH010000003.1:1273-8820 GCA_964422665.1 uncultured Sphingomonadaceae bacterium | reverse complement strand
GGCCATGCCGGGCGCTGGGCCATCCCGCAGCTCTACGAGGAGATCCGGCGGAACAAGGTCACGCTGGTCTTCACCAATACGCGCTTCCTCGCCGAATATATCTTCCAGCTTTTGTGGGAAGTGAACGAGGACAATTTGCCCATCGGCATCCATCACGGATCGCTTTCCAAAGAGGCGCGGCGCAAGGTCGAGGGGGCGATGGCGCGGGGTGAGCTGCGGGGCCTGGTCTGCACTGCCAGCCTCGACCTGGGGGTCGACTGGGGCGATATCGACTGCGTGGTGCAGATGGGCGCGCCCAAGGGGTCGAGCCGGCTGCTCCAGCGGATCGGCCGGGCCAACCACCGGCTCGATCAGCCCAGCCGGGCGCTGCTGGTGCCGGGCAACCGGTTCGAATTCCTAGAGGCGATGGCTGCGCGCGACGCGGTGGACCAGGGCCAGCGCGACGGAGAGAGCTTCCGCCCCGGCGGGCTCGACGTGCTGGCGCAGCATGTCATGGCCTGTGCCTGCGCAGGCCCCTTCGGCGAAGCGGAGCTGCTGGCGGAGATCCGTTCCTCGCTCTCCTATGCCTGGCTGGACCAAAACGTGTGGAGCCGCGTGCTGCATTTCGTCGCCACCGGCGGCTATGCGCTCGAAGCCTATGACAAGTTCCGCCGCATCGTCCGCGACGCGGATGGCAGCTGGCGGCTGACGCATCCGCAGCATGCCCAGCGCCACCGGATGAATGCCGGGATCATCGTCGATTCGGAGATGGTCGATGTGCGCATCCGCGGCGGGGGCGGGCGCGGCGGGAGGTCGCTGGGCAAGGTGGAGGAGCGCTTCGCCGCCATGCTGCGGCCAGGCGATACGTTTGCCTTTGCCGGGCTAACTCTGGAGGTCGAGCAGCTGCGCGACATGGAAGTGATCGTGCGTGCCTCGAAAAAGTCCGCCATGATCCCCTCCTATGGCGGGCAGCGCCTGCCGCTCACCACTCATCTGGCGAGCCGGGTGCGCGAGATGCTGGTCGACCGGGCGGGCTGGGCGCGCTTCCCCGACGATGTCCGCGAATGGCTGGAAGTGCAGGACTGGCGCTCTGCCATGCCGGGTCCGGGCAAGCTGCTGGTCGAGAGCTTTCCGCATGCGGGCCGCGAATATTCGGTCTTCTATACGTTCGAGGGATGGAACGCGAACCAGTCGCTGGGCATGCTGGTCACGCGGCGGATGGAGGATCGCGGCCTCTCGCCGATCGGCTTCATCGCCAATGACTATTCGCTGGCAGTCTGGGGGCTGAAGCCGATCGAGGACCCGCGCGCCATGCTCTCGCCGGACATCCTCACGGACGAATTCGTCGACTGGGTGCAGGGTTCATACCTGCTGCGCCGGGCTTTCCGCGAAGTGGCGGTGATCGGCGGGCTGGTCGAGCGGCAACATCCCGGCAAGCGCAAGAGCGGGCGGCAGGTTACTTTCTCGACCGACCTCATCTACGACGTATTGCGCAAGCACGAGCCCGATCACGTGCTGATCGAGGCGGCCTGGGCCGATGCCCGCGCGCGGATGACCGATGTCGGGCGGCTGGCGGATGTGCTCGAACGCGCGGCGGAGCAGGTCGAACATGTCCGGCTCGACCATGTCAGTCCGCTGGCCGTGCCGGTGCTGGTGATGATCGGGCGCGAGCACTTGCCGCAGGGCTCGGTCGATGACGATTTGCTGCTGGAGGCCGAGACGCTCGAACAGGCCGCAATGCGGATCGAACCTGCGGACCCGGCGGAAGAAGAGGAGTGATGCCTCGCTCTCAGTCGCCCCGTCCGAAATCGCGGTAACGCTCATTGCCGACGAAGCCGAACTTGGTCACGCCGCTGCTTTCCACGGTGTTCAGCACTTTCGCTGCCGTGTCATAGGCGGCGTTGGCATCGGGTTCGAACTGCAGTTCCGGTTCGACTTCCAGCAGGGTGGTCTGATGCAGCAGCGCTGATAGCTGCGCCATCGATATGCGCTCGCCATTCCAACGAATGTCTCCGGCAGAGCCGATCGTGATCTTGTTGCGAATCTGGTCGGGCACCGGGTCGCAGGTCTCGCATTCGCTCGGCAGGCTTACCGGCACTTCGTGCGTCGCGATGGGGATCGTCATGATGAGCATGATCAAAAGCACCAGCAGCACGTCGATCAGCGGCGTGGTGTTCATTTCGGATAGCGGCAGTACGGCATCCTCGCGAAGGGCAACGGCCATTGAACGCCTCCTTTGCTTCATCAATAGACGATACAGTATATCACAACATTCGCCGTCGACATAGTGCAGGCGCCAGGCAAAGAAAAAGGGGCGGATCGCTCCGCCCCTTTCCGAAAGTCTGATCGTGTTTTGGAAAGTAAGCCTTAGCCTTCGCCCTTGCCGAAGACACGGTACTTCTCGTTCCCGACGAAGCCGAACTTGGTCACGCCGGTCGCCTTGATGATGTTGAGCACCCTGGCCGAAAGGTCGTAGCTGGCATTCGGCTCGGGCTCGAACTGCAGCTCGGGTTCGACCGGCATGCGGGTCGATTCCTGCAAATTGGCCACCAGCACGCCCTGGCTGATCGGGTTGCCGTTCCACAGGATTTCGTTCTGCGGGGTCAGCACGACCTTGTTCTTGATCGGGTCGACCTCCGGAGGAATCTCGTTGGGATTCGGCGAAGGAAGGTCGATATCGACCGAGTGCGTTGCCACCGGGATGGTGATGATGAACATGATGAGGAGCACGAGCATGACGTCGATCAGCGGCGTCGTGTTCATTTCCATCATCGGTTCACCGTCGTCGGTGCCGCCTGACATTGCCATTGCGGATTACTCCTTGTTCTTCGCTTCGCCGTCAGCCGTTGGGATCGACCGGGTTCGAGATGAACCCGACGGTCGGGTATCCGGCCGCCTGCACATTATAGATCGCTCCGGCCACGCAGCGCCACGGTGCGTTCACGTCGCCGCGGATGTGGACCTGCGGAATCATCTCCGGGTTCTGCATGATCGCTTCGATCCCGCCTTCGCGCTGGACGATGGAATCGAGCCGATCGAAGGCCCGATCATAGAGCTCTTCCGAAGTCACCGGGGTGACGTTGTTGATGTAGATCCGGCATTCGCCATTGCGATCCGCACCGGTAAAGCCCGACTGGGTCATTCCCGCAGTCCGCCCCTCGGCGTCGGTCGTGCTGACCGTAATCAGCAGGTTTTCGACCTTGTCCTTGGATTCGACCGATTCCATGATCGGGATTTCGAGCCGCTCGATCGTCTGGATCGCGACCGGAACGGCGATGAGGAAGATGATCAGCAGCACCAGCATCACGTCCACCAGGGGCGTGGTGTTGATGTCCGACATCGGCCTTTCTTGAACGCCTACTTGAGCAGCCATTTAACTACCTATCCTTTGCCTGGCCTGGGAAACCGGACGGACCGCGCGGCCCGCCCGCAATCCTTGAACCATCAGGCCTTGGGAGCGCCGGCCGGTGCCGCCGCCGCCGCCGGGCGGGCAGCGGCAGTCTTGGCCGGTGCGGCCGTGGCCGGCTTCACGGCACCATGCGAGGTGATGTTGGCGAGCAGGTCGGTCGAGAAGGCATGCAGCAGCTGGGCGATGCGCTTGTTGCGGCTCTGCAGCCAGTTGTAGGCCAGCACCGCCGGGACGGCGACGAGCAGACCGATTGCGGTCATGATCAGCGCTTCACCGACGGGACCCGCGACCTTGTCGATCGAGGCGGAGCCGGCGAGGCCGATATTGATCAGCGCGCGATAGATCCCGATGACGGTACCGAGCAGACCGATGAACGGCGCGGTCGCGCCGGTGGTTGCCAGGAAGGGCAGGCCGCTGGCGAGCTTGGCGTTGATCGAGTCTTCCGAACGCTGGAGCGAGCCATGCAGCCAGTCATGAGCTTCGAGGCTGTCCTTCATCTTGTCGTGCTGGTCTTCGGCGGCGAGCGCGTCGTCCACCAGCTGGCGCCAGGCGCTGTTCTTGTCGAGCTTGGCCGCGCCGTCGCGAATATTCGGCGCGCGCCAGAAATTGGAGCGCAGGCTTTTGTACTGGCTCATCACCTTGTTCTGCTCGAGCAGCTTGGTGATCAGGATGTAGAAAGAGCCCACCGACATGATCACAAGCACGCCGAAGATGGAGTAAGCGATCACGCCGCCCTGGTTGAGGGCTTCCCAGAAACCGAACTGGTTGACCGGAGCGGCATCACCCGCGGCGGCAAGGAAATTAATAAGCATGCGATCAGTCCTCTCGGGTTGAACTAGAAAAATCAAAATGCCCGGCGCGGCGCAGTGCCGGCCGGGCGCAAAACTAATTGAGCTGGTACACGATGCGGGTCGACCAGCTGGCCGAAATCGGATTGCCCGCATCGTTCAGCGCCGGATCGAATCGCGCGTAGCGTTCCATGCCGCTGCACGCCGCCTGGTCGAGAATGCTCGAGCCGCTCGACGAGGTGACCGAGCAGGCCGACACGCGACCCTCGGCATTGACCGTAACCGTCACACCGACAGTCCCCTCCGTCCCGTCGCGCACGGCGCGGGAAGGATAGTTCTGCTGGATCCGCGCGGCCCACCGGGCCTGCCCGTCCGGACGCACGCCACGTGCCTGCGAAGGCGGCGGCGGCGGCGCCGGCGGCGGCGCGGCGATCGGGATCACCGGCGCCGGCGGCGGAGGCGTGGTCACCGTCTGGATCTGCGGCGGCGTCACCGACACATTGATCGGCGGCGGCGGCGCCACCGGCGGCGGCGGCATCACTTCATCGGGCGGCGGTGGCGGCGGTTCTTCGGGTTCCGGTTCCGGTTCCTCGATGTCCACCGTCGTCACGCGTTCGATAATTTTCTTCGTGGCCGAATAGGCCAGGCCCGTCACCAGCGTATAGCCCAGGGCCAGGTGAATCAGGGCCACAATAACAATCGCGATAATGCGATTGGTGCTCATTCCTTGATCAGCGTAAGCCATTCAGACGCATCACTCCGATCGATCAATTCGCCCGAAACCGGGCCTCTGGCACAGCGCCGAGATTCGCATCCCTGCCCTTGCCCCCAAAAATTGTCCACCCTGCCGAAAAGTGCGGCCCATCCGGGACACTTGCGGCCCGGCAGGGCCAAATCCGGGGTTATGTTGTCTTGTCATCCCGGATTTCGCCGCCTTTAGCGGTGAAGACTTGCAGGGGCAAACCCTTTGTCGGTTAAGACGCGATTCACCTGCACCGGATTGAAACCGGAATAGCGATAAACCGTTATGGAACAGGCCAAAGGCGCGGCGGGTCCGGAAACAGGAGGAAGGCAATGGCGGCACGGGAATCATTTGCTCCGACAAGAAATCCGGTGCCGCCGCGGCGCGGGGCAGGACGCGTTCTCGCACCGATTCTCGCTTGTCTCGCCTTCACTTGCGGATGCGTCAGCGCCGGCGGCGCAGTCGCGCAGGATGCCGTGCCGGGGCCGCCGGAGCCGACCTATGCCGACCTCGCCGACCTCGCCGTCAAATCCAGCATCGTACCGATTGTGAGGATATCGGATCAGGCGGCAGTGGAACCCGAACGCTCCCCTGGCCTGCGCCCCGGAATGGTGCGTCTCTATCTCGAGGCGGATACCGAAACGCTGCTTTCGGGTGCCCGTGGAATCGGCGAATCGGTTGCCTATCTGGCCGACGTGAACCTGGCCGGGAACGGGAAGGCACCGAAGCTGAAAAAGGCGCGGATGATCCTGTTCGCCGATCCGGCAGGCGCCGCCGGCGACCAGCTGCAGCTTGTTGCGCCCGATTCGCAGCTGCCGGCCACCCCCGGGACCGAGGCGCGCGTGCGCGCGATCCTGGCCGAGCTGGTGTCCCCGGACGCTCCCCCGCATGTGACCGGCGTGCGTGACGTGCTTGCCGTGCCCGGCAACCTTGCCGGCGAATGGGAGACGCAGATCTTCCTGTCCACGGCCAGCCGGGCGCCCGCCTCGATCACGATTTTGCGCCGCGCCGGTCAACAGCCGGAATGGGGTGTGTCGTGGAACGAGCTCGTCGCACATTCGCTGACCCCGCCGCAGCGCGATTCGCTGGAATGGTACCGCCTCGCCTGTTTCCTGCCGGGCGAGCTGCCGGCGGGCGCGCTGCTGAGCGCGGAGGGTGCCGCCGGGCGCCAGGCGGCGACGGATTATGCGCTCGTGCTGCGCGATCTCGGGCCGTGCCCGCGCACTCGCGGATGACGCGGCGCCGATTCGCCCTAGCCAAGGGCAGCGCCACATCCTAACCGGTCGCCCCGCAGGAAAGGGGTGCATCCATGGCCGAAGAATTGCGCGTCGCCCTTGCCGGTCTCGGCACGGTCGGCAGCGGCGTGATCCGTCTGTTCGAAACCAATCGCGATCTGATCGCGGCCCGGGCCGGGCGCCCGATTCGCATCGTCGCTGTGAGCGCGCGTGACCGCAACAAGCCGCGCGGCGGGGATATTTCCGGCTTCGCCTGGGAAGACGACATGACCGCGATGTCCGCGCGCGAAGATGTCGACGTGGTGGTGGAGCTGGTCGGCGGCTCCGACGGGCCGGCGCTGGCGCTCGCGCGCCGGGCGCTGGCGGCGGGCAAGAATGTCGTCACTGCCAACAAGGCGATGATCGCGCATCACGGGCTCGAACTGGCCGAGGCGGCGGAGAGCAGCGGCGTGGCGCTGAAATTCGAAGCGGCGGTGGCCGGCGGCGTGCCGGTGATCAAGGGCCTGCGCGAAGGCGCGGCGGCCAATCTGATCGAGCGAATCTACGGCATCCTCAACGGCACCTGCAATTACATCCTCTCCACCATGGAGGACACCGGCCGCGATTTCGGCGAGGTGCTGCGCGAGGCGCAGGAACTGGGCTTTGCCGAAGCCGACCCGACTTTCGACATCGAAGGCGTGGATGCGGCGCACAAGCTTTCGATCCTCGCCGCGATCGCATTCGGCACGCGCGTCGATTTCGCGGGCGTGGAGACCAGCGGCATCAGCCGGGTGCGCGCCGCCGATATCGAGCAGGCCGCGGCGCTCGGCTATGTCATCCGGCTGATCGGCATGGCCGATACGGTGCAGGAGGCCGACGGATCCTGCCGCCTGTTCCAGCGCGTGCAGCCCTGCCTGGTCCACCGCGACCATCCGCTGGCGAGCGTCGACGGGCCGACCAATGCGGTGGTCGCGGAAGGCAATTTCTCCGGCCGCCTGCTGTTCCAGGGACCGGGCGCGGGTGAGGGGCCGACCGCGAGCTCGGTGGTGGCCGACCTGATCGACATCGCCCGGGGCGATATCGGCAAGCCCTTCTCCGTCCCCGTCGCCTCGCTCAGGGCCTGCCCGCCGGCCGATCCGGGCGGGCGCACCAGCCGCGCTTACCTCCGCTTCACCGTGGCCGACCGCGCCGGGGTGCTGGCGGAGATCGCCGCGGCCATGCGCGATGCCGGCGTCTCGATCGAAAGCCTGATCCAGAAGGGCCGGCCGGAAGAGGGCGGCGAAGTGCTGGTCGCCATGGTCACGCATGAGGGCCCCGAACGCGCCGTGCGCGAGGCGCTGCGCCTGCTCGAAGGATCGGACAGCCTGACCGCCCCGCCGCTGGTGATGCAGCTGGTCAGCTGAGCCTGCCTCGAC
>CAYRCH010000003.1:0-1173 GCA_964422665.1 uncultured Sphingomonadaceae bacterium | reverse complement strand
AACCTCGCCGCCAGCCACGTGCTCGACCGGGTGCTTGTGCTGGAAATGGTCCGCGTGACCGAGGCCGCCGCCATCGCCGCCAGCCGGCTGGTCGGCCGGGGCGACGAGAAAGCCGCCGATGCCGCCGCGGTCGAGGCGATGCGCAAGGCGTTCGACGAGCTGGCGATCGACGGCACGGTGGTGATCGGCGAGGGCGAGCGCGACCAGGCGCCGATGCTCTATATCGGCGAACGGGTCGGCGGCGCACAGGGCAGCGGGCCGAAGATCGACATCGCGCTCGACCCGCTCGAAGGCACCACCATCACCGCCAAGGCCGGCGCCAATGCGCTGGCGGTGCTGGCCGCGGCCGAGGAAGGCTGCCTGCTCAACGCGCCCGACGTCTATATGGAAAAGCTGGCCATCGGCCCCGGTTATCCCGACGACATCATCAGCCTGGAACGGTCCCCGCGCGAGAATATCGAGGCGGTGGCGAAGGCCAAGGGCGTGGCCCCTGCCGAGCTGATCGTCTGCGTGCTCGACCGGCCGCGCCATGCTTCGCTGATCGCCGAGCTGCGCGCGATCGGCTGCGGCATCCAGCTCATTCCCGATGGCGACGTCGCGGGGGTGATCGCGGTCACCGATCCCGACACCACGATCGACCTCTACATGGGCTCGGGCGGCGCGCCCGAAGGCGTGCTGGCGGCGGCTGCACTGCGCTGCGTCGGCGGGCAGTTCAACGGCAAGCTGCTGTTCCGCAACGATGACGAGAAGGCCCGCGCCCGCAAATGGGGGATCGACGACCTGGACCGGATCTACAGGCTCCACGACCTTGCGAAAGGCGACTGCATCTTCGCCGCCACCGGGGTCACCGACGGCTCGCTGCTCGACGGGGTCAAGCGGCTGCGCGGCGGGCTGATGACCACCGAAAGCGTGGTCATGCGCGCCAGCTCCGGCACGGTCCGCTGGGTCAAGGGCGAGCACCGCAAGAGCTGAGGCCGCGCCTGCGCCGGAAGCTGGTCGCGCCGCGCTGGGGATTGCCCGCGCCGCAGGTTGCAATCGTGTGACGCTGCTCTAGAGGCTGGGGCAGCCGAATCCTGCGCCGCATCCGGGGGAACACAGTCGCATGAAGATCATGGCCGGCAATTCCAACCTGCCATTGGCCCGCGCGATCGCGGCCTATCTCGAACTGCCGCT
>CAYRCH010000002.1:29159-45447 GCA_964422665.1 uncultured Sphingomonadaceae bacterium | reverse complement strand
AGTTCCAGGCCCCCGAAACGGCGCGCCCGGACGATGGGCACGCCGCATGGCTGCGTGCGGCGCTGGCGGAGGAGATGGTGCTGGGTGAAGACCGTGCGGCGGCGGACAAGGCAGGCGAGCACGTCGATGATTTCCTGACTTCGCTCGGAAAGGTCCGCTACGGACTGCGGCGGCTCGAAGCGCGGACGGAGGTGCGCGATCGCGACGAAAATGTCGCGGCGCTGCAACGCGATGCGCAGTCGCTGGTGCGCGACTGGCGCGACGGGTTCGATCCGGTCCTGCAAACGGCAATTTTCCAAGAGGAATCCGGTCTGGCCGAACGGCTGCACCGCCGTGTCGACGCGATGTGTCCGGAAGAAGGGTGATGGGAACACGGACGATCGCGGTGGCGCTGGGCCTGTCGCTTGCCGCGCTTCCCGGCAGGGCCGGAGCCGCGGAGGCCGATTCATCCAGAATTTGCGCGGACGGCGCGGACTGGGTGGATGACAATCCCGTGGAAATTGCGCGCGAGTTTGAGGAAGCGTTTCGCGAATTCGACTGGCGTTTCACCACCTTTTCGGGGCGTTTTTCCAAGGTGCTGATCAGCAGAGATGGGGCCGCCATGGCGGATCTGCGGACGGCAATGGCCGATGTCCATCGTGCCCTTGCGCAGCTCATACCGATGCGAGAGGCGGGCAATGAGGCGTGGCCGATGAAGTTCCTGCTCGAAGAAATACCGGGGGGCATGTCGCTACCCGATTTCGATCCGCCCGACCGCGAAGAAGTGCTGCGAGCCGCGTTCGTGCGTGAGCTGGTGACTGTTTCGGTGCCGGGCGCTGAGCGATCGAAGGTCCGTTTTCTGGCGCGCCTCGAGATGACGCGCGCATTGCTGCACGCGGACGCTGCCAGCGAGAACGATCTGGACGCCTTGCGTGTCTTGGCGGACGGCGCCCTCGCCGAGGCCTATGACGCCGACTTCCGCGAGCCGGCGCTGCGCGTGCTCGACGACGGCTGGCACACAAGTCTTGCGAGCCGCCTTAGACGACAGGTGGCGCAAATGTGCGCTGAGATGGAATATTGAATTTGGAATTCGTCATGAAGAATGGATGCGCAGTTATAATTATGGCGCTGGGCGGCTGCAGTGCAGCCGGTCTTGCCGAATTCGAGGGTGACGATGCTCCGGCCTGCTACATCGATGCCGGTGCATGGGCGGGCGGACCTGCTGTTGCCGCATATACACAACAAGGCCTTCAGCAGGTGGACGCCGCCATGCTGGAATTCATCTCGGCGCTCGAGCAAGTCAGCCGGGCGGATACGCCGTATTCCGCCGCGGACTTTTCCCGGATGCATATCCAGGCCGGGGATCTCATTTCTGAACTTGGCCGCCTGCTGCCGCGAATGGAGCGCGCCCTCGACCTTGCGCCGATGATCTCGCAAATGAAGGCTCGGGAAATCTGGTGGCCGCGCGGCGGGCATCGGACCGAATTTCTGCGCGTGGCCATCGCCGAGGAAGTGGTCGACCACCAGAATTCCGCTGAGCACACTGCGCGGTTTCTAAAGAATTTTTCGGATACGGAGGAACTGCTACTCGATTTGAAGACCGGTGGCGGCACGCCGGAAAAGCGCGAGCGGCTGCATTCCCTTGCACTTGGCCTGACGGACGATTGGGAAGCTGCTTCTTTCGGCTTCGGAAGGGTAATTTTCGACCGGCCGAACTTGCCGGAGGGTGAGAGCTTTTCCGAGCGCATCCGGTTGCGTGTCGAGCGATATTGCGATGCTTATCTCGAGTGCTCGGGACCGGAGGGAAGCAATTGTGGATCGGACCCCGTTGTCCGACCGCCGGCGGGGCGAGACGCCCCCCAGTTGGACGAACCGATGGGGGAACCATGACAGACTGCGGGCAAGGAATGGAGGACTTGAATGAGGCCCATCCGCTCCACGCGCTCCGCATCCCCGCCGGATGGCTGATCGAATATAACCAGTTCTACGCCATGCCTTCCGATCACCCCATGGCCTGGTCGGTCGTATGCAAGGACTCGTTGCTCATGCTCAAACACATGCGGCGCGAGGTGCTGGTCGATCTGAGCTGGATGCCCGCCGAAGATCCCAAGGGAACCTATCTGCTCAGGGTCTTCAAAAGCGACCATTGGGGGGAGGAACTGCATGCCTTCGAAAGCCGTGACCGGGTAGCAGTGATCACGGAAATCGAACGCCTGCTGGAGGAGATCGGCGGCTTTCGCTTCGCGCCTCTCAGGGGCAGTATCGAATGATCGACCGCAAGCTTACACCTGAAGCTATCGAAGACATTCGCGCGCTCGGCCCGATCAAGGATTTACGGGTGCTACCGATAGCGCTCTCGATGGATCCGCCCGATGGTGTGGACGTCGAGCAAATTTGCATTGACCTTATCGGGCATCCCGACGCCTGGGTGCGCGGCAATGCAGCGGTGGGGTTGGGACATCTGGCTCGGGTCCTGCGTCGCCTCGATCATGACGGGCGCATCAAGCGGGACCTTGATGCACTGCTGCACGACGAGGAGCCTATCGTCTCCGGCCGAGCCGCGGATGCGATCTCGGATATCAGGAACTTTCTTGGCTGGAACTTCCGGAACACCGAACCAAAACCCAGCCCGCGGGTCCCTCGCGTGATTTCAACATCGGCCTGTTACCGGGTTTATCTGCTCGTAGACGAGGAATCGAACGTCCTCGTCGAGCGATCGGCCCCCGCGGACGAGGGCTTTGGCCCTGATCCGCGCGGACTGGCGCATGATTTCGAGTGGCGTCTGCCGGGTTTCAGCCTGACCGAGCCTCTATCGGAGTCTGCCCAGGCCCTCGAGGAAGCGTGGGCGATGCGTTATCCGAAGGTCTGGTTGAATGATTCCAACCGTTTCGAGGAGGTGGCCGTGGTGCGAACAAACCTCTCCGGAGAGGCGAAGGTCCATCGCTATTATGACTGGGTCGAGCTGCGTTGCCGCGCGTATTTGCTGTCAGCCCGGGCGGACAATCCCTGGATACCAGGGGAAGGGATCGAACAGCGCTGGCTGGCGGCCGGGGAATTCATGGTGGAAGCCTCGGTGGGAGCGCACGATCGGTATGTAGCGGCGTTGTTCGACAGCTATTTTTTGTCCGAGACGGGCACGGGCTTCTTCTGAACCCTGATTGAAGTGCCGACTATAAGCGTAAATGAAGCGATCACCGTGCTCTACGCAGCGTGACGGACCTGAAGGTCTTTTGTGATTGATCGACAAGCGTGACGGGCTGGGGCATCTCGCAGCGCAGGCCGGTTATGAGTGGCGCTCGAGCGGAGCATGTGTTCCCGCCTGACGACAAAAGGGCTTTTCCGCTACCGTCTACCGCCAACAACGGGTGCCGAGCGAGCTCGGCAGGTGATATTCAGGCTCACATGATGCCAAGTTGTCCGCTTGCGTCCAGTCGAAGTGTGGGTCTGGGTGTGGGTCTCGCGTATCAGAAAGAATTCAATAAATATCTGACATCAATTCGTTATATCGGAAATGGATCGGACACCCTCTCCGCCAGCGATCTGTCGTTCTTCAGCCTCGGACAGCCCGGATCTGAAGGGCCGCCGCATTTTCCAAAGAACAGAAATATCAATTAATTGTACGACCGGGAGTGCTCTCGGCCTGACCGTCTCTGCGCGCCGTCCGAAGGGGGAAATCTATCACATACACTTCTGGCCCTCCGACCTCGCCGGGGCGAGGCTGGAATCGGGCCCTGATTACCGCGCTGCGCATCAGGGTCGCGTAATTGCCATATGCCTGCGGGAAGATCTCGCGTTCGGTCCGGTAGCGTTCGACGTGGGACAGCACAGCGAAATCGCCGCGGCATGCAGGAACATCTGCGGGGTCGAGATGCCCGATATCGACGACTGCCCGGCCACGACGCGTTTCCTCGATTTTTTCGGGCGAGACCTGGCTCGCGAGCAATGCCTCCGCATCTACGCAGCCGGCTGAGCCGAGCGGGAATGTGATCGCCCACGGCCCGCCGAGCAGGTCGAAAGCGGCATGCTCGACCAGGATGGTGGAGCCGGGCGGAACGTTCCGGCGAATCCATTCCGAGGCCAGTTGACGGGTGTCGGTGTGGCGTTCGGCCGAACGGGCGTGGCTGGCGGCGAGAGCGGGCGCCAGCAGGGCGAGGATCGCTGCCCCCTGCGCGATGCGGGAGGCGAGCCTGCTCTGCCGGACGAGCGCCCTGCCGAGAGTGTTCACAGCCCATGCAAAGCCAAGCGCGAGGAATGGCAGCACCGGGACCAGCCAGCGCTCCCACAGCACGTGCTGCGCGCAGATGACCAGCAGGAACGCTGCGAAGCCGGGTAGTACCGCAATCCGCCAGTTGCGATCTTGGAATGCCGCTCCAATCGCGCCCAATGCGGCCATCAGGAGGCCGACCGCGCCAAACGATGTTTTGAGAGAGCCGCTCACATACCACAGCGCATTGACGAGCAGGCCCCCGCCTGTCGCGCCCGGATGGGCTTCGCGCGCCTCGGCGAGGAGGTTGGACAGGGCGACTTCATGGCTGATGATAAGGTAGGGCGAGACCGCCAGAAGCGTGGCGATCGCGGCAACCGGGACAACCGGTACCATTCGCCAGTCGCATTTCCCCGCGCGAACGCGCCAGACTACCGTCGCCAGGGGGCTGAGCCCGATCAGTGCCGCCGGCCACTTGGTCGCACAGGCGAGCCCTGCAAACAGCCCCGCGAGCAGATAATGCCGCAGCTTCCCCTCGCGCATGATCGCCAGTGCCTGGAGGAGGCACAGCAGCATGAAGACGCTCGCCTGCACGTCGGTACGGATCACTTGCGACCAGCCGATATGGACTGCGTTGACCGCAAGAACGAGCGCAGCCGCTAGGCCTGCATTCCGCCCCCACAGCCGGTTGCCGATGGCGTAAGTCAGCCACACGCAGGCGACACCGTTTGCGGCGATGAATATCCGCGCGGGCAGCATTACCATTCCCGGGTCGGCATAGATCGCAGCGGCAAAGCCCCCAGGGTCGGCAAATTGCCCCGCCAGCCAGCCTGCAGTTCCCACCGCAGCTATGATCAGTGCCAGGCAGTAAAGCGTGACTGTGCCCGGATGGCCGAACCATTGCGGGTCCAGGGAGCCGCGTTCGAGCATCTCCACTGCGAGCAATATAAACAGCGGTTCGTCCGGGTCGTTCAGTGCTGGCAGGCCGAAACCGATACCGTCCAGCCGCAGAAGCGAGGCGAGCAGAAGCAGCACCGCAATCGGCGCGTGCGCGGTGACGGCCGCCCGGATGCGGTTGCGGAGTCGGGGCGGCGGCTTCGTCATCGTGTCGGAACAAAGACGTGGAGCACCGATGCAAACCGTAATTCTCGCAGGTGGTCTGGGCACGCGGATCGGCGAAGAGACCGCCGTGCGGCCCAAGCCGATGGTCGAGATCGGCGGCATGCCGATCCTGTGGCACATCATGAAAATCTATTCGGCCAGCGGATTCAACGACTTCGTGATCTGCCTCGGCTACAAGGGCTACGTCATCAAGGAGTTCTTCGCGAACTATTATCTTCAGACGGCCGACGTCACGATCGACCTGCGCAATGGCAACGGCATGGAGATCCACAGCGCGCGCAGCGAACCATGGCGGATCACGCTGGTCGAGACGGGCGCGTCGAGCATGACCGGCGGCCGGCTCGCCGCCGTGCGGCAGTATCTCGACCCCGACGAACCCTTCTGTTTCACCTATGGCGACGGCGTGGCCAATATCGACATTGGCGCCCTGGTTCAGTTCCATCAGGGCCATGGCGCCCAAGCGACCATCACTTCGGTATCGCCCCCGGGCCGCTTCGGCGCGCTCAGCCTGGAGCAGGACCGCGTTACCGGTTTCCGCGAGAAGCCGGTCGGCGATGGCGGGCGCATCAATGGTGGCTTCTTCGTCGCCCATCCTTGCGTGCTCGACCTGATCGGCGGGCCGGACGTGCCATGGGAAGCCGAGCCGCTCGAACGTCTGGCGGGAAGCGGGGAATTGCGCGCTTTCCAGCACGATGGCTTCTGGCAGCCGATGGATACGCTGCGGGACAAGCACTACCTCGAAGAACTCTGGAATTCCGGGAGCGCGCCATGGAAGGTCTGGTGAGACCGGCCTGGAATGGGCGCCGGGTACTGGTCACCGGCCACACAGGTTTCAAGGGCAGCTGGCTTGCGCTGTGGCTGGGCGCCATGGGCGCGAAAGTCACCGGCTTTGCTCTTCCTCCGCCGACCGAACCGAGCTTGTTCGCCGCGGCACGGATCGGCGAGCTGATCCATCATGTCGACGGCGACGTGCGCGATCCGCGTGCGGTTAGCGACGCATTCGCGGCGGCCGATCCCGAAGTGGTGTTCCACCTCGCCGCGCAGCCACTGGTGCGGCTGTCCTATGCCGAACCGGCGGAGACCTACGCGACCAATGTGATGGGCACGGTGCATGTGCTGGAAGCCGCGCGCCATTCGCCTTCGGTGAAGGCCATCGTCTGCATTACCAGCGACAAGTGCTATGAGAACCGCGAATGGGCCTGGCCCTATCGCGAGTGCGATCCGATGGGCGGACATGATCCTTATTCCAGCAGCAAGGGCTGCGCCGAACTGGCGGTCTCGGCCTGGCGCCGCTCCTTCTTCCATGCGGAAGGCCCGCTGCTTGCGTCGGGTCGCGCGGGCAACGTCATCGGCGGCGGCGATTGGGCGAGCGACAGGCTGGTGCCCGACCTTGTCCGCGCCTTCGAAGCAGGTGTCGCACCGCTGATCCGGTCGCCCGGCTCCGTCCGGCCGTGGCAGCATGTGCTGGAGGCGCTGCGCGGCTATATCATGCTGGCCGAGCGCTTGCTGGCAGGCGAGCGCGAGTTTGCCGAGGGCTGGAATTTCGGACCATCGGACGAGGATGCCCGGCCGGTTTCGTGGATCGTTTCCCGCATGCGCGCTGCGTGGGGCGGCGAAGCAAAGGATGCCGGCCTCGACAGCCAGCCAGGCGTGCACGAGGCAGGCCTGCTGCGGCTCGATTCTTCGAAGGCCCGCACCGCGCTCGGCTGGCAGCCCGTACTCGGACTCCAAGAGGCGCTCGACTGGATCGCCGAGTGGCACAAATGCGTGAATGCGCGCTTCGATCCGCGCGAGGTCACGCTCGGCCAGATCGAAGTATATCAGGCGCGCTGCCGCTCCCGCTCAGGGCTTGCCGCCGCTGCCTGATCGAGCGGGGCCCTTGCGAAGGCCATCATATTGCCCAGGCGGAACCTGACCGGGACCGACGGCATCCAAGCGAAGCGCATGTCGAACCCAATGGCCCGGGCTGCCTGTCCCGCAAGGAAATCGGCCGGGAACAGGTTGCTGGTGCCGCTGGTGGCGATCCGCTCCAGCCCGGCCTCCCTGAGCAGACGGCCCACGGTGCGCGGGTTGAACAGCTGCGGGTGCTGCAGGCAGAATGGCGGCCATTTGGTGCCCAGCAGGCGGCGCAGCATCGAAGCTTCGTCATGCGTGACGGTCACCAGCAATCCGCCGGGGCGCAGCTTGCGAAGAATTTGGCGGATCATGCCGAGCGGGTCCAGCAGGTGGTCCAGCACATGGATCATCACCGCCAGCCCCACGGATCCGTCGGGCACAGCGGAAAGATCGGTCATGTCGGCGGAGACAGTGGCCGGCCGGCCACCCGCGGCCTCGCGCAGTAAGCCATGCACCGTGCGGTTGGGTTCGTAGAGCCAGAAATGCTCGAACTCGCCCCGCTTTGCGGCCTCGGCGACGATATAGCCGACATCGGGACCGATCTCGAGATAGCCGCCCGTCAGTTCCGCGTCCTGTGCCATGCGGTCGAAATAGGCCCGCTGGGTATCGGCGAGCATGTCCGGCGGCACCATGTCCATATTCGGCGCCAGGTCGGCATATAGCGCCGCCAGCGCCTCGCCGGTGAAATAGGCCGGGTTATAGAGCAGGGCGCATTCGGCGCAGCGCCGATAGGTGAAGAACACCCGTTCGTGGTCCAGCCCAGCCCATAGCGGCCGCAATTCGGCGAGCGACAGCATTTCTGCGGCGCGCTCGCTTGCGATCTCGCCTGCGCTCCCGCTGGCGCGGCAGCAAGGGCAGTCGCGCCTCAGGAACCCGCCGTCGGTCACCGGCTGTCTCCCCTGTCGGCAAACGTCACGCGGCTGTGCCAGAACCAGCTCCCGGCGATTATCACGCAGATAAAGCCCGTCTGGGCGATGATCGGGGGAATGCCGCCCAGTTCCACAAGCAGCGGCAGGATCGCCCAGTTCGCAGCGTAGTTGACGAGGTAGAAGCCCGAGAACGCGCCGAATTCGCGCGCCAGCCGGCCGCGTGTGCGGAACACGCCGAGCTTGTAGGTGGTATAGGCGAAAGCGAGGCACACGATCTGTGCGATCCCCAGCGCAATCAGGTAATGCTGGTGGAAGAACGGCACGCTCCACAGGAGCAGCGGATAGAATACCAGTCCGAACGCAGTATTGGCCGCGCCGGCGACAAGGAACCGGACCGGCCGGCTGAGGATAGTGCTGGCGGTCATTGCTCGTCCATCAGCGCAATGCGCATGTTCTGCTGCAGCACCTCGCGCGGCAGGAACGGTGAGAGATCCTCCAGCGCGGGGGAGGTGATCCTTCCGTCCGGATGCGCCTTGGCCCCAAGCTTCGGGGCGAAAGCGACGTTCTCGTCGACGAAGAACTCGCAAAAAGCCGGTCCGTCCGCTTCCAGCGTTTCGGCGATCGCGTCGGCAAGCTCGGCATGCGATGCCGCCTTGCGATAGAGCAGGCCGAATGCCTCGGCGATGCGACGGAATTCGGGGAAGGTCACATTGCTCTTGGGCCCGCCGCCGACCTCCACCCCGCCGAAGAAATTGCGGTGGGTCTGGAAGATCGAGACATAGCCCGAATTGTTGATCAGGAAGATCTTCACGGGCAGCCGATTGCCGGCGATCGTCTGCAATTCCTGCAGGTTCATCATGATGCTGCCGTCGCCGGCGATGCAGATCACGCGCTGCCGCCCGCCCGTGGCGGCGCATGCGCCGATTGCGGCCGGCAAATCATAGCCCATCGTCGCGCAGCCGGAATTGGTCCACAGCCTCTGGCCGCGATGGAGCCGCGCGGCCTGGAAGCCGATCACGCAGGCGCTGCCATTGCCTGTCACGACGATGTCTTCGCCGCCGAGCCTGCCGAAAAGCTCGTCCACCGCGACATAGGGATGCATCGGCCCTTGGTGCTCGCGATATTCGGGCAGGACGACGGGGAAGAGCCTGCTGCGCTCGCGCGCCCATGTCAGCCATTCGCGGTGCGTTTCGGTCGGTCCCGGCCAATCCCCGGCTAGCATGGCCGGGATCAGCTCGGCCAGATCGGCCACCACCGGCATGTCGGGCCGGACATTGGGCTTTTGCAGTTCGAGCGGATCGATATCGACCCAGATCTTGCACGCCTCGCGCGCGAAGCTCTGCCAGTTGTAGCTGACCTGGCGAATATTGAGCCGGCTGCCGAGCACCAGCAGCAGGTCGGCGCTCTGCGTGACCATATTGCCGCCGCGGTCACCCACCGTGCCGGGCCGCCCGCAATAGAGCGGATGGTCGTCCCACAGCACATCATGCGCGTTCCAGCCGGTGACCACGGGCACGCCGAGCCGGTCTATCAGCTTCAGGAATTCGTCATGCGCGCCGCTCAGCCGCACGCCGCCGCCCGCGAACACGACCGGACGCTCGGCAGCGGCGATCCGGGCGAGGATGTCCCGCGCGGCGGCCGCAAGATCGGTTCGTTTCCAAGGCTCATCGAGTTCCGCCGGATCGAATCCGGGATCGAGATCGGCAGGATCGATCATTGCCGCCTGCACATCGAGCGGGATGTCGAGCCACACAGGGCCGGGCCGCCCGCTGGTGGCGAGGTAGATCGCCTTTTCGAGGTGGTATCGGATGGTCCGCGGATCGGTGACCATGGTCGCATATTTGGTGATCGGCCGGACGATCGGCTCGATATCCAGCTCCTGGTCGCCGTACTGGCGCAGCGGCAGGCCGGTATGGCGCACGGTGGTCTCGCTCTTCACCTGGCCGGAAATCACCAGCATGCCGATCGAATCCACATAGGCTGCGTAGACCCCGGTGATGGCATTGGTGCCCCCGGGACCGGAGGTGACATTGACCACAGCCAGACGGCCCGTCAGCCGGTAATACGCCTCGGCCGCCATGGCGAGCGCCTGCTCGTGATGGGTGAAGGTGGTGGTCAGCGCCGGATGCGTGCCGAGCGAATGGTTGAGGTGCATCGCCCCGCCGCCGGTCAGCATGAAGACGTCGCCGATGCCATGCGTGGCGAGCTGGCCTGCAACCCAGTCGGAAAGTTTTACGAGAGTCATGGAGTCCATCCGTTGGCCAGGGCCGTCCGCCGGATCGCCTCGTCGAGAGAGACGGTCATGCGCAGGCCGAGATCGCGCCTGATTGCTGCTGAAGAGGGAACGTAGCGGCCCGGGTTCCAGCCGGCATCCGGGCGCCCTTCGATATCGACGCCCGGGCCGCCGAGAATTGCGGCGGTGCGTCGGGCCAGGTCGGCGACCGATACCGCCTCCTCCGATCCGCAATTGTAGACCGCGCCTCCATCCGCCTCGGCGAGCAGGACCCACAGCCACGCGGCAAGATCGGCGGCGTAGAGATACGACCTGACAGCTTCGCCCGAGCTATGGATCCGGATCCTGCGCCCGGCCATCGCATCGCGGATGAAGTTGCCGGCGGCGAAATGGATGTCGAGCGGCAGCATCGGGCCGAGCAGCGCGAAGATGCGCGCGGTGACGATGTGGAGGCCGTGCTGACTGGCATGAATGGCGCAGAGCGTTTCGGCAGCGCGCTTGCCTTCGGCATAGGCGGATTTCGGGTCACGCGGGTCGGGCCCACCCATCCAGTCCTCGCCGATATGCGTCATGCCCGGGGGCTGGGCGCCGTAAACCGCGCCCGAGCTCATGAACAGGAGCCGGGACGACCGGCACGACATCGCGAATTCAAGCATCCGCCGCGTGCCCTCGACGATCGTCGCGAACATCCGTTCGGGATCGTTGGCGGTCAGTTCCGCGCTGGCATCGGTCGCGCCGTGGATCACATGGGTGAAAGCGGCCTGGGCGATTTCGAAGGTGGTAACGTCGCCCTCGACCAGCGTGACGCGATCGGCGAGATGCGGGGCTCGTTCGGCAAAGCGTCGGGGATTGCGGCTGAGCACCGTTACCTGCGCTTCGATCGGAGCGCGCAGCAGCGCTTCCAGCATCCAGCGTCCGATGAAGCCGGTGCCCCCGGTCATGAAGATGCGCGCGCCATCGAGCTTCGCCCATGCCGGGGCGAGCGTGTCGGCCTGCGCTGCGATGTCCTCCTCCACGATCATGCCGGTGCGAGCCCGAGCGCCGGCCGATGGCGGAAATGAGCACGCACGACCTGGTGGATGGTGTCGAGCGCCAGCGCCCAGACAATCAGGATCAGCAGTGCCGGGCGCAGGAAATGGCCCCAGGTGAGCCCGAATTCCGGCGAGACGGAGCGTCCGCTCAGCCAGCTTTCGGTCGCGAGGTCGAGGATCGTCGCCAGCGAAATATCGCCGACCAGGCACAGCAGATAGGCGCAGCTTACCGCGATCACCGGCCCCGCGCCGCGGTACCGCTCGAGTAAAACGAGGAACAGCAGGAAAAGCTGGGCATATCCGCCGGGCGACTGGGTGACGAGATAGGCGCCGAGCAGGATCGCGGCGATGCGCGAGGCGGGGAGGGCAGCCGGCTGGAGCCATGCCGCGAGCAGTGCCGCCAGCGCCAGGGTCTGCGTCGCGCCGATTGCGAGCGGCACGGCAAACTCGATATTCTCTATCGTGCGCGAGGGCACGAATTCGAGCAGCGGCACCTGCGCCTCGCGCATGTTGAGGAAGGGCGCGAAGCTGGTCGAGTAGTTGACCTCGTTCCAGACCTGCCCACTCTGGAATTCCACCCAGTTCGCGGTGTTGGAGACGATTTCCGCCGGAGTGCCCGACCCGACCAGCATCAGTGAGAGGCAATAGAGCGCCACTGTCGCGATACCGGCCAGTTCCAGCATTCGCCAGTCGCGCCGGATGGCCAGCGCCAACACCGGCAGGACAAGGTAGGGTTTGAAGTTGATCGTGGCCGCCGACGCGAACCCCCGCCACAAGCGCGACTGCAGCAGCGGTCCGTGAGCCAGCATGAAGCAGGCGAAGCAGACGAGGATCAGGTTCCCGCGCTCAAGCGTGAACAGCAGCGGCAGGCCGAGCGCCATCGCGGTCGTGCGCATCGGCGCGGTGGCCGGATCCGCGCGGCGGAAGCTGAGCCACAGAAGCATGACGTTGAGCGCGTAAGAGGCATAGATCGTTGCCCTGCCAAGCCAGTCGCAGTCGCGGGCATGGAAGGGTGAAAGCAGGTAGCAACCCGGCAGGCTGAACAGATCGAGGAAGACGAAGGACAGCGGCGGATAGATGCTGCGCCACACATCGTAGCTGCCCCAATTGTTCGCCCAATAGGCGGTGTTGAACCAGTCCATGAACGTATCGTTGGTGTCGAACACGAAGGGCTGCGGCAGGTATCCGTGCTCGCGGAAGAACAGCACCGTCGCGATCGCGCTGGCGACCACGCCAAGCGCGAGCATCGCCTCGGGAAGAAGCCGCCACAAAGTGTGGTCCCGGCTCATTGCATCCCCGCCGGAAAATTGATCCGTTCCTCCTCGATCACGAGGGGCACGTTGCGGCTTCGCTCCGCGAGCAGGCGCACCTGTTCCGCGACCAGGCCGATGGAGAGCATCACCATGGTCAGCGCGGCGAGACCGGCGCCGAACAGCGCGAGCGTTCCCGCCGGGCCGCCCGCGATCAACGCGACAATGGCGGCTACAAGCAATATGCCGGTCAGAATACCGGTGAAGGCTGCCACCAGCAGAGGGATCCTCAGTAGCAGGCGGGCCGAGCCGCCGAAGGCCGACATGGCGAAGGCGAACAGGCTGCCGAACCCGTTCTTGCTTGTCCCCGCTGCGCGCTCGGGCCGGTGGAACGGCACCACCACGATATGGAAGCCGACCTCGACCAGCATCCCGCGAAAGAACGGCTCGGGCTCGTTCCAGCGCCGCAACTCCTCTACTACCTTGCGGTCGAGCAGGCCGAAGCCCGTGGCGCCGGGGATGATAGGATAATCGGCGAAGCGGGTGAGGAGCCCGTATCCGAGCCTGCGTGTGATGCGTAGCATGATCGGCGCGCGCTCCCGCCTGCGCTGGCCGAGCACCACCTGTGCGCCGGCGCGCCAGTGCTGTACGAAAGTACCGATCATGGCGGGCGGATCCTGGAAATCCGCCCCCATCCCGATCACTGCCTTGCCCGCCGCCTGGAAAATACCATGGGTCGGCGAACGCATCTGCCCATAATTGCGGTTATTGAAGATCGCCCGGATGTGGGGATCTTCGGAGCATAGTTCGCGGATGATCGCGCGCGTCCGGTCGGTCGAGCAATTGTCGATGAGGAGAATTTCATGCGAAGCGGCGACTTTGACCGCTTCTTCCGAAACGGCCGCACAAATCGCCCGGACATTCTCCTCCTCGTTGAAACAGGGGATCACGATGGACAGTTCGGGTGCGCTCATTCTGCACCTTCCCTTGGCGAGTGCCACGGGAGACGGATGCCGGTCGCCGGGGCGTAGATCTCGGTAAAGGCGGCGAGAAGCAGCAGAAATGCGAGCGCCGCAACCGCCGGAATATTGAACTTGCGGTCGGCATCGAGCCGCGCCGCTTCGATCACCTGGACATCGGTCGCCGTTTCTCCCGCCAGCGTTTCGACTGCGACTTCCTCGTTGGTGCGGGCATAGACTTCGTAAAGTGCCTGCGCGAAGCGGTAGTCGCGATAGAGCTCGTAATACTCGCTCGAAATCTCCGACAGGCCCGCGACATTCGGCCCGGCTGCGTCTCGGCCCGGCGTCGATGCTTGTGCGATCTGGGAGCGAAGCGAAGCGATTTCCGACTGGACGGCGCGCAGCCTGGGGTTTTCGGGGCCGAGGAAGTTGCCGAGCGTGCGCAGTTCGACCGTCCTGGCCTGCAATTGCGCCTGCAATCCCGCCCTGAGGGAAATCTCGGAGCCGAGCTGGGCTTCCGGCGCTGCCAGGCCGTTCTGGCGGCGGAAGGCATCAAGCGCGGCTTCCGCGCTGGCGACCCGCTCGGAGGCTTCGCCAAGCCGCTGCTCGACGATTCCGCGCCTGCGCTCGGTCCGGTCGCGGCCCAGCAGCGCGATGCGATCGCTGATCGCACGGCTATAGGCCTGCGTAAGCTGTTGCGCGGTTTCGGGATTGTGGACGCGCGTCTCGACTTCGATGATGCCGCCGGTGAGGGAATGGACATCGACCTTCTTTTCAAGCGCCTTGCGGGCGTCGCGGCTCGAACCATAGTCCCCTTCGGGACCGACCAGCTCGAGTTCCTCGATAACCGCGTCGGCCACTTCTGCGCTGCGCCCGATGGCCAGATACATATCGACCGGCTGCCGCGCCCCGCCAAGCAGGGCAGCGAATCCCTGGAACTGTCCCCCGATACCGCCGGTGAGCCCGCTGAGGCCGAGGCTGCTCAGATCCTGCGGTACAATCCGCGCGCGCGACACGTAGGGCTGCGGGACCACGGTGAGGATCGCCAGAAGCAGCGCCATCGCGGCATAGAGCCGCCGCCTCTGGCGCTTGTCCGAGATCGCTGTCATCACCCTGTCGCGCATCGTCAGTCCACCAGCGACTTGACCGACGCGGCCCCGATGACGCCGCCGAAGAGCGTGCCGGTGATGTCGCGCAGCCGTGCCCAGAATTCCCCGCGATTGCCGTCGAGGGGCACAAAGATCAGATCGCCCGGGAGCGCTCGCGCCTTGAGCGTGCTTCCGCCTTCGGACAGCACCGTGCCGTTGGCGCGCACAACGAAGACTTCGTCGTCCTCGCCCATCTTCTGGATACCGCCGGCGAGCTCGATATAGTCCCTGATCCTGCGATCTTGCGCGTACGCGAAGGAAGCAGGGGTGGGTACCGCGCCGAACACGCCGACCGTGATGGGCTGCGGCGGGACATAGATGCTGTCATTGTTCTCCAGCACCAGGTCGCCCGGAAGCTGCCTTGCGTCGACCGGAAGATCGAACACCAGCCGTCCGGTGGGCTCGCGCTGGCGCATCTGGTTTACGACCGACTTAATCAGCTCAATATTAGCAGGCTGCACCATCTGCGCGCGGTCCACCGAGGTAAGCGGCTGTGCTGTTAGCAGCATCTCGGCATCCTCGATCGCGCGCTCGAAGCTGGCGCGCTGCTGTTCGCGCACGCTTTCGCGTGTGATCACGCTGGCATAGGGAAATGCGTCCGCCGTCAGCCCGCCCGCCTCTGCGACGAGCTGGGCCAGGCTTGTTCCCGGCTGGAAGAAATAGCGGCCGGGCCTCGCCACTTCGCCGGTGATCGTTACCAGGATCGATTGTTGCCGCAGCGGTCGCTCCATCCCGGCGTCGCTCAATACCCGAAGGATGCTGCCGCGTTTCGCCTGAATGGCGTATACTTGATCGGCTGGAATTTCCCGCCACCCGCTATCGGTCTGGGTGAAAGGATCGAGAACAAGGAGGCGAGAGCGATCGGCGAGCGTGCTCACGCCGCCAGCGTAGAGCAGTGCATCGGCCAGAGTTTCGCCGGCGCCGAGTTCGAATATTCCTTCGTGGTTGACGCTGCCCGTCACTGCAACCTGCTCGCCTACGGGCGCGACGTAAATCACGTCGCCATTCTGCAGCACCATGTCGCCGCTGCGGTCGCCGCGCAGGAGCAGGTCGTAGAGGTCGAAATCCGAAAGCACCTCGCCATTGCGGCGCAGCTGGATCGAACGGAAACTGCCGCCTGCGGACGGACCTCCCGCAGCGAGCACGCCGTTGACCAGTGTCGAGAGACTGCCGACCGTGAATGATCCCGGCGCGTTGACGAAACCCGTGACGAACACGGTCACGCCCCTGAGCTGCGTCACCGTCACGTCGATCGAGAAGCTGCGGTATTGGCGCGCGATCTGGTTGGCGACCACGTCGCGCACATCGCCGTAGCGAACCCCGCCGACCATGATCGAGCCCACCTGCGGCACGAAGATGCGCCCTTCGCTATCGATCGTGAGGCGCAGATTGGTCGCCTGCACCGAACCTGTCAGCGCCAAATTGACCTGATCACCCGGGTTCAGCCGGTAGTCGGGCGGAATGGCGGCGGTGGGGGGAGAGGAGAAATCCCGCGCAGACGGCACAAGCAATTCCGCACCGAAGCGGCGCAGAGGCTTGCCGACAATATTGGAGACGAAGCTCTCGAATTCACCGGGCGGTGGCGCCTTCGTGAGCC
>CAYRCH010000002.1:17286-29059 GCA_964422665.1 uncultured Sphingomonadaceae bacterium | reverse complement strand
ACAATATTGGAGACGAAGCTCTCGAATTCACCGGGCGGTGGCGCCTTCGTGAGCCTCGTCTCCTCGGCGCGCCCTTCGTTGGCCGTTGCCGCCTGCGAGCCTGGCGGGGACTCGAGGTCGAGCATCGCAGGTTCGAACGGGACGACTTTCGGGACCGAACTGGCCGATTCCGTGGAGGCGGCGCCGATAGTTGGTTCGTCTTCGCCTTGACCGGCGACGGGCGGTGATAATTGCCCTTGGGCCGCCGTCGCGCCCAGCAAACCGATCACGCAAAGGAATGAGAGAATTCGGCTGGAGCAAAGATTCACGCGGCGTGCCTTTCGGCTTCCACCAAGCCAGCGGCCGGTCCAAGCAGGAGTTCGGCCGCGAGATCCCATTCGCGCCTGCCGGCGGCAATCAGGACTCCTTTACCATGGCCTCCCACCCGGTAGGGTGAGCAATCCCAATGCGTCACTATGCCGCCGGCCTCGCTGACAAGCAGCGCTCCGGCCGCGTGGTCCCAGGGTAGGATGCGCTGGAACATCGCAATGTCGTTCCGGCCGAATACGACGCGAGGGTAACTCTCGGCCGCGCACATCGGCACGGGCACCCGGTCGAACCGCGAGGCGGCTACAGCATGCACCCGCTCACGCCGCTCAGCGGAAAGAAAATGCGTGCCCAGCGCCGCGACCGGACGAATCCGGCCCGTCGGTTCGGCCCGGACGGGTTGTTCGTCGCACATCGCGCCCTGTCCGCGCTCCGCGAAGCAAATCCGTCCCGTCAACGCATCAAGAATCCAGCCCATCTGCGGGACGCCGTCGCCCACCAGCGCCACCATTATGCCGAACGGCGCCCGGCCTGCGGCGTAATTGGCGGTTCCGTCCAGCGGATCGATCAGCCACGCCAAGCCTTCCCCGGCCCGGTCGAGCAATTGTGGGTCGGCTGCCGCTGCTTCCTCGCCAATCACTCGCGCCGATGGGCATAGCCGCGCAAGTCCTTCGGCGAGCCTCTGCTCGGCCTCGAGATCGGCGCTAGTGACGATTTCGCCCGGGCTCTTTTCAGAGACCTCGTCGGCGGTAAGGCGGCGGAAGCGTGGGACCAGCACTTCCGCCGCCACCCTGCGCATAAGGTCCGAAACGTCGTCGTAGATCGCCATGACGATCAGGCAGCCAGGCTAGGGAGACGAGCCTTGTCGGCCCGAGCGCTGCGTTCCTTCATCATGCGGATGCGGGCTGCGTCCTCTTCGGCGATATCGCCATAATAGGCTCGCTTGTTTTCCAGCCAGGCCAACTCGAAGGCGACCGCATTGGCGATGCCCTTCTCGAATTGCGTGGACTCCACCGCGGCACCATCGAACACGATTTTGCGCGTCTCGAACCGGTCGAGCCGGATGCTGCGAAATTCCCGCAGCGCCGTGACGGCGTCGACCGAAACACCGCCGCCAACGACGAATTCGAGGTCATGTTCGGCGCATGAAGCCGCCGCCGTGAGGACCGCCTCGCTTACGCGGCGCGTGTTGATCGCCGAGCGGTCGAGACCGCATGACTGGGTGAAGTCTACGCGCCCGAATACGATACCGTCGAGATGCTCACTCGCGATCGGCAGCATGGCGCCGAGATTCGCGAGCGTGGTGCCGGTTTCGAGATTGAACAGGAATTTCGCATTGGCAGCATCGGCGCCCCAGGTCTGCCGGCGAGCCTTTGCGAACTTGGTGAGCGCATAGGGAGTCTCCACCATCGGGGCGATGAGGTAGTCCGCGCCATAGAGCTTGGCCGCCAGCAAATCGGAAATGGCTTCGCAGCCGCCGATCTTGAGGGCCACTTTCAGCTCCGCGCGATGGGCCAGCTCCAGCAATCGCAGCAATTCATCGGGGCGCGTCCCTTCGGCCTCGAACTCGGCCTTCACCGCGACGACGCCATATTCGTCCCGGCCTTTCCTGAGAGTGTCCAGCATCGCGCATTCGTTGGGATTCATCGTCCGATCTCCGGTTCCAGCTGATTGGTTCCGGGGAGTGAGACGGAGCTTTCCCGCGGCATCCGCAAAGAAAAACGGGAGGACGAAAATTTTTCCGGCGGGCCGTGCGGGATTGGCGTTGGGACTCCGTCGGAAAGACGATGCCCGTGCGCCTGCCGTTCCACTCCATGGCCGTCCTGCTGCTGTTTTCGGCAGGGAATCCCGCATTTGCCGAAACGCCGGGCGAACTGCCTACGGGCAGTGGCGAGGCATTTCGCGATCGGATGATGGACTGGTCCGCGCCCGAAGCGAACGCTGCGCCGGAGCGGGCGGTGCCGGCAGCTACAGAAGAGCTCGATCTCCCCCGCCTCACCTCGGCATTCGGTCCGCGGCGCGATCCTTTCACTGGCGCTTACCGCCGGCATGCGGGAATCGACATCGCGGCGCCGCACGGTACGGAAATCCTTTCAGCGGCCGCCGGGCGGGTGCTCTTCGCGGGGCGGGCGGGCGGATACGGCAATATGGTCGAACTGGATCATGGCAGCGGCTTGCGAACGCGCTACGCGCACCTTTCCCTGATTCTCGTTGCTCCCGGAACGGCGGTTGCGGAAGGCCAGATTATCGCCGAAGCAGGCTCCACGGGCCGTTCCACCGGAAGCCATCTTCATTTTGAGGTGCGGCAGGACGGCGCCCCGCGAAACCCGCTTACCTATCTCGGCAGTCCGCGCAGGGTCGCCGCGACTGACAGGCCGCTTACGGTTCCCGAGCCGCATCTTTCGGCATTCGCGCGCGCCCGCGCTGGCCTTGGTTCAGGTGGAGGCGGAATGTGAAACAGGAAGGGGGTGTCGGCTTGACACGGTCTCGCCCTGCCGATTTACGCTCGCCTTCGGCTGCCACTGAAAGCAGGGCAACTGCCGCTGTGGAACCGAGGCCTTCAACACTCATGTCCGCTGACCAGCAAACGGGTGGATTGCAGAGCTATGCGCTTGCAGAGCGGCACAAGCTCCTGCGATTTCTTGCCGCGCGGGGAGCCGGCGACGAAGCAGAAGATCTGCTGCACGAATTATGGCAGCGGATTGGGGCAGGATCAGCCCAGCCTGTGGCGGATCCGATGGCCTACCTCTTCCGTGCTGCTGAAAACCTCATACGCGACATGCGCCGTTCGAGGATGAGTCGGGAAAAGCGTCAGTTCGATTGGCATGAGACCGCGCCCGCTCCGGAGGAACAGCCGCTGGGCGAACGCGTACTCATTGCAAGGGAAAGGCTACGCGCGGTCGAGGAAGAGCTGGAAAAACTCGGGCCCCGAGTTGCCGCCGTGTTTCGAGCCTACCGGATCGAGGGTATCGGCCAGGCAGAGATCGCGCGCAATCACGGAGTCAGCCTCAGCTCGGTGGAGAAAGATCTGCAAAAAGCATACCGCGCCATCGCATCGCTCAGGCAGAAGATGGATTTGGAATAGGGGCGCAACGAAAAGAAATGCGGAAATGGGGCACTAACTTCGTCCATCAAGGGGCGGGGACATGACGCAGGAGAATTCAGACGTCATGAACACCGCTCGTCTGTGGATGATCCGGGTGAACGAGCCCGGCTTCGAGAATTGGGATGGTTTTACCAGTTGGCTGGAGGCCGACAGGCGCCACCTCGAGGCCTATGAGGCCGCATTGGCCGAGGACGAGTGGATGGAGGGCCTGGCAAGGGCCGATACCGCGTCCACTTTGTCGCGGTCGCAGGCCCGTTCGGCCCCGGCAGGATCGCGAAACCCCTTCATCCGTTGGCCGCGGCAGGCATTTGGCGGGCTGATTGCGGCCTCGCTTGCGATAGTCCTGGTGACGGTGGCTCTGGTCAATCGCGGCCCCGGCATGACCGAGATCATCACTGCGCCGGGAGAGCAGCGGACCATCGCGATGGAGGACGGCTCGCGGATCGTCGTCAATGGCGACAGCAGCCTGTCATATGATCCGGAACATCCGCGTTTTGTCACGCTCGATCGCGGCGAGGTGTTGTTCGATGTCCATCATGACGACGCCTACCCGTTTGTCGTTCAGGCCGGATCAACGCGGCTTGTGGATGCCGGCACGGTGTTCAACGTGGTGACCGATGCAGGAGCGCTGGAAGTGGCGGTTGCGGAAGGTGCGGTGATCTATAATCCCGAGCGCGACGGTATCCGATTGAACCCTGGCGATGCGCTGACGAGGGCCGGAGCGGATGCCCCAGTCGAAGTGCGCCGCATCGATGTCGCGACTGTCGGCGGATGGCGCGATGGCCTGCTCCAATTCCAGGATGCCTCGCTGGCTCTGGTGGCAAGGGATCTGTCGCGCGCGATCGGTCGTCCGATCCGGTTGACGGAAGAAGCAAAGCGCATCCGCTATACCGGAACCTTGTCGGTCCGCGGTTCGCCCGAACAGATGAAGGAGCAAATCGCGCCGCTTCTGGGCGTGAGAATCTCCGAAGATGCCGATGGTTGGAAGTTCACGCCCGCCAATGCTTCGTCCCGCTAGCCTGATTGGGGCGGTTGCTTTGCTCCTGGCTGCGCCCGCGCAGGCGCAAGAGGTGCGCCATGACGTGGAAATTCCTGCCTCGCGGCTAGACCAGGCTGTTCGCACACTTGGCCGGCAAACGGGTGCAAGCATCGGGTTTCGCGAACGCAAGTTGGGTAATCTGCGAGTCAGGGCAACCGAAGGAGAACTCTCCGCCGGCGAGGCGCTCGTGCTGATGCTGCGCGGGTCGGGCGTACGGGCCCGGCGAATGGGGGCCGGAGCATTCCTGATCGAGACCGATCCTGACTGGGAGCCGGCTCAGCGGCAGGCGGGGTCGGCGGCATCCCTGCAGGCGCGGCGCCCGCAGCCGCCGCCAATCGTGGACATCGTGGTGACGGCCAGCAAGCGAGACATCCCGATGAGCGCCTATCCCGGCATGGTCCATGTGATGGAGGGTGACAGGATTTCGCCGGCTGGCGCGCGGAAGGGCAGCGAGGCACTGGAAGCCTTGTCGGCGAGCATCGTTTCCACTCACCTGGGACCCGGCCGGAACAAGCTGTTCATCCGGGGGATTTCCGATTCCAGCTTCGTGGGGCCGACGCAGGCGACGGTTGGCCAGTACTGGGGTAACAGCCGCATTACTTACAGCGCTCCCGACCCCAGTCTCAAATTGTACGATATCGGCAGGGTGGAAGTGCTCGAAGGCCCCCAAGGCACGCTTTACGGCGCAGGCTCACTGGGAGGGATCGTGCGCGTCATCCCCCGCGAACCCTTGCTGGACCGGATCGAGGGCGCTGCGTGGGCGGGCGTCGAGGCCGTGACCCATGGAGAGATAGGCTATGACGGCGGCGCGGTTATCAACCTGCCGATCATCGAGGATCGCCTGGCAATCCGCGCGGTGGGGTTCGGTTCTATCGAGAACGGCTATATCGATGATCTCGGCCGCGGGCTGAACGACGTAAACGATGTCGAGTCCTTTGGCGGGAGGCTTGCGGCCCGATTCGAGAACGGTGAGGGCCTGACTGTCGATGCTAGCCTTGTGGGCCAGCGGATCGACGGCGCCGACGGGCAGTATTCCGAACGCGCCCTCGGTGAGCTTGCCCGGTCGAGCACCATGGCCCAGCCCTACCGCAACGATTTCTTCCTGACTGACCTCGTCCTGCGCAGGAGCTGGGGTGATTACGAGCTCACCGCATCGGTCGGTTACGCGGACCAGTATGTGTTCGAAAGATTCGAGGGGCTCGCCCTGTTCGACATCGAAAACTCCCTGCTCGCACCGGAAGCCGATGCGCCGGTGGCCAGCTATTTCCAGGGCAATGACCAGAGCATGCTGACCGCCGAGGCGCGCCTTGCTCGCCATGGTCCCGACGGCACTGGCTGGATGATCGCCGCCAGCCTGTTGCGCAACGAGGCGCGCCTCGAGCGTGTGATGGAGGTTTCCTTTTCCCCGGATCCGCTGACGGGCGTGTCGAATACCGTCGAGGAGGCAACGGTCTATGGCGAGGCCACGATAGCGGCGAGCGAACGGCTCAACCTGACGTTTGGCGGAAGGCTCAGCCATTCCAAGCTCTCCTCCAAGGTTATCGATCCGGTGTTGCCGGACCTGATCTATTTCTTCGACCCCCAAGCTGGTGAAAGCCGGAAGGAAACGGAATTCCTTCCTTCGCTGGCGCTCGCCTATCAGTGGAATGACGATCTCACCCTGTTCGCGCGCTACCAGGAAGGGTTTCGCCCCGGCGGAATCGCGGTGCGCCGCGAATTCGTGCAGCGTTACGCGGCCGACCAGCTCCAGACGATCGAAGGCGGGGCGCGCTATCGCGGGGCCGAGTTCGAGATCGAGGCGAGCCTCTCGCTTACCGGGTGGGACAATATCCAGGCCGATCTGATTGACGGCTTCGGCTTCCCGACCACGACCAATGTCGGCGATGGGAAGGTCCTGTCGTTCGGCATGGCGGGCCGCTGGCGGCCATCGCCGCCCCTGTCGCTGGAAGGATCATTCTACCTCAACGACAGCAGCGTGACGGAACAGGCGCAGATCCTGCGCTTCGTCTTCCCCGAAGCGGACCATTCCGAGTTCGACCGCCTCCCCAATATCGCCGACGCCATCGGCCAGCTGGGCGTAACCTGGAATGCCCCCGTCGGGCCGGACGCCGACCTCGAATTGACCGGCTTCGGGCGTTACGTCGGCAAATCGGTTCTGGGCGTGGGACCGCTGCTGGGCAAGCTGCAGGGGGATTATTTTGACACCGGGATCGAGGCCGTGCTCACCCGCGGCCCATTGCGATACAGCCTCTCGCTGACCAATCTTCTGGATTCCAAGGGGAACCGGTTTGCTTTGGGTTCCCCGTTCCAGCTGCACGGGGCCGAACAGGTCACCCCGCTGAAGCCTCGTTCGATCCGGCTCGGCGTCGAGATCGAATTCTGACCGCCGCGGCGGGCGCGGATTGACTTCGCTCAATGACGTGACGCTCACCGCCTCTTAGCAACGGCCTCAGCAATGCTGGAGAGCTGTGGTGGAAGAAGCGCGTGATAGTGCCGGCCAGGGGCCAAGGGCCATTCCGGGAATGAAGGTGTTCGACGGAGAGCTCGCGAGGCGGGGCTTTGCACTCAATGCCATGTGCTACTCGTTCAACCTGAAGAGTAACCGCGACGCCTTCGTTGCGGACGAAGAAGCCTACATGACCCGGTTCGGGCTCAGCGAGGAGCAGAAGCGGGCCGTTCGCGACCGCGACGTGCTGGCCATGCTCGAGGCTGGAGGAAACGTCTATTACCTCGCCAAGCTGGCCGGCATCCTCGGTCTCAACGTGCAGGATCTCGGGGCGCTGCAGACCGGCAAGACGCTCGAAGAGTTCAAGGCAAATCTCCTCGCCCATGGCGAAACAGCGACACGGAGGGCGGCATGAGCCAGGTAGCAGGCGGCATATTCACCAGCCACGTTCCGGGCATTGGCAATGCCATTGCCCGCGGCTTGCAACAGGATCCCTACTGGAAGCCGTTCTTCGACGGTTTCGATCCGGTGCACGCCTGGCTGGCGCGGGAAAAGCCCGATGTGGCCGTTGTGTTCTACAACGACCACGGGCTGAATTTCTTCCTCGACAAGATGCCCACTTTCGCGATCGGTGCCGCGCCCGAATACCGGCACGAGGACGAGGGCTGGGGTATCGCCTTCTCGCGTCCGTATCCCGGCCATCCGGAGCTGAGCTGGCACATCATCGAACATGTGGTGGAGAACGAGTTCGATCCGGTCACCTGTCAGTCGATGCTGGTCGATCACGCGGTGGCAGTGCCCTTCGAGCTGTGCTGGCCTGGAGACGAGCCTTTTCCGGTCAAACTCGTGCCGATCGCCATCAACACGGTGCAGCACCCGCTTCCCAGCCCCAAGCGCTGTCTTGCTCTGGGCCGGGCTGTCGGCAGCGCGCTCAAGAGCTGGAAGGGCGGCGAGAAGATCGTCGTGTTCGGCACTGGCGGTCTCTCGCACCAGCTTGAAGGCAAGCGCGCCGGCTTTCTCAACAAGGAATACGACCACTTCTGCCTCGACAATATCGGGCCGAACCCGGAAGCCCTGCTGCGGCACAACTCGCTCGACATTGTCGAGCTGGCTGGGAGCCAGGGGGTCGAAATCCTGAACTGGCTGGCCGCGCGCGGTGCGCTGACGGGCGACGTGGTGGAACTGGCCTCGAATTACCACGTCCCGATCTCGAACACCGCGGCGGCGACGGCCCTGTTCGAGAACCGCGAATTTCTTCCCGCGTAATAGGAGCGTCCGCATGGCACATTTTCCTGCCGAACCAATTTACCAGGATGTGCTGCGCCTGGTTCGGCTCGAAGGCGATATCGGCGACCTGGAGATCGAGGGCGAAATTCCCGCTGGGATGGATGGCGCCTTTTTCCGTGTACACCCCGACCCGCAGTTTCCGCCGCGCAAGGGCGGCGACCAGTTCTTCAACGGCGATGGCATGGTCAGCATGTTCCGCTTCCGGGATGGCCGGGTCAGCTTTCGTCAACGCTATGCGAAAACCGACAAATGGAAGCTTGAGAATGCCGCAGGGCGCGCGCTGTTCGGATCATACCGCAATCCGCGCACGGACGATCCCTCGGTGATCGGCGAGCACCGCGGTACGGCAAATACCAATGTGCTGGTTTTCGGCCGCGATTTGCTGGCGATGAAGGAAGACAGCCCCTGTCTCGTCATGGACAAACAAACGCTGGAAACCGATGGTTACACCGATTTCGATGGAGAGCTGACGCTGCGGACATTTGGGGCGCATCCCAAGATCGATCCGGACACCGGCAATCTGTGCAATATCAGCTACGCCGCCAAAGGAGATTTGAGCCGGGACGCGACCTATTTTGAAATCGATGCGGACGGCAAGGTCGTCCGCCGGGCCGAATTCGAGGTTCCCTATTACACGATGCTCCACGATTTCAGCATCGCGGGCGAATATATGATCGTGCCGGTATCGCCCTACAGTTCGGACCCGAGCGTGCTGGAGGAGGATCGGCCGCATTTCTACTATGATCGCAGCCTCCCCTCCTACATCGGGGTGATGCGCCGCGATGGCGACGGAAGCGACATGCGCTGGTTCCGGCAGGAGCCGGGACTCTGCAGCTGCCATGTGATGAATGCCTTCCAGGAAGGAACCAAGATCTATCTGGACACGCCGGTATCGCAAATCGGCAGCCTGCCATTCTTCCCTGACAAGGAGGGAGCGCCGTTCGATCCCGAACTGGCAATGACAGAGCTTTCCCGCTTTTCGGTCGACCTCGGGTCCAACAGCGGCCTGGTGGAAGGGGTGGAGCAGATTGGCCAGGCGCCCGGCGAGTTTCCTCGCATCGACGACCGTATGGCCGGCAAGCCCTATCGCCACGGCTGGATGATAACTTACGACCTCGCCAAGCCGTATAACGGCCCTCCGGGACCCTTTGCCGGCGTCATCAACTCGCTCACCCATTTCGATCATCAGACGGGACGGGAGCAGACATGGTGGTGCGGCCCCGACGGGTCTCTGCAGGAGCCGTGCTTTGTGCCGCGGTCTGCCGATGCGCCGGAAGGCGACGGCTGGATCGTGGCCCTGGTCGACGATCACGTGCGTAATTATTCGGACCTGTGCATTTTCGACGCGCTTGATGTCGCCAAAGGCCCGATTGCGCGCGCGAAGCTGCCCGTGCGGCTTCGTCAGGGATTGCACGGGAACTGGGCCGACGCGGACAGGCTGGCCGCCTGACCGGGGAGGCGCCGGAACGCCGATCAGATCATTCCAGCCAGGAGGGCGCCGCGCCGGTCAATACGAGAATCATGAGCGCGAGCGTTACCAGCAAGCCCACGGAGAATATGGCCAGCGCTGTGCGCACGGAGCCCGACGAGGCATGCGTCGGTGAGTTTGCGGGTATGATATCCGCAGTGCCCGCGTAAGTACGAGCCACCGCCGTCAGATGAAGCAGTAGCCATATTCCCGCTGTCAGGGTCGCAATGAGCGCCAGGGCGAACATCGCCTGGAAAGACCAAAGTGGCATAACGCACCTCGCGCCCGTTGTCGCTTACCCGTATTCACGCATGAGAGACCAGGCGGTTCCCCGATTCTGTCAGATCGCCGAGCTGAAACGGCGCGGCGACTGCTGACGATACGGGTCGAAACAGGCCGCGATGCTGCGCGAATATGGCAGGGCGTGCGGCGTCAGGAGAAGCGTTTCTCCCTCGATCTTGCAGAGACCTGCGTCGCGGAATGATGCCAGGCGCGGCGTTGCTTCGGCAAGACTCGCGGCATCCAGCCTGGCATGGCCGTCGCACAACAGGCGCTGGATTATCGCGCCGCGCCGCCTGTCATCTCGATCTCGGCACTTCCCAAGCGCCGGTGCCAACCGGTCCTGCGAGAGCATCATGCGATAACGACCGGAGTTCTTCTCGTTCTGCACCAGGAGGTGGGGAAAGCTGCTGATGGCCGAAGCGCCCAGCCCGATCAGTATGTCAGCCTGATCATCGGTAAAGCCCTGGAAATTGCGCCGCAGGCGTCCCGAGGCTGCGGCCTTTGCGATTGGGTCATCCCCCAACGCAAAGTGATCGAATCCGATCGGGCGGTATCCTGCCTTCTCAAGGCAGGCATGGCCAAGTGCGGCCATGCGGAAGCGTTCATATTGATCGGGCAGCAGAGTGCCGTCGATCCGCCGCTGTCGGGGAATGAGATGCGGTACATGGGCATAGCCGAACAGTGCGATCCGGTCCGCTCCAAAGGAGGTCGCCAGTTCCAAGGTAGAGGACAGGTCGTTCTCCGTCTGGCCGGGCAGCCCGTACATCAGGTCGAAATTCAGTGAGTTTATTCCGGCGGCGCGCAAGCTGCGCACCGCCTGATCGATCTGGCAAAGCGGCTGGACCCGGCCGATGGCCTCCTGGAGGTGTGGAACGAAGGTCTGTACGCCCAAGCTCGCATGGCTCGCGCCGACGGTGCCGACCGCCGCTGCCCAGTCACCTGTCAGTGTCCGCGGGTCGATTTCCACCGAAATCGTGGGCTGCGCCAGCGTGAAATTCTCGGCGAGGGCGCGGTGCAGCCGCACAAACTCATCGGGGGTAATGGCGTTCGGACTGCCCCCGCCAAAGGCAATCCGGCGCACGCGGGCCGCGGCCGGGAGGTATCCTGCGACCAGCACAATTTCCCGGTGCACGGCATCGAGGTAGCTCGTGAGCCTTTGAACGCGGTTGGCGCGGGCAGTGTTGCAGCCGCAATACCAGCAGATGTTCTCACAGAAGGGGATATGGATATAGAGCGAGATATCGCCCTCCGCACCGGCGAGAGCATCTCGATATTCCTCCGTCCCAACCGAGTCGGTGAATTCCGCAGCGGTCGGGAAGCTGGTGTAACGCGGGACCGGCGTGGAAAGCAGTTCGGGGAAATAGGGCCACATGCCAGACGGATGGCCGAAGCCGGGCCATGCCGCATTGTCCGCAATCAATCTGGCGCGGTGCGCCTATTCCTCCTCATCCTCGTCGATCAGGATGCGCGCGGCGGAGCCGTCGGGGTCGTCGAATTGATGGTTGCGCAATGCCCAGAAGAAGGCCGCCAGCCCGCCAAGCCCCAGCAGAAGCGCAACCGGCACGAGGAGGAGCAGGCCGTTCACCGGGCCGCTCGCGCCAGACGCAGCGAATTGGCGATCACGATCAGCGAACTCGTTGACATGGCGACGGCCGCGATCAGCGGCGTAACCATGCCCGCCACCGCCAGCGGTACTGCGAGAATATTGTACGCGATGGCCAGCGCGAAATTCTGCCTGACCACCGCCATGGTACGTCGGGCCGCTGCGACGGCCCGGGCGACGGGCATCAGCGAATCCTGGACGAACACGAAATCGGCCGCCTGCAGCCCCACATCGCT
>CAYRCH010000002.1:0-17186 GCA_964422665.1 uncultured Sphingomonadaceae bacterium | reverse complement strand
GCCGGCGCATAGAGGCGAGAGGCACGATCCGCGATCCGCACATACCGGCTGCGGTTCTGGGTACTGGCTTCCATCAGGCGGGCGATTTCGGCCAGTGTGGTATCCTGGCCGGTTCGGCTCACCTCTACATCCACCGGAGCTGCGAGATTGAGCGTCCCCGCAAGCACCGCGTCGCCGCGCTCCAGGGTGATGGGCGCGCTTTCCCCCGTCAGCAACGACTGGTCGAACTTGCTGCCACCGGCCAGGATAGTGCCATCGGCGGCCAGCCTTTCGCCAGCCGCAATCCGCATCACCATACCGAGGCGCAGATCGGCCGCATCGATCCAGCGTAGTGTGCCGTCTTCGACGACCATTGCACCCTGCGCGGCCTGGCTGAGCAGCGAGTCCACACCGGCCCGCGCGCGATCGCGCATCATCGCGTCAAGGACGCGGCCGGCCAGGAGGAACGTCAGCAGCATCAATGCGCCGTCAAACCAGGCGTGTTCGCCGCCTCGTATCGTTTCGTAGAGACTGAGAGCGGTGGCGATGACCACCCCGATGCTGATCGGAACGTCCATGTTGGTCGTGCCGCGTCGCAGCGCTTTCCATGCCGAACGGAAGAAAGGCTGCCCGGCATAGGCGATGGCGGGCACGCCTATCGCAGCGCTGATCCAGTGGAACATGTGCCGGGTCGAGCCATCGGCGCCAGACCATATGCTGACTGACAGCAGCATAACGTTCATCGCAGCGAAGCCCGCGACCGCCAGCGGGGCGAGCAGCGATCGCGCTGCAGAGGTGTCAGGCGCAAGCTCGTCGCGGCGAGCTTGCGCTTCGAAACCGAGACCGGCCAGCGCCTGGACGAGGTCATGAGCGTCGATCTGCTCTTCGTGATCGACCGTTACCGTGCGAGTCGAGAGGTTCACCCTTGCCGCACGGATCCCTGCAGTCTCGCCGAGACCGCGTTCGATCTTGCTCATACAGCCGGCGCAATGCATCCCCGGAACGGCCAGCAAGGTCCGAGCCGGGTTTCCCGCCGGATACGGCAGGGCGGTCATTGGAGGCTTTCTTCACGTCGCCATACCTGCCCCGCGTATTCGACCCGCAGGCGCAGGGTCCAGCGTCCCGGAGGCAGGATTTCCCTGGAAACGTAGGTTCCATTGGCCGCGCGCTCAAAGCTCAGTTCGCGATCTTCGAGCCGCCCGAGCGGATGACGAGCTATGCCGGCAAGAGAGGCTGTTTCCCCCGGCCCATCGACTGCAATCGCCAGCCGGCCATCGGGTCGCCAAGCCGTAACCGCCTCCCAGCCAAGCGCGCGTTCGGCCTCGGCTTCCTCGAGCCAGCGGTTGAACTCTTGGCTGGCGACGTAGGAATTTTCGACCACCACCCCGCCAAACGTCGAAACAGCAAGCCGGGCCATCACCAGGTTCACCACGATAACCACGCCAAAGAAGCTCACCAGGATGATGGCCATGTGCTTGCCGCTGAAGTTCCGTGTCATGTTCAATTTCCCGGGGCGGTAAACCGCTGCTGCGTTGAATCGCGCTCTTCTTCGCCCTCAAGCGCCACAACGCTGAAGGAGAAGTCCTGTGTCGCGGTGTCGGGCGGCGCAATCAAGTATATGCGCAACATCCCGGTAGCGTCGGCAGGCACTTCTGTTTCCACATTCCTTGCTGCTGATGCTCGGTCCATCGCGTCGGTCCACATTACCGCACCGGGCAACCCTTCGATGCTCACCCGCATCGTTCGCGGGAGGCTCTTCATGTTGCGGAGCTTGACCGTATAGGCGTTGCGGATGCTGCCATCGCTCATCAGCATGAAGGGCGGATTGCGGTCGGGTGCGGCGGAAATCTCCGTATGGCTGCGCGCGCCGAGCGCAAACAGCATGGCGAGGCCGATGGCGCCCCAGACGAGGAAATAGATTACCGTCCGGGGCCGAAGCAGCACCTGGCGAAGCGGCCGCGGCGGTTCCCCGGCTGCTTCGCGCTTAGCGTCGTCGAGCGTGACATAATCGATCAGGCCGCGCGGCCTGCCTACATCCGCCATGACTCGGTCGCAGGCGTCGATGCAAAGCGCGCATGTGATGCAGCCGATCTGGGGGCCCTCCCGAATGTCGATACCGGTTGGGCACACAGCCACGCACTGAAGGCAGTCAATGCAATCGCCGAAATGTTCCGGATCCTTTTTTGCCTTCTTTACGCTTCCTCGCGGTTCGCCTCGCCAGTCCTTGTAGGTCACTGTCAGCGATTTCTCGTCCATCATCGCTGCCTGGATCCGCGGCCAGGGACACATGTAGATACACACCTGCTCGCGCATGAATCCGCCGAGAGTGAAAGTTGTGAAGGTGAGGATCGCGACGGCGATATAGGCTGCGGGGGCGGCCTGGCCGCTCCAGAAATCGCGCACCAGCGTCGGCGCATCAGCGAAATACATGATCCATGCGCCGCCGGTCCAGAAGGCGATGACCAGATAGATCGTCCACTTCCATGCGCGGCGGGCTACCTTGCCCGCAGTCCACGGGGCGGCGTCGAGCCGCATCCTGGCATTGCGATCGCCGTCCACGAAACGGTCAATATGCTGGAACAGGTCGGTCCATACGGTTTGCGGGCAGGCATAACCACACCAGGCGCGACCAACCGCACTGGTGACGAGGAAAAGGCCGATGCCGGCCATGATCAGCAGGCCTGCCACGAAATAGAATTCGTGCGGCCATATCTCGATGTTGAACATGTAGAACCGGCGATTGACGAGATCGATCAGCACAGCCTGATCGGGCGCATAGGGCCCCCGATCCCAGCGGATCCATGGCGTGCCGTAATAGATCGCCAGCGTGACCGCCATGACCAGCCACTTGAAGCGGCGGAAGGGCCCGTCGATCCGCTTGTTGTGGACCTTCTTGCGCTTTTCGAACAGCTTCTCGGGCAGATGCTGCCGCGGAGGTTCGTGCGGCTCATGTCGCTGAGCGCCGGCATCGGCCTCGGCAACGGTCAGGCTGACCGGGTCGTTCGTCTTGATAACACCATCTTTGGCGACCGGTTCGTCAGGGTTGCTCATCGACCTCCACCGCCGGGTCTTGTGCGACCTCCACGAAGTCTTCGCCTCCCCCGAGCGAATGGACATAAGCTGCAAGCATTTTGATTGTCACCGGATCGAGCCGGTTGCCCCAGGCGGGCATCACCCCGTGACGCGGTTGTAGGATCTGCTGCCTCACCTGTTCGGGTGAGCTGCCATACAGCCAGATCGCATCTGCAAGATTGGGCGCTCCGAATTCGCGCAGCCCTGTACCGTCGGCACCGTGGCATACGGCGCAATTGTCGGCAAAGAGCTGCGCTCCCGTTGCATTCGCAGGCCCCTTGCCGGTCAAATTCAATACATGGTTCGCGACCTGACCTGCCTGCTCAGGGGTAAGAATGCCCGCGAATGCCGGCATCTGGCTGATGCGTGTTTCGGAGTGTCCGGGCTGCCGGATGCCGTGAACCAGCGTGTATTCGATGGCTTTCAGGTCACCACCCCACAGCCAGTCGTCATCATTGAGGTTGGGATAGCCTTCGAAACCTGCGGCGCCCTCTCCGTGGCATTGGACGCAATTGACTTTGAATGCGGCCCGCCCGCCTGCAACAGCCGCTCGCATGCGCTCGCTGTCTTCCGGCAGCCGTTCGATAGGGACCTGCGACAGGGCGGCGAGGATGGGTGCCTTGCGTTCGTTTTCCGCTGCGATTTCCGCGGCCAGTTGCCCACGGCTCGACCAGCCCAGCACGCCTTCGGTCGCCTGGGTGACCAGCGGCCATGCTGGATAGAGTATGACGTAGATTACGCCCCACACGATGGTCGCGTAAAACGTCCACAGCCACCAGCGGGGCATCGGGGTATCGAGTTCCTCGATGCCATCCCATTCATGGCCGACAAATTCGGTGCCGGTCGGCTCGTCGATGCGCTTATTCGCCATCCTGGTCGTCCTTGAAAATCACATTGGCGGCATCTTCATTGCGTTTGCGGGCGCCGGGCCGGAACGGCCATGCCACCAGCACGGCGAACACAATGAACATTGCGACAAGCCCCCAGCTGTCGGCGAGCTGGCGTAGGAACTCGTAGGTCGAATGGTCGCTCATCGGCCTTTCTCATTCGCCAGTTCTTCCTGTGCCGCAGCGGAATTGACGTCGACGAGCGTGCCCAGCACCTGAAGATAGGCCACTAGCGCGTCCATCTCCGTCAGGCGGGAGGGATTTCCATCGAAATCGCGCAATTGCGCCTTGGGATAGCGGTCCGCCAGATCGCCGGCGGAAAGGTTGGGGTTGCCCTGTGCCCTCAGATCCTGGTTGGCAGCTTCGATGTCAGCGTCGGTATAGGGTACGCCGACCTTCCTTAGCGCTGAAAGCTTCGCATCGGCCCTGTCCGTTTCGAGATCCGCCTCCGCCAGGAACGCATAGGTTGGCATGACGCTTTCGGGCACCACCGAGCGTGGGTCCTTGAGATGCTGGACATGCCATTCGTCCGAGTAGCGACCGCCCACTCGCGCCAGGTCCGGACCTGTGCGCTTCGATCCCCATTGGAACGGGTGATCATACATACTTTCCGCGGCCAGGCTGTAGTGGCCATAGCGTTCCACCTCATCACGGAAAGGACGGATCATCTGGCTGTGGCAGGTATAGCAGCCTTCGCGCACATAAATGTCGCGGCCAGCCTGCTCGAGCGGTGTGTAGGGCCGCATGCCTTCCACCTCCTCGATCGTATTATCGACCCAGAAGAGCGGGGCGATCTCCACCGCGCCGCCGATGGCTACGGCAATGAAGGCGCCCACGCCTAGCAGCGTCACGTTGCGTTCCAGCTTCTTGTGCTGTTCGGTAAAGCCCATCGGGATATTCCTATTCGGCCGGCTGCGCCACGATCGGGCGGTCGGCTTCGGGATTGTAAGACGCGTCGTGCATCGGAGCTTCCTCGCGCAGGCGGCCGCGGATGGTGAGCCATACATTGGCGACCATCAGTATCACGCCGCTCAGATAGAGAGCGCCGCCAAAGGCGCGCAGCAGGTACATGGGCTTGAGCGCGACGACCGTCTCGGCAAAGCTGTTCACCAGGTAACCGTCAACGCCGTATTCGCGCCACATGAGGCCCTGCGTGATGCCGGCGACCCACATTGCCGCAGCATAGAAAACGATGCCCAGCGTTGCGAGCCAGAAATGCCAGTTGACCCAGCGCAGCGAATAGAGGCGCTTCTGTCCCCACAGACGCGGTACGAGGTAATAGATCGCGGCAAAGGAAATCATGCCGTTCCACCCCAGTGCGCCCGCATGGACATGGCCGATCGTCCAATCAGTATAATGCGACAGGCTGTTGACCGCCTTGATGCTGAGCATCGGCCCTTCGAAAGTGGCCATTCCGTAAAAGGCCAGCGCCATCACCATCATCCGGATGATCGGGTCGGTACGGACCTTGTCCCATGCCCCATTGAGGGTCATCAGCCCGTTGATCATTCCGCCCCAGCTCGGCATCCAGAGGATGACCGAGAACACCATCCCGAGCGTCTGCGCCCAATCGGGCAGTGCGGTATAGTGGAGGTGGTGCGGTCCCGCCCAAATATAGAGGAAGATGAGCGACCAGAAATGCAGGATCGACAGCCGATAGCTGTAGATCGGCCGCTCCGCCTGCTTGGGCACAAAGTAATACATCATCGCCAGGAACGGCACGGTCAGGAAGAAGGCGACCGCATTATGCCCGTACCACCACTGGGTGAGTGCATCCTGCACACCGGCGAAGGCCGAATAGGAAAGCGAGCCGGTTAGCGAGACCGGTATCGCGAGGTTGTTGACGATGTGGAGCATCGCAATGGTCAGGATGAACGACAGGTAGAACCAGTTGGCCACATAGATGTGCGGCTCGGTTCGCCGTGCAAGCGTACCCACAAACACCACCAGATAGGCGACCCAGACGATCGTGAGCCACAGGTCGACATACCATTCGGGCTCGGCATATTCGCGGCTCTGGGTAATCCCCAGAAGGTAGCCGCTGGCCGCCAGCACGATGAACATCTGGTAGCCCCAGAACACGAACCGGGCGAGGCCGGGAAAGGCGAGCCGTGCGCGGCAGGTGCGCTGCACCACATAGAAGGATGTGGCGATCAGCACGTTTCCGCCGAAAGCGAAAATCACTCCCGACGTGTGCAAGGGCCGAAGCCGCCCAAAATTGAACCATGGTTCTAGGTTGAGGAGCGGAAAGGATAGCTGGAGGGCGATGACCAGTCCGGCAAGCATGCCGACAACCGACCAGCCGACAGTGGCGATTACGCCCCAGCGGATCGGTGCATCGTCATATTTCGAGTGATCGGGCAGCGGCACGGGCTTGCCCGCAGCGATGGCCGCGAAATCAGTGCTGCGGCCAATGCCCCAGATCGCAAAGAGGGCACCGAGGGCAGTGATTCCCATATGCAGGGCAAAACCGCTGTCCTTCGCAAAAGCTGCCCCTGCAAACGCGAGTATCAGCACCACGTACCAGATCCCGGTACGTGCGATTACCCTGTCCATCGGTTATTCCTTCTTTTGACCCGTCGATACGATGCCGCTGCGCCCGCAGCATTACCGATACCTTGATGCTAATCAAATTGAAGCGGGATTTCCATCCGAGCTTGGTTGACCCCGATCAATGCGGGCCATCCCCACCGCGTTCATTTTCCTCGTGTTGGTCAAAGGGCGCCGGGATGCGTGAATGCAAAACCGGTGCAACAGGAGAAGATGAATGACCGGAAAGTCACGTAAACTGCCGCTTGCTGCCGGAGTCGCCCTCATGGTGGCCTTCGGCGGCTCAGCTCTCGCTCACCACTCGTTTTCGGTAGAGTTCGACGCGAAAAAGCCGCTCAAGATCGAAGGCAAGGTGCTCAAGTTCGAGTGGGTCAATCCGCATTCGTGGATTCATGTCGAGTCGGTCGATCCGGCGACCAACAAGCGCGTCGTATGGCGGGTGGAGGGCGGCGCTCCCAGCGCCCTGCTGCGCCGCGGCTGGAATCGCAATTCGCTGCCTCCGGGCACGCGCATCCAGGTCCAGGGATTTGCCTCGCACGACAATGACAACCGGGCCAGTGCGGCGGAAATCACCTTCCCCGACGGGCGCCAGTTGTCGCTTGGCAATCCGGCCACCGAAGCCGTTGCCGCGGCCGCAAAGCGGGCGAAAAAGGACTAGCGCCCGACGCGATCGGCGTCGGGGCGGCCCGCATAGTGACGCCAGGCGTAACCACGATAGGCAATTGGAGGGGCGGGTCCGCAGGGATCCGCCCCTTCTGCCGCCGGATTGGATGGGAATGGCCTGAGTCCGGGCAAAGGCCACGGGAGTGTCGACACATATCCGGGTTTTACGCAGCGCGGTTTCGTTCTTAGCCTATTGAACAGGCTGGCGTTTTTTGAATGTCCGTGTGGACTTCGCTTTCGCGAAAGCCACACTCGGTTGTGGACTCTGCGCAGGCCGCTTCGGCCGGCCCTTGGTTGATGAAATACATACGCTCACGCGCGCGCATGGGCGCCAAAGGCAGCGCCCTTTCGGGGAGAGATCGACGAAGTCAAAGAGCCTGCCCCCGCACCGAGTCGGAGGCGGCGCTATGCTAGGCAGGTTCGATGCGTGTAGGAAAGCGGGAACGTGCAGCGCCTTGCCCCTCCACCGTGCTGCGCACGGTCCCCCTCCCCATCGCTGCGCGACGGGGAGGATTGTCTTAATCCTCCCCGTGAGCGAAGCTCATGGGGAGGTGGCAGCCCGCAAGGGCTGACGGAGGGGCAACTGGCGGTACTGCAATGCAAGCCCCCTAAAACCCCACCTGGTCGCCGCCTTTGAGGCCGAGGATTTCGCGCGCTTCTGCCGGCGTCGCGATTTCCTTGCCCAGAGCTTCCAGCACGGTGCGGATTTTGGCCACCTGCTGGGCATTGGACGTCGCCAGCTCGCCCTTGCCGATGAACAGGCTGTCTTCCAGACCGACGCGGACATTGCCGCCCAAGAGCGCCGACTGGGTGCAGAATTCGAGCTGGTGCTTGCCCGCGGCGAAGGCGGAGAAGACGTAATCCTCGCCGAACAGGCTGTCGGCCATGGTGACCATGTGGGAGAGGTTGCGCACATCGGCGCCGATCCCGCCGAGTATGCCGAACACGCCCTGGATCAGAAAGGGCGGATCGATCAGCCCGCGATCGGCGAAATGGGCCAGCGTATAGAGATGGCCGATATCGTAGCATTCGAATTCGAATTTCGTGCCGAATTCGCGCCCGACCTCGAGCATGATCCGCTCGATATAGGCGTTGTCATTGTACATGATCCGCCCGCGCGAGCCCTCGACATATTCGCGCTCCCACTCATGGTGCCAGCTCTCCACGCGGCGCCCGGCGGCGGAAAAGTCGAAGATCAGCGGCCCCATATTGAGCGAGCAGACTTCGGGCTTTGCGGCCTTGGCGCCTTCGAGCCGGTCGTCGAGGCTCATCACCGCGCTGCCGCCGGTGGAGATGTTGATCACCGCATCGGTGGACTGCTTCACGCGCGGCAGGAAGCGCATGAAATCCTCCGCCTTGGGGGAGGGGCTGCCGTCCGCCTCGTTCCTCGCATGGAGATGCAGGATCGCGGCCCCCGCTTCCGCCGCGCCGATCGCCGCATCGGCGATCTGGTCCGCCGTCACCGGCAGATGCGGCGACATGGAGGGCGTGTGGATCGAGCCCGTCGGCGCGCAGGTGATGATGGCTTTGCTTGTCTTGCGCATTTCAGGGCTCCTATTCCGGATTCTCGTCATTGCGAGCCGCCGAAGGCGGCGCGGCAATCCAGCCTTGTGCGTGCCATTCTGGATTGCTTCGCTTCGCTCGCAATGACGGGGAGAGCTTCAATGGTGTCTCCTAAAGTCCGGCGTGGCAGATATATTTGCGGTTGAGATATTCCTCGATGCCGTGGTGCGAGCCTTCCTTGCCCACGCCCGACATCTTCACCCCGCCGAACGGCGCATGGGCGGTCGAGATCAGCCCGGTATTGATGCCGACCATGCCCGTCTGCAGCTGGCGCGCGACATGGCTGATCGTCGCCGGGTCGGAGGAGCAGAGATAGGCGGCGAGGCCGAAGGGCGTATCGTTGGCGAGGGAAATCGCCTCTTCCACCGTATCGAAGCCGATCACGCCGGCTAGCGGCCCGAAGGTTTCCTCCTTCGCCAGCTTGGCCCCGGACGGGACGTCCGCGATCAGAGTGGGGAGGGCGATCCTCCCGCCCGGCGAACTGCCGCCTGCGAGGCAGCGTCCGCCGCCTGCCAGCGCATCCTCGCGGTGTTCGTCGACCTTGGCCACGGCATCGTCGTCGATCAGCGGGCCGATGTCGTTCGCCTCGTCGAAACCGTCGCCGGCGGACATCGCCTTCACGCGGTCGGCAAAGGCGGAGAGGAAACGGTCCTGGATGCCCTTCTGCACGTAGATCCGATTGGCCGCGATGCAGCTCTGTCCGCCATTGCGGAACTTGGCGACCATCGCGGTTTCGACGGCCGTATCGAGATCGGCATCGTCGAAGATCAGCAGCGGGGCATTGCCGCCCAGCTCCATGCTGACGCGCTTCATCGTGCCTGCGCATTGCTCCGCCAGCATCACACCGATCTCGGTCGAGCCGGTGAAGCTGAACTTGCGCACCACCGGGCTGCCGGTCAGCACCTTGCCGATGGCGCCGGCGCTGCCGGTGACGATGTTGAACACGCCGGCGGGCACGCCCGCTTCCTCGCCCAGCTTGGCGAAAGCGAGCGCGGTCAGCGGCGTCATCGAGGCCGGCTTGGCGACCATGGTGCAGCCCGCGGCGAGCGCGGGCGCGACCTTCCGGGTGAGCATGGCCAGCGGGAAATTCCACGGCGTGATAGCGGCGGCCACGCCCAGCGGCTCGGGCTCGGCCAGCAGGCGGCGGCCGGGCACGGGGGCCGGGATCGTCTCGCCCAGCACGCGCGTCGCCTCGTCGGCGTAGAATTCCATGAACTGGTTGCCGTAATCGACTTCGCCGCGCGCCTCGCGGATATGCTTGCCGTTCTCGCGCGTGATCAGCCGGGCGAGGTCTTCCTTGTGGGTGACGATCAGCTCGAACCAGCGGCGCAATAGGGCGCCGCGTTCCTTCGCGGTTTTTGCGGCCCAGGCGGGAAAGGCCTCCTCGGCGGCATCGACTGCCGCCTGCGCTTCGGCTTCGCCGACGGCGGCAATTTCCGCAATCACGCCAAGCGTGAAGGGGTCATCCACCTCGATCGGTTTGGCATCGCCGCCGATCCATTTTCCGCCGACCAGGTTGCGCGTGACCAAGAGGTCCGCTTCGTCGAGCTTGCCGCGTTCGTTTGTCATCAGTCCTCGTCGCCATCCAGATTGGGGTTGGTGACAGGGATATCACTCTCGAACAGATGTTCGAACCGGCGATAGGTGCAGAGCCACTTGCCGTCCCTGAGAACATAGCGGTCTGTCGCGAGCGAGACGGTCACCGGCTCGTGGCTCGGCTGGGGGCGCACGCCGTCGCGGGCGTAGAGAATCAGGAAATTGGTCGCCTCGGCCGTGTCTTCCCCGGTGAACCAGGCGCGGAAATTGGTGAAGGCATGGACCGATAGCCGGTCCCCCCGTTCGCGCCGCCAGTCGTAGAATTGCTGGATCTTCTCGACTCCGATGTAGGAGGCGAACTGGCCGTGGAATTCTGCATCCGGCGTATAATATTCGCAGGCGTTGCGCCCGCCGTTGAAATCGATCTCGTGCCAGTAATCGGCGAGCTGGAGCGAGAGCGCGGTATTGAGTTCGATCAGTTTTGCATCGGCCATCGGGCCATTTCTCCTGCGGGATGGAAAGGTTAGGCGGGCGTCACAGCGCCGCCTGGTAAATCGCCAGCGCGTCGGCTTCGGTCACTTCGCGCGGATTGCGCATCAGCAGCCGCTGCACGGTCATCGCCGCGGCGGCCATGTGCGGCAGCGTGTTCTCGCTGATGCCGAAAGCGGAGAGGTGGCGTTCGATGCCGATGGCGGCGGAAAGAGCCTCGATCTTCTCGATGCCTTTGAGCGCGTCGGCCATGTCGTCGCCGGTCCGAGCAACGCCCAGCGCGCCGGCGATGTCGGCATAGCGCGCGGGCGCGGCCTGAAGATTGAAGCGCAGCACATGCGGCAGCAGCAGCGAATTGGCGACTCCGTGTGCCACGTGGAATTCGCCGCCCAGCGGATAGGCGAGGGCGTGGACCGCGGCGGTGTTGACCGGGCCGAGGCACTGGCCGCCAAGGTGGCTGGCGCGCAGCATGGCTTCGCGCGCTTCCATGTCGCCGCCGTCGTTCCAGGCGCGTTCGAGATAGCGCCCGATCAGGCGGATGCCTTCGAGCGCCCACACGTCCACCACCGGATGGGCGAAGCGGTTGGCATAGGATTCGATGCAATGGGTGAGCGCGTCGATCCCGGTCGCGGCGGTCACGCCCCGCGGCATGGTGCGGGTCAGCTCGGGGTCGAGATAGGCGAAGTCGGGCACGAGGTATTGGCTGACCACGCCCTTCTTGAGCTGCGCCTGCGTGTCTTCAAGGATCGCAATTGGAGTGGCTTCGCTGCCGGTGCCGGCAGTGGTCGGGATGCAGGCCAGCGGGACGGTGCGCGGCGCCAGCAACCCGGTGCCGACCACATCGGCGACCTCCTGCTTCCCGTCGAGCAGAGCGGCGACCAGCTTGGCGACATCCATCGCGCTGCCGCCGCCCAGGCCGACGACGGCTTCTGCGCCGAACCGGCGGGCGGCATCGCGCGCTGTCTCGAATTCCTCGATGGTCGGCTCGCCTTCGCTTGCCTCGATCACCAGCGCGGCCATTTCACGCCGGGCGAGCGCCTGTTCCAGCCCGCTGCACAGCGCGCGGATCGGTGCGCCGGTGATTATGGCCACGCGGGCGCAGCCGCGCTCGGCGAGGTCCACCGCGCAGTCTTCCGCCACGCCGGGGCCGAGCCGAACCGTGCCGACATTCTGCAGCACCAGTTTCGCAGGTATTTCCAATTCGCTCGTCCTTCGCCGATGCCTGTTCCCGCTATTCGGACCTCGGTGGCGGCTCGTCTTGACCAGAGCGGCGATAGTGGTTGCGCGCAGCCGCAGCGCCGCCTGCCCACCACGAGGATTATGGCCCGTCAATTCGGCGCGCCGCAGCGATCAAGCTGGCTTTCCCCGCGGCCTTACATCAAGGGAGCCGGCATAATGGAAAGAGCGGGAGCCTGAATGTTCACCTGGTATCGCGAGGCGGATCGAAAGACTCGCCGCATTTTCTGGACGTGCAGTGCGGGCTGGGCGATGGATATGGCCGACAGCGTCGTCTATTCCTACCTGATCCCGGTCCTGATGGCTGCGCTCGGAATGACGCTCGTCCAGGCCGGCTTCATTTCGAGCGCGAACTTCTTCGCTGCCGCGCTCGGCGGATGGATCGGCGGCTGGCTGTGCGACCGTTACGGGCGCGCGCGGATCCTGCAGATCACCATCCTGTGGTTCTCGTTCTTCTCCTTCCTGTCGGGTTTTGCCCAGACCTACGAACAGATGCTGGTCATCCGCGTGTTGCAAGGGCTCGGCTTCGGCGCCGAATGGGCCGTGGGCGCGGTGCTGCTGGGCGAAGTGATCAATCCCAAGCACCGCGGCAAGGCGCTCGGCACCGTCCACAGCGGCGCCGCGATCGGATCTGCGCTTGCCGCCTTCCTCGCCGGACCGGTGGTGGCGTGGATCGACGATCCCGACCTTGGCTGGCGGATCGTGTTCTGGGCCGGGATCCTGCCCGCGCTGCTGATCTTTCTGGTGCGCAAGGATTCGGACGATTCCGAAATCTACAAGAAGGCGGCCCAGCGCTCCCGCGAAACGGGCGAGCGGCACAGTATCGCGGCGATTTTCCAGCCGCGGGTGCTGCGCTTCACCATGCTGGCCGCGCTGCTCTCGCTCGGCGTGCAGGGCGCGGCCTATTCGATCAGCAACTATCTGACCTCGTTCCTCAGCCTGGAGCGCGGGCTTTCCATTGCGGTCGCGGGCTCGCTGGTGATGATCAACAGCGCCGGCGGCTTCTTCGGCTTCCTCAGCAATGCCTATGTCAGCGACGCTGTGGGACGGCGAAACGTGTTCCGCCTGTTCGGCGCGGGCTTCGTGCTGACTTCGGTGTTTTATCTGTACGGTCCGCTGGGCAGCAATATCTATGCGCTGGGCGCGGCGGGCTTCGTCTACGGCTTCTTCCAGTTCGGCATGTATGCCAGCTTCGGCGCCTATTTCACCGAGCTGTTCCCGACCGAACTGCGCGGTACGGGGCAGGCCTTCGCCTATAATTTCGGCCGTGCGGGCAGCGCCGGCTTCGTCAGCATCGTGCCGATCGTGGCGCTAACGATGGATCTGAGCAGCGCCATGGCGCTGCTCGGCGTCTTCGGCATCAGCCTCGTGGTGCTTGCCACCATCCTGCTGCCCGAAACGGTCGGCAGCCAGCTGCGCAATCTCGAGGACATGAAAGGCGATCCGGCGGCCGCTGCCGCGGCGGATCCGGCCAAGGAAATCAACGCCGCGCCGCCGGCCTGAACTTACCGACCGGCGGCTGTTCCTCTGCCGGCAAATGGGAAGCGGGGCCGTAAGGGGCGGCCCCGCTTCTTTCGTATCTGGCTGCGCGGCTCCTGTCGGCGTGCAAGGGGGCGGGCATACTCCTCCCCTCCCGCATGCGGGAGGGGCTGGGGGTGGGCCAGCGCGGCGGCGCTGTCCTACAGATGGCACGCCGTGCTATACCGCTGCATCCCTAAATGAGGAGGCAGGAGCAGCAGCCCCATGGTCGAGGGCCTGGTCGAGGTCACGGGGCGCAGGATTGAGGCCTGGTCCGGATGTTCACAGGTCGGGCGCACGAGCGCAGGCGGTTGGAATATGAATAGCGACTTTATTTCAATGGGATGGCGCCAAATCCCGGTCCGAAGTTCACGGAGTTTCGCCGCCCAGGGAGTGTAGATGTCGAAGCGGCGGGGAATTACTCCCCGCCTTCCATTTCCATCGCCTCGGGCGGGGTCAGCTCGACATGGATCCCGTCCTGCTCCGGCCCGTTGGGCGGCATCTGGTAGCCATGCTCGATCAGCCGCGATTCGGGCAGCAGTACGCTCGGCACACTGTCGGGCCAGTAGTTGGGCGGTACGCGGCCGGAGACGGGGTTCTTGTAGTGGAACCACATCGGCATGATGTCCGGCCATTGCAGCGTCACGCCGGTGCCGCCGCGGAAATGTTCTGCCCGGCGGCCCAGCTTGGTCATGAGGATATCGGGCGGATAGCGTTCGACCAGCGGGCTCTGGCCCGCGCCCTGGCCCGGCGGGACCGGCTTCACGCCTGCCCAGCCTTCCTTCCAGTTGCGCATGGTCATGTAGTGCTCGTCGATCGTCAGGCTCCACAGCCGCCAGATGCCGTTTTCCAGCACCGCCTGGTCGTTGGGATACATGCCCGAATTGAGCGTGTTGTTGAGCATTCCGCCACCGGAGCCGGGCATCGAGGTGCGCGGCTGGAACAGACGGGTCCGCAGATTGGCCGAGCGACCGTCCTGCGAGACATGGATCACCGGCTGGGTGCGCCAGTGGAAGGAAATGCCCGGCCTGGTCGCCGGCGGCGGGCCGTACATGGCATTGGCCGCGCCCTTGATCCGGTCCTGCCCGAGATAGAAGCCGGCAAAGGGCGAGTGCTTGTTGCCGTTCCTGGCGAAGATCGAGCCGAGCTCGTCCCAGAAGAAGTCGTCGAGATAGTAGCCGTAGGCGGATGAGACATTCACCACCCCGTCGAAAGCGTGGCTGCGGCCGAGGCGGCGCTCCGCATCCGCCAGCCGCTCGGGCGTGACCGGCCGCATCATCCGGTCGGCGGCGACTGGCGGCACCGCCGCGGTCAGCGGCTCTGCGCCGGCCAGCGTGAAGCCTTCGATAGTGACCTGCTCGCCAGTGACCGGGTGCGGTTCGGTGAAGGCGGGCAGGATGCCCGTCAGGTGGCTCGTCCCGCCTTTGCCCCAGCCATCTACATAGTCGGCGGCCATGGTCGGATAGATCCGCATCTCGCGCAGCTTCCACAGGCCGCCTTCCTTGACGAAACGGTTGCGGAAAGTGCTGAACTCCCACGAGGATGCACCGTTGAGTTCGCGGCTGCGCATGCCGAGCACCAGCCCGCGGGCATAGGCCTCCTGCGCGCCAGGCATCACTGTGACGATCAGCGAAAAGCTCGGATGTTCGTTGAACTGCCCCTGGGTGAGACCCTGCTCGCCCATCATCAGTTCCATTGCCTGGCGTACGCCCTCCTTGCCCGAAAAAGTGCCGACGCCGGATATCTCGACGACGCCATTCTCGCCGAACAGGTCGACCACGTCGTCCCACATCTTCTGGTCGACATAGTAGCCATAGGCGTTCTGCAGGCTGCGCACCGAATCCTCGGCATTGAGGAGCGCGATCCGCTCCTCGAGCTGTTCAAGCGTCGCATCGGTCGCCGGGGCGGGGCCTTCGGGCGGGGGGATCGGGATACCGGTTTCATCGACGGTGAAATGGAAAGGGAACTGCGGCAGCTCGCCGCCGCCGGCATTGCTCCAGCCGTTCTCGTAATCGCCGACATATTGCGGGAAGAACACGGCGCGCGAAATCAGCCACTTGCCGTCGCGCAAGACATATTCGTTCTCGAACAGCCCGCCTTCGATCATGGTCTTGCCCTTGCCGTTCCCGGCGAAGGTTATGGCCATCCACCTGGTCTTCGCAGTGGTCCCGTCGACCGAGAGCGTGATCAGCGGATTGTCGATAAACTCGCTATGCATCGCTCCGGGAGCGAGCCCGCGCGTGCCGCCGACCCGGCGCTTGATCCAGTCGGCAATCGCCCTGCGCCCGCGGATCGTGCGGTCGCCCCAGACCAGCGTCGCATCTTCGGCGTAGAGCCTGGAGGCTTCGTCCCACAGGCCGAACTGCAGATATTGCGCATAGAAGCGTTGCAGGTCCTTCACGTCGCGAACCGCCTCGACCCGGTCCACATCGCGGGCAAGTTCGTCGATCCGTTCGCGCGGCACTTCCTGGGTCCATGCGACAGGCGCGGACAGCACAAGCAGCGCGGCAAAGGCCGCAAGGCGAATGTTCAGGCGGGTGGCGATCAATGAAACTCTCCCGGTTGTCGAGCAGCGGGTTCGGCGCTGCGGCGGGGGAATGTGTCGGTTGTAAAAATACCGCGCAAGGCGCGATTGGAAAGGGGCGCATCGCCGTTTGGTATTCGCGCCATCTGGGTCAAGTTTGGGGTGAACTTGAGGAATGCCGGAGCCTCTTCCGAGCAAATATTTTTGATGCTCATGGTTTCATCTATCGAAACAATGTAACGTATTGACATAGTTTTGCGGGGATGCGACCAGTGCGACCCATTCCCGGGAATGGGAAAGAGCGGGCCACTGCAAAGCAGGGCCGCGGGAGGATGACCGATGGAATGCTTGAGCACACAGGGCCTGCCCAAGACGGGGCGAGCGGCCGCTTGGGGCGCGCTTTACGCCACCCGGATGAGCCATGTGGAATTCACGCCCGGGGATCACAGCAATTTCGATGCGGAACTGCGGATCGGCCAGTTCGGCCCGATCAAGCTTGCACGGTTGACGCTCGAAAATTGCAGCGTCGAGCGCAAGCGCAACCACATCGTGCGCAATTCGCCGCGCCTCTACAATTTCCTGCTGCAGGCAGAGGGCAGCAGCACCTTCTATCACTGCGGCAAGGAAGCACGGCTGGAGACGGGCGACTTCGTGCTGTGCGACACCGGCCTTCCGCATTACTGGCGCACGGATGCATCATCAGTAACAGTGATGGTGCGCGTGCCTGGCGACATCCTGCGGACCTATCTGCCCACGCCCGAGCAGTATTGCGGAAGGCACCTGGGGCGGGCGACGGGCCTGACCGGTGCCGTGGCCACGATGGTTCGCGAGCTGAGCGAGGGCAGCGGCGGCGATATCCTGCCAGTCTATGAAGACCGAGTGGCCCGTTACCTGCTTGAGATGATCTCCATGTCCTACACGATGGCGATGGAGCCCGAACAGGATGCTTCGGCCATCGCATGGCAGCGGCGCAAGGATGTGATCGAGTTCATCGAGGACAATCTGCGCGATCCCGACCTCTCGCCGGCCACGATTTCGGAAGGCTTGCGGGTTTCGCCGCGATATCTTCGCACCGTCTTCGCCGCCGGGGGTGAGAAGATGAGCGCCTATATACTGCGCCGAAGGCTCGAAGAATGCGCGCGGCAGATGTGCATGCCGGCGTGGAAAGC
>CAYRCH010000001.1:58277-59961 GCA_964422665.1 uncultured Sphingomonadaceae bacterium | reverse complement strand
CCCGCCGAGTGGCGGCGGCTGTTCAGCCATGAAGGCGGGGCGGTGATGTTCGAGCTGTTCGGCAGGATGGTGGCCGGGCTCTATGGCGAGGAACGCGAAGGGCTGAACGATCCGCAGGGCGTCTATACCCACTGGCAGGACGAGATCGCCGCGGCCGAACGGCACAACCAGCCGGGCCGCTTCACCGCCTTCGTCGCCTTCGAATATTCCCCCACCTATCGCAGCAATGGCGCGCACCTGCACCGCAACGTGATCTTCCGCGGGCCGAACTATCCGGAGATGCCTTTCGGCTCGACCGATTCCATGCATCACGAGGCGCTGTGGACCTATGCCGAGAACAACCGTCGGCGCGGGATCGATTCGCTGATGATCCCGCATAATTCCAACCTGTCCGACGGTCTCGCCTTCCCGTGGAACGACACTTACGACCAGCCGATGACGGCGGAATATGCCCGCCGCCGCGCCCAGTGGGAGCCGCTGGTCGAGATCACCCAGATCAAGGGCACCAGCGAGACCCGCCCGGAGATTTCGCCCGACGACGAATTTGCCGATTTCGAGCTGCTGCCGCCCGATGGGGACATTTACGGCGCCTATGTCCGGCCGGGCCTGCAGCGCGGGATGGAGCTGGAGGAAAGGCTGGGCGTCAATCCCTTCGAACAGGGCTTTACCGGGTCGACCGATTACCATTCGGGCGTCTCCTCGACCGATGAGGACAATTACCCCGGCGCGCTGGGCCTGTCCGATGCGCACAGCAATGCGCTGGAGATCCTGACCGAGGATTCGCCGGTGATCGGCGCCCCGCTGGCGGGCCTGTCTGCCTCCGGTCTCACCGGCGTGTGGGCCGATACCAATACGCGCGAAGCGATCTTCGACGCGCTGCGCCGGCGCGAAACCTTCGCCACGTCCGGGCCGCGGATGCGCGTGCGCCTGTTCGCCGGTTGGGGCGATGCCACCGCGCTCGGCCAGGGCGCCGACTGGGCCAGGGGCGCATATCGCTGGGGCGTGCCGATGGGCGGCACGCTGTCCGCCCCGACAGACGGCGTACGTGCACCGAGCTTCGTCGTCCAGGCGGCCCGCGATCCACAATCGGGCAATCTCGACCGGATCCAGATCGTCAAGCTGTGGCGCGAGGGCGGCAAGAGCTACGAGAAGATCTACAATGTCGCCTGGTCGGGCGGACGCAGCCTGCTGGCCGACGGCAGGCTCCCCCCGGTCGGCAATACGGTGGACGCCGCGAAAGCGACCTATGCGAACACGATCGGTGCGGCCGAACTGTTCGGCACCTGGACCGATCCCGACTTCGATCCGTCGCAGCGGGCGCTCTACTACGCCCGCGTGATCGAGATTCCGACACCGCGCTGGGCAACCTACCTGTCAGTGAAGACCGCCATCCCGCTCAAGGAAGGCACGCCCGCATGGCTGCAAGAGCGCGCATGGACTTCGCCTGTGTGGTACAGGCCATGAGGCTCCCGACGGTCCTCGCACTCGGCAGCGCATTGGCGCTGGCGGCCTGCAGCGAGCGGGCGCCCGCACCCCAACCGGTCGATGCCATGCCCGAACTCGCCAATGCAGAGGCAGTCGCTGCGCCCGCAGACGGCGACCGGGTGCTGCTATGGGGCGACACGCACGTCCATTCGATCAATTCGATCGACGCCTTTTCCACCGGCATGGCCAATGCCGATGC
>CAYRCH010000001.1:52653-58177 GCA_964422665.1 uncultured Sphingomonadaceae bacterium | reverse complement strand
TCCATTCGATCAATTCGATCGACGCCTTTTCCACCGGCATGGCCAATGCCGATGCCGAAAGCGCCTACCGCTTCGCCCGGGGCATGCCTGTGATCTTTCCCCGCACCGGACAGCGCGTGCAGATCGACCGTCCGCTCGACTTCATGGTGCTGGCCGACCATGCGGTGAGCCTTGGCGTTTCCAGCCGGATCGCCGCGGGGGATCCGGAAATCCTCAAATATCCGATCGCGCAAAAGCTCCTCACCATCCTGCGCGAGCAGGGCGGCCGAGCGCTGACCGCCGCGACAATGTTCGGCGGCGGGCTGAGCGAGGAGGAACGCGCGCAATATGAGGCGGAAATGCAGTCGCCCGAGGTGCTGCGCGCAAGCTGGGCCAACCAGGTGGCTGCGGCCGAGCGGCATAACAGGCCGGGGGAATTTACAGCGCTGATCGGCTGGGAATGGACCAGCGCCCCCAACATGCGCAATCTCCACCGCGTCGTCTTCATCAATGGCGATGGCAGGGTCGCCAACCAGTTCCTGCCCTTTGCCAATTATATGAGCGACCGGCCGGAAGATCTGTGGGCTTTCTTCGAGGAAACCCGTTCGCGCACGGGGGCGGATTTCGTGGCCATTCCGCACAATTCCAACCTCTCGGACGGCAAGATGTTCGAGCTGACCGACAGCGAAGGCAATCCCTTCAGCGCCGAATATGCCATGCGCCGCGCCGCGTGGGAGCCGGTGGTGGAAGTCACCCAGTATAAGGGCACTTCCGAAACCCACCCGGCGCTCGCCCCGCGCGACGAGTTTGCCGATTTCGAACTGCGCAACATGCTGTTGACCGGTGTTGCGACGGAAGTTTCCGAAGGTTCCTATGCCCGATCGGCACTGAAGAACGGCCTTGCGGAAGAGGTGCGGATCGGCGTCAATCCGTTCCGCTTCGGCATGGTCGGCTCAAGCGACACCCATACCGGCTTCTCCTCGCAACTGGAGGACGACTTCCTCGGCAAGATGGGTGAGGACTATTTGCCGGCCGACCGGCTGGGAGCGGACAAGCAGACCATCATCTTCCCGGCCGCCGAAATGTCGGCCTCGGGCCTCGCCGGAGTTTGGGCCGACCGCAACGACCGGCAGTCGATCTTCGATGCGTTTCGCCGGCGCGAAGTCTATGGCACCAGCGGGCCGCGTATCTCACTGCGCCTGTTCGCCGGATACGGGTTTGTGCCGGGCGACGAGAGCTCGCGTTCCTTCGCTGCCACCGGCTATCGCAAGGGCGTGCCGATGGGCGGACTGCTGCCTCCGTCCGGCGGCGGAAAGGCGCCGCAACTGGCGATCCGCGCGGTCAAGGATGCCGAAGGCGGCAATCTGGACCGCGTCCAGGTCGTCAAAGGCTGGATGTCCGCCGACGGAAAGCTGCACGAGAAAGTGTTCGATGTGGCGTGGAGCGGCAATCGCCGCATCGGCGCCGACGGAAAGCTGCCCCCGGTGGGCAACACGGTCGATCTTGCTTCCGCTCGCTATACCAACACGATCGGCGCGGCAGAACTCACCGTCCTGTGGACCGACCCGGAATTCGATTCCACCCGGCCGGCCTTCTACTATGTCCGCGTGCTGCAGATCCCCACGCCGCGCCATCATTTGTTCGATGCGCTGGCAATGGGGATCGACCCGGCGACTCTCGAGCTGCCGCCGACCATCCAGGAGCGCGCCTGGTCCTCGCCGGTGTGGTACCGCCCGTGACAGCAAAGGCATGGCTGCGCGAACCGCTGGTCCACTTTCTCGGCGCCGGTGCGGCGCTGTTTGTGATCACCTCATGGCTGGCCCCGGATACTGGCAGCGACCGCACGATCAACGTCACCCGGGAAGCGGTGATCGATCACCTGCAGTCGCGGGCACAGCTATACGATGCCGAGAGCTTCGAACGGCTGCTTGCCGGGATGAGCGCGGAGGAACGCGAAGCATTGGTGCGCGATGCCGCGGCGGAGGAAGCGCTCTACCGAGAGGGCAGCGCGCTGGACCTGGCAGGCGCGGACCCGCTGGTGCGCCGCCGCGTGGTGCAGCAGATGCGGCAATTGCTGCTGGAGGAGCGCGCGGGCGAGGTTACTGTGAGCGACGCGGAGGTGGCGCAATATTACCGCGAGAATGCGAGCGATTACGGCCTGCCCGAGCGGCTGCGTTTCAGCCATGTCTTTTTCACCAGTGCACGTCGGGGCGGATCGGCATGCGGCGCCGTGCGGGAGGCGCTGGTGCGGCTCAACCGCGATCGGGTTCCGTTCGAGCAGGCCGGCGCGCATGGCGACCGGTTCCTCTACCAGACGCATTATGCCGATGCCGACACGCGCGTGCTGGCGAGCCAGTTCGGCACCGGCTTCGCGCAGGCGGCGCTGGCGCTCGATGCATCGCCGCGCTGGCAAGGCCCGGTCGAATCCGATCATGGCTGCCACCTGCTGGGCATCAGCGAGCATTCTGCGTCGGAGCTGCCGCCGCTCGCCGACATCCGCGCGCGGGTGCGCGAGGATGCGCTGGCGGCGAAGCGGGTCGAGGCGGCAAGCGCGGCGGTGGACGAATTGCTCGCGCAATATGACTTGCGGGTGGAGGATTCGCTGGGAGCGCCCCTGAGCGCGCCTATTCGATCTCGATGATCACCTGGTCGAGTACCAGGCTGGCGCCCTGTTCCGCATTGATCGCCTTCACCGTGCCGGCCTTCTCGGCGCGCAGCACGTTTTCCATCTTCATCGCCTCAATCGTGGCAAGCGGCTGCCCGGGCTGGACTTCCTCGCCTTCGCCGACATGCAGCGCCACCAGCAGGCCGGGCATAGGGCTGATGACCAGTTTGGAATGATCCGGCGCTTCCTTCTCGATCATATGCGACGCAAGCGGCGCGGCATGGGCCGACAATACCAGTGCGCGGTGCTCCGCTCCCCTTGTGGTGAGCCGCCAGTGGACGCCGTCGCGCGCAAGCTGGAGCGCGATTTCCCCGCCATCGTCGCCGCGCGCGACAGAGAGCCACATGCCCGGATGCCAATCCCATGTGCCGCCGATCCAGTGCCCGTCCACATGGGCGCCGCCTTCACCCAGCCTAACCGCGAATTCGCGGCCGTGCATCCGCACCGTCCAGTCCGAGCCCGGCCGCGGCGCGCCGTCGATCTTGCCGGAAATCCGCCCCGCCCGCGCCCGCCAGGTGAATTCCGCGCCCGCCAGCCATGCCGCGACAAGGCGAAGGCGATCTTCATCTGCCGGCGCGCCGGCGAATCCCTCGGGATATTCCTCGGCGATGAAGCCGGTGGTGAGCTTCCCCGCACGGAAGCGCGGATGCTGCATCAGCGCGGAAAGGAAATGCAAATTGTGTCCCGGCCCCTCGATCCGGAATCTGTCCAGTGCATCGATCTGGAGGTCCGCGGCGGCATCGCGCGTTTCGCCCCAGGTGACCAGCTTGGCGATCATCGGGTCGTAGAACATCGACACTTCGCCGCCTTCGGCGACGCCATCGTCGACGCGTACGCCATCAATGCCGCGGGACGACCACTCCCCTCCCGCAAGCGGGAGGGGCCGGGGGTGGGCATGAGAGGTGGCGGAGCTGCCCACCCCAAACCCCTCCCGCGTGCGGGAGGGGCTTTGATACCGCACCAGCCGTCCGATGCTGGGAAGGAAGCCGCGATAGGGATCCTCCGCATAGACGCGGGTCTCGATGGCCCAGCCGTCGATCCCGATATCGTCCTGCGCAAAGGCGAGCCTTTCTCCCGCCGCCACGCGGATCATCTGCTCCACGAGGTCGATCCCGGTGATCGCCTCGGTCACCGGATGCTCCACCTGCAGCCGCGTGTTCATTTCGAGGAAGTAGAAACTCTCCCCGGTCGGGTCGGAGCCATCGACGATCAGCTCCACCGTGCCCGCCGAATAATATCCCACGGCGCGGGCCAGTGCGATCGCCTGCGCGCCCATCTTTGCGCGCATTTCGGGTGTCACGAAAGGTGAAGGTGCTTCCTCAACCACCTTCTGGTGGCGGCGCTGGATGGAACATTCGCGCTCGTTGAGGTGCAGGATGGTGCCGTGCTTGTCGCCCAGCAGCTGGATCTCGATATGGCGCGGGCTCTCGATGAACTTCTCGATGAAGACGCGGTCGTCGCCGAAGCTGCTCAGCCCCTCGCGCTTCACGCTTTCGAAGCCTTCGCGCACATCCTGCTGAGACCAGGCAAGCCGCATGCCCTTGCCCCCACCCCCGGCACTGGCTTTCATCATCACCGGATAGGTGATCTCGTCGGCGATCTTCACCGCGTGGTCGGTGTCCGCGATCTCGCCGACGAATCCGGGCACCACGTTCACGCCGGCCTCGAGCGCGAGCTTCTTGCTCTCGATCTTGTCGCCCATCGCGGCGATGGCGTTTGCGGGCGGCCCGATGAACACCACCCCTTCCGCCTCCAGCGCCTCGACGAAGCTCGCGCGCTCGGAAAGGAAGCCATAGCCCGGATGCACTGCCTCGGCGCCGGCCTGCTTGCAGGCGGCGATGATCTTCTCGGCAACGAGGTAGCTCTCGGCGGCAGGCGACGGCCCGATATGCACCGCCTCGTCGGCCATCTGCACATGCGGACTGCGCGCATCGGCATCGGAATAGACCGCGACCGTGGCGATCCCCATGCGCCGCGCGGTCCTGATCACCCGGCAGGCGATCTCGCCGCGATTGGCGATGAGGATCTTGGAGAACATCAGCTTCGGTCCCGCATCGCCCAACGCACATACGCGAACGCGAATGCTAGCGAGGCCAAAGGCACTCCGGGCACCAGAATGAAATCAAGGCCCGTGAGAGATCGATATGTGTCCGTGCTGACATCCCAAAAACTCAAATACCAAACGAAAAGGAACAGGATGTTCGCGACGAAGAGGGCGCCAAACAGTAAGCAGCCGACAAGGTGCCGCCAATCTTCGTAAGACGGTGTGTCGCTAAAGCTCACTCCTCCTTCTCCCCATCCGCTAAAGGCGGCATGTTGTGCCCCAGCAGCGTCAGCACATCCGCTGCGGCCTCGACAACATTGGTCCCCGGCCCAAAGATCCCCTGCACCCCGGCTTTGCGCAGGAATTCGTAATCCTGCGGCGGGATCACTCCGCCCGCGACGACCTTGATATCCGCGCGGCCCGCCTCGCGCAGGTGGCGGATCAGTTCCGGGATCAGCGTCCTGTGACCGGCGGCGAGCGAGCTTGCTCCCACCACATCGACTCCCTCCGCCAGCGCCATCTCGCAAGTTTCCTTCGGCGTCTGGAACAGCGGGCCGGAGATCACGTCGAAACCCATATCGGCAAAGGCGCTGGCAATGACATTCGCGCCGCGGTCGTGCCCATCCTGCCCCATCTTGGCGACCATGATCTTCGGTGCGCGACCCAAGCGCTGCGAAACCGCGGCGACCCCATCCACGACCTGCGCATAGCGGGTATCGCCTTCATAGGCTTTCGAATAGATGCCCTTCACCGGGCGCGGCACGGTGTCGTAGCGGCCGAAAGCCTCCTCCAGCGCCGCGGAAATCTCGCCCAATGTCGCATCGGCGCGCGCGCAT
>CAYRCH010000001.1:26854-52553 GCA_964422665.1 uncultured Sphingomonadaceae bacterium | reverse complement strand
TTGTCGATGTCGAGCGTCTCGATCGGCGAATGTTCGTCCAGCGCATACTTGTTGACGCCCACGACCACATCCTCGCCGCGATCGACGCGCGCCTGCTTCATGGCCGCGCTTTCCTCGATCATGCGCTTGGGCGCGCCGGTGGCGACATACTCGGTCATCCCTCCTGCCGCATCGGCCTCGGCAATCAGTTTCCCGGCCTCCTCGGCCAGTGCAGCCGTCAGCGCCTCGACATAATAACTGCCGCCCAGCGGGTCTGCGACGCGCGTAATCCCGCTTTCCTCCTGCAGCACCAGTTGCGTGTTGCGCGCGATCCGGGCGGAGAAATCGGTCGGCAGGGCCAGCGCCTCGTCGAGCGCATTGGTGTGCAGGCTCTGCGTGCCGCCCAGCGCGGCCGCCATCGCTTCCACAGTGGTGCGGATGACGTTGTTATAAGGGTCCTGTTCCTGCAGCGAGACTCCCGATGTCTGGCAGTGGGTGCGCAGCATCTTCGATTTGTCCGACCTGGCGCCGAGACCCTCCATGACATCGTGCCACAGCCGGCGCGCCGCGCGCAGCTTGGCGACTTCCATGAAGAAGTTCATCCCGATGCCGAAGAAGAACGACAGGCGCGGCGCGAAAGCATCGATGTCGAGCCCCGCTTCCATCGCGCGGCGGACATATTCCTTGCCGTCGGCAATGGTGAAGGCGAGCTCCTGCACCGCCGTCGCCCCGGCCTCGTGCATGTGATAGCCGCTGATGGAGATCGAATTGAAGCGCGGCATTTCCGCCGAGCAATAGGCGATGATGTCGCTGACGATCCGCATGCTCGGCTCGGGCGGATAAATGTAGGTGTTGCGGACCATGAACTCCTTGAGAATGTCGTTCTGGATGGTTCCGGTGAGCTTCTCCCGGCTCACGCCCTGCCGCTCCGCCGCGACGATATAGAACGCCATCACCGGGATCACCGCCCCGTTCATCGTCATCGAAACGCTCATTTCGTCGAGCGGGATGCCGTCGAACAATATTTCCATGTCGCGCACCGTGTCGATCGCGACGCCGGCCATGCCGACATCGCCCACCACGCGCGGATGGTCGGAATCGTAGCCACGATGCGTGGCAAGGTCGAAGGCGACCGAAAGGCCCTTCTGCCCTGCCGCAAGATTGCGGCGGTAGAAGACATTGCTTTCCTCCGCCGTCGAGAAGCCCGCATATTGTCGGATCGTCCACGGCCGCACGGCATACATGCTGGCATATGGCCCGCGAGTGAAAGGCGGGAAGCCGGGCAGGCCGGCGCCGTCTGCAGGCGTATCCTCCGCCGTGTAGAGCGGCTGCACCGCGATCCCTTCCGGCGTATGCCAGGTGAGGTCGCGCCCCTTCGCTTCCGCTTCGGCTTTCGCCTGCCAGTCGGCCTTGTCGCTCATCCCGCTCCGGTTTCTCTTGTAACCATTCTGCGCCTCGCTGGCGGCAATTGCCCATGAATGTCAATCATGGCGTCCCAAGGGCGAACGCGGAAGCTGTTTATCCTTGAATGATCGGCAAGCGCCGTTCAGGGCGAGACACCACCCCTCAAGAGGCCCTATAAGAAAGGGCCGGTGATTCGAGACAAAGTCAACGCGCCACCCCTCGCGCGTTGCCAAGGAGACTGAAATGCCCCTGGTGAACATGAAACCGTTGCTGCGCGACGCGATGGACAATGGCTACGCGGTCGCTGCCTTCAATCTTGTCGATTACAACACCACCAAGGCGATGGTGAAAGCGGCAGAAGAGCTGAACGCTCCGGTGATCTGCCAGACTTCCGCAAAGACGATCAAATATTTCAGCCACAAGGAAATCGTCTCCTGGGTGCGCACGGTGGCAGAGGATTCCCCGGTGCCGGTGGTGCTCCATCTGGACCACTGCAAGGACATCCCGATGATCGAGGAATGCGCGAAAAGCGGCTGGACCTCGATCATGATCGACGCGTCCGAACTGCCGTTCGAGGAGAACCTCGAAATGTCGAAGCGGGTGCGCGAGATTGCCGAGAAATACGGTGTCGGCATGGAAGCCGAGCTCGGGCAGATCATGGGCGTGGAAGACGACATGGTGGTGGCCGAGGAAGATTCGGTGCTGACCGATCCCGAAGATGCCAAGAAGTTCTGCGATGCGCTGGACCTCTCAGCCTTTGCCTGCGCCGTCGGTACCGCGCACGGCTTCTACAAGGGCGAACCCAAGGTCGATTTCGACCGGATCGAGGCGATCAACCGGCTGACCAAGACGCCGATGGCGCTGCATGGCGGAACCGGCCTTTCCGACGAGACCTTCGCCCGGGCGATCGCGCGCGGCGCGGCAAAGGTGAATATCTCGACCAATCTGAAGCACGTTTTCGTCGAGAGTTTCGTGAACTACCACAAGGAAAACCCGACGGATTTTGAACCGCTGCGGGTGATGGATGCACAGTATCAGGCCTGCAAACAGATGTTCTCCGGCTTCATCGCCAAGTTCGGCGGCGAGAACCGCGCCCAGCCCTTCCTCGATACCTACAAGCAGGCAGCCTGAGGGAGCGACAGGGGGAATGCTGAAGGCACTGATTTTCGATTGCGACGGCGTGCTCGTGGATACCGAGCGCGACGGGCACCGGGTCGGCTTCAACCGCGCGTTCGCGGATTTCGGTATCGATGCCGAATGGAGCGTCGAACTTTACGCCAAATTGCTGCTGGTCGCCGGCGGCAAGGAGCGGATGCGCGCCTATTTTGACGAATATGGCTGGCCCGAAGACAAGGTTGCCGAACATGGCGGCCGGGACGAACTGATCCTCGCGCTGCACAAGCGCAAGACCGCGATCGTCTCCGAACTGGTCGGCGAAGGCGGGCTGCCGCTGCGGCCGGGCATTTCGCGCATCGTGGACGAGGCGCTCGCGAACGGCGTGAAGCTCGGCGTGTGCACCACTTCCAATCCGGCCTTCATCGACAAGGTGCTCGATCTGTTCGGCGAGGAACGGAAAGCGAAGTTTTCTTTCGTCCATGCCGGCGACTGCGTTGCGGCCAAGAAGCCCGATCCCGAGATTTACGAGATGGCGAAAATGTCGCTCGATATCGGCGAGGGCGGGCCCGAGGCCCATGAATGCATGGTAATCGAAGACAGCCGCAACGGCCTGCTCGCCGCCAAGGGCGCAGGCCTGCCCTGCACCATCACCACCAGCACCTACACGGTGGACGAGGATTTCACCGAGGCCGACGAGATCGTGCCCGAACTCGGCGACAATCCCGCCCGCCTCACTTTGGATGACCTTGCGCGCATTGCCGCTGCAAGCAAATGACCTGATCGGGAGAGAAGCACATGAGTGAAATCAGCCAGGCGCAAGTCGAGCAGGCGCTGGACATCACCGCCGACACCGCCATTCGCAACGAGAAGTATTTCTCCGACCTCGACGGGCTCGCCGGCGACGGCGATTTCGGCACTTCGCTGGCCACGGGCTTCAAGGTCATCAAGGCCGAACTGCCGCAGATCGAAGGCGATATCGGCGCCAAGCTGCTCAAGCTCTCGATGCTCTGCTCCAAGCATGTCGGCGGATCCTCTGGCCCGATCTGGGGCACGGGCTTCATGAAGGCCGGCATGGCGGCGAAGGGCAAGTCCGCCATCAGCCTCGCCGATCTTTCCGACATGCTCGGCAATGCGATCGAAGGCATCATGGCCCGCGGCGGCGCCAAGCTGGGCGACAAGACCCTGCTCGACGCGCTGATCCCGGTGCATGAGGCGCTGAAGCAGCATGCCCCCTCCGGCGACGGCAAGGCCGCGCTGGCCGCAGCTGCCGACGCGGCGGACGAGGCGATCGATGCAACCCGCTCGCTCGTCGCCCATCGCGGCCGCGCCAGCCAGGTGGGTGCGCGCAGCGCGAATACGCCCGATCCGGGCATTGTCGCCATCGCCACCATCCTGCAGGACTGGTGCAACAATTTCGGTGTGGAACGGACGCCCAGGGCGGCCGAACTCAACCGCCAGGACGCCTGAAAACGAATATCAAGCGAGAGGATAACCCATGAAGAAATTCGTCAACAATCCCGAGAACTTCGTTCCCGAATTCATGGCCGGCGTGGTTGCTGCCAACCCGGACCTGCTGGAGGCCCTGCCGGAATTCCAGCTGATCAAGCGCAAGGACCGCCCCGTGGCCGACAAGGTCTCGATCGTCCAGGGTTCGGGTTCCGGCCACGAACCGGCGCATGTCATGGCCGTCGGCCCGGGCATGCTGACCGCCGCCTGCCAGGGCCCGGTCTTCGCCGCGCCGCCGGTCGATGCCTGCCTCGAGACGATCAAATGCGTCGCCTCCGATGCGGGCGTGCTGGTGCTGGTCAACAACTACCAGGGCGACCGCATGGCATGGGACATGGCCTGCGAAATGGCCGAGGCCGAAGGCATCAAGGTCAAGCAGTTCATCATCAATGACGACGTCGCCGTGCAGGACAGCCTCTACACGGTCGGCCGCCGCGGCGTGGCCGGCAACTTCTTCGTCATGAAGGCTTGCGGCGCGGCCGCCGAAAATGGCGCGAGCCTCGATGAGGTGATCGCCGTGGCCGAGAAGGTGAACGCCAATGTCCGCACGATGGGCGTGGCGCTGACCAGCTGCATCCCGCCGGCCAAGGGCACGCCGATCTTCGAAATCGGCGACGACGAGATGGAAGTCGGCGTCGGCATCCATGGCGAGCCGGGCCGCGAACGCGCCAAGATCACCGATGCGGATTCGATCACCCAGACGCTGTTCGATGCGGTGGCCAGCGACCTGCCCTTCGGCAGTGGCGACCGCGTGGCGCTGATGGTCAATGGGCTCGGCGGCACCCCGCCGGCGGAGCTCTATGTGATCTACAACAAGGCGCATGCACTCGCCGCCGGCAAGGGCATGACCGTGGCCCGCAACTATGTCGGCGAATATTGCACCTCGCTGGAAATGGCCGGCGCCTCGCTGACCATGCTCAAGCTCGACGGCCAGCTCGAAGAGCTGCTCGCCGCGCCGGCGGAATGCGCCTGCCGCATCTTCTGATCCGCGCGATCAGGTAAGGCGAACCAAAGCGCCCGGTTCCCCTGCGGAGCCGGGCGTTTTCGCGTGCGGTTCAGCCCGCTTCCTTCTGCTCGTCGATATGTGCGCGGATGTGGTCGAGCACCGAGGGATGCAGCTTGTCCCTGAATTCCACCCCCGCCATGTGGTCGCAGTGCCACACGACATTGCCTTCGATCGGGCCGACCGGGCCGATCTTGACCGTCAGGAAGGCGCCCGGGGTCAGGCGCCCGAAACGGTCGTGGAAACGGCAACCCCGCTCCGACAGATTGGTGATGGTGACAGCGTGCGCCACACCCTTGCCCATCCGGTACCGGCCCGGAATCAGCGTCAGGTGTCGATCTTCGCTTCTGTCGGACATAGGCGACCTCCCCAGAAACAGGGATCAGGTTAGGCCGCGATGGTTAAGAGAGGCTCAACGCCGCGGATACGCCCCGGGTGCAGGAAATGGTGCCGCTTACGTGACTCGAACACGTGACCCCATCATTACGAATGATGTGCTCTACCAACTGAGCTAAAGCGGCACTGAAGCGGCCCTTAACCGCCAGCGCCCATCCCCGCAATCGCTTAGAAGCGCAGGATGTGGAGGCCCGAGCCGGAATCGAACCGGCGTGCAAGGATTTGCAGTCCTCTGCGTAACCACTCCGCCATCGGGCCGGTCCCCGCCGGAAAGCAGGGAACCGGCCCCCTAGCGAATGCGGGGATGTGGTGCAATGGCGCTGTTCGGGTGGCAGCGCGGCCAAGCGAACTTGTGCCCTGCCCCGGGGAAGGTTAGCACCCTCAGCACTGGAGAGGCGCATGTCGGAAAACGAAGTCAGGGTTCAGCGGGTCGAGGGCCATAGCGAAGAACGTTTCCTCGGTTCCGACGTATTCGCCGCCGACAGCCGCGCCCTCCCGCCCCGCAATGGCGGCGGAACCATCCGCGAGGATGCGCGCGACATCGCCATCTACCACAAATGCGACGTCGCCGTGATCGGCGGCGGACCTTCGGGCTGCGCCGCGGCATGGGCCGCCGCCAAGGCCGGGGCCGATGTCACGCTGGTCGAACGCTACAACCACCTCGGCGGGCTCTCCACCGGCGGGCTGGTCATCTGGATCGACCGGATGACCGACTGGCAGGGCAACCATGTGATCCAGGGCTTCGCCCGCCATTTCATCGAGCGCATGCCGCGCGAGTCGGTTGCCGGCCCGCCGCCCGAGGACTGGGGCAGCCAGGACCCCGTCAAGGCCGGTTACTGGGGTCAGCGCACCACTGCCTTCCACGGAATCGTCCAGTGGGCGCCCACGCTCGATCCGGAGCGGATGAAACTCAACGCGCAGGAAATGCTGCTCGAGGCCGGCGTGCGGATCGTATTCCACGCCTGGGCCGCCCGGCCGCTGGTGCAGGATGGCGCCGCGCGCGGGGTGATCTTCGAAAGCAAGGAAGGGCGCCAGGCGCTGCTGGCGAAGCAAGTGGTCGATACCACCGGCGACGGCGACATGTTCGCCCGGGCGGGCGCCGATTTCGACACCGATATCGAAGAAGGCGACGTCCACCATTCGGCCAATACGGGCTGGGTGCTGGGCGGCGTGGACATGGACCGCTGGATCCGCTGGAAGGTGGAGAACCCGGAGGAACACCGCGCCTTCCTGCAGCGCGGGCGCGAGGATATGGGCTTCTTCCAGCCACCCTATGTCAGCTGGCGGCCGGATATCGCGCTGTTCCTCGGCCCGCGCCAGTCGGGGCTCAATGCGCTCGACGTGGACGACCAGACCGAGCTCGAAATCCGCAGTCACCGCTTCATGGAGCGGCACTGCCGCTTCTTCCGCGAACATGCGCCGGGCTTCGAGAATGCCTACAGCCTGCAGAGCGGCAGCCAGCTCGGCGTGCGCCACACGCGCCGCCTGGCGGGCATCGGCCGGATCGAGCGCGGCAACTGGAGTGACGGGACGCCGGTGGCGGACGAGGTCGGCATCAGCCCCTCGATCAGCCCGAAATTCCCGGTGGTCTCGGTTCCGCTCGGAAGCCTGGTCCCGCGCGCGCTCGACGGGCTGACCGTGGGCGGGCGTCACGTGAGCTGCGATGCCAACAGCCACGGCTTCATGCGCGAGATCCCGCAATGCTGGCTGACCGGCCATGCCGCGGGCGTGGCATCCGCCGTCGCTGCAAACCGCGGGATCGAACCGCGGGAAGTCGATGTGAGCGAAGTGCGCGGGATCCTGCGCGAGCAGGGCGCCCACCTTTCGGACGACGATGCCGTCGCCGCAGCAGGGCAGGCAGAAGCGGCGGAGTAGTCCTTCCGGTCGCCCCGCGCCCGATCCCCCTCGCAAGCCCGCGCGAAACTGCTAAGGGCACGCCGAAGCTGCCGGGACCGCGCCAAGAATGAATTCCCCCTATGCCGTCATCATCCTTGGCGCGGGCGCCGCCGGGCTGATGTGCGCGGCACAGGCGGGTGCGCGCGGGCGCAAGGTGCTGGTGATCGAACATGCCGAGAAGCCGGGCAAGAAGATCCTGATCTCCGGTGGAGGGCGGTGCAACTTCACCAACATCCACACCGCGCCCGATCGCTTCCTCTCGGCCAACCCGCATTTCGCGAAGTCGGCGCTCAACCGCTACTCGCCGCAGGATTTCCTCGCGCTGGTCGAAAGCTACGGCATCGCCTGGCACGAAAAGACGCTGGGCCAGCTGTTCTGCGACGGATCGGCACGCCAGATCGTGGACATGCTGCTTACCGAATGCGCCAAAGGTGGGGTGACAATCGCATGCGAGGAGACGATCCGGCAGGTCTCCCATGGCGACGAGCGCTTCACGGTGACGACCGACCGGCAGGTGGCCGAGGCGCGCGCGCTGGTGATCGCCACAGGCGGCCCTTCCATTCCGAAGATGGGGGCGAGCGGTTTCGCCTACGAGCTTGCGCGCCAGTTCGGCCTCAAAGTGGTCGAGCCGCGCCCTGCCCTCGTGCCGCTGACCCTTGGCGGCGAGGATGTGCTGTTCCGCGATCTCTCGGGCGTGGCGACGGAAGTCATCGCGCGCACCGGCAGTGCGGCCTTCCGGGAGGCGGCGCTGTTCACCCACCGCGGGATGTCAGGCCCCGCGATATTGCAGATCTCGTCCTACTGGCGCCCCGGCAACCCCGTCAGCATCGATTTCCTGCCGCAGGCGGAAGAGGGATGGCTGCTGGGGGTCAAGCATGATGCACCGCGGGCGACCCTGCGCAGCCTGCTGCGGGGCGTCCTGCCGGGCCGGCTGGCGGACACGCTCGCCGATCGGGTTGGCTTGGAAGGCCCGCTCGCGAACTCTACCGATGCGGTATTGCGGCAGGCGGAAGAGCGGCTTGGCGACTGGACATTCCAGCCCACCGGCACGGAGGGCTTCGCCAAGGCCGAAGTCACGATCGGCGGAGTGAGCACGGCGGAACTGTCGTCCAAGACCATGGAAGCCCGGCGCGTACCCGGCCTCTACGTGATCGGCGAAGCGGTCGACGTGACCGGCTGGCTCGGCGGCTACAATTTCCAGTGGGCCTGGGCCAGCGCCTGGGCAGCCGCACAGGCACTGTAGGGCGGCGGCGGTGAGGAAGCGGGCGAGCCGGTTTTCGCTTTCCTACAGGCCGGCAAGTGTGAGATATTTATGCTCGACTGTGCGGACCAGCGGGTCTGGCGCTTGAACAAAGGCCGGAAAGCGGGCCGGAAAGGCCCGGCGCCAAAGGTCACGGTGCTGATTCTGCAAGCGTTTGAAAACGCTGGATAATACTGCAAAGGTCTCAGGCACTAAATGTGCAATATGTGTAGTACTATTTCGGCTCCGGGAGCAGCACCCCGCCGGTCGAAAGCGGGCGGACGGACTCGCGGAAGTTCCTGAGGTAGCCTGTCGCGGCTTCCGCATATCCCGGGGCGGACCGGCTTTCGAGTTCGCCGTCGGTCAGTGCCACCTCGATCGCGCGGCGCTGCACGCTGATGGTGATCACGTCGCCGTCGCGGATCTTGCCGATTGGGCCGCCGGTCGCGGCCTCGGGCGAGACTTCGGCCACGGTCAGGCCCTTGAGGCACAGGCCCGAAAGCTGCCCGTCGGTGACGAAGGCGGTGGTCTTGGCGAGGCCCGCGGCGTCGAGCGCGAACAGGATCAGCGAGGCGCCGCCGCCCATGGCGGGGCCGCCCTTGAGCCCCTGCCCGCGCGCCACGACCACCTCGCCCGCCTGCACCTTGCCGTCCTCGATCGCCTGCAGGCAGTCCATCGAATCCTCGAACACCCGGGCCGGGCCGGAGAATTCCTCCGGCCGCGAGCCGTCCCGGATGCCGAGCCGGACCACGGCGGTCTCGGCAAAGTTCCCTTTCAGTATGGCGATCGCCGGCCCCGGTCCCACCGGATCGTCCACCGGGCGAATGATGTCCGGGCCGGGGATCTCGTAACCGGCGAGATTCTCCGCCAGCGCCTTGCCGGTGCAGGTCAGCGCGGATGTGTCGATAAGGCCTTCGAGCCGCTTCAACACCGCACGCGCGCCGCCCGCATCCTCGAATTGCTCGATCCGCACCTCGCCCGTGGGGCGCACGGCGGAGATCACCGGCACATGGGACATTTCCTCCCACATGGCATAGACGTCGACGCCGTTTTCCGCCTCGATCGCGGTCGCCTGCAAGTGCTTGATCGCGTTGATCGAGCCGGAGACGGCCAGCACGGTCGCCACCGCATTGCGGAACGCGCCTTCGGTTAGGATGTCGCGGGGCTTCAAATCTTCCTGCACCATCTCGACGATCCGCCGCGCCGCTTCGCGGGCATTGTCCTGCATCTTCGGGGAATTGGCGCGCACCGGCGCATGACCCGGCAGCGCCATGCCCAGCGCCTCGACCACCGAATGCATCGTATTGGCGGTCGCCATGCCGGCGCAGACGCCGGGCCCCATGATGGCGTTCTCGGCCATGTCGGCCACAGGGAATTTGGGCGTCTTGCCGAACCGCTCCCCGACCTGGCCAGACCAAACGTCCTCCACATCGACCGGCTGCCCGTCGATCTCGCCCGCGGGCTGGTATCCGCCGATGACCAGGATCGTCGGGATGTTCAGCCGCGCCGCTGCCATCAGGTGCCCCGGCGGCGTCTTGTCGCAGCTCGTCAGGCAGATCATCCCGTCGAGGAGGGCGCCTTCCACCTGCACCTCGATATCGTTGGCGATGATGTCGCGGCCCGCAAGGATGTAGGATCCCTTCTTGCCCGCGCCGGTAATGAAGTCCGACGGGGCCGAGGTGCGCACTTCGAAAGGAACGCCGCCGGCCTTGCGGATCTCCTCCTTCACGATCTTCGCGATGGAATCGAGATGGGCGTAACAGATCGCCAGCTCGCTGGAGGAATTGACCACCGCGATCTTGGGCTTCTCCATATCCTCCTTGCTCAGCCCGAGCGCGCGCCAGTTGGCACGGCGTCCGGGCGAGTTGGCGGAATTGCTGCGAAGGTTTGCGGCCATGGTGATGTTCCTATTCAGCCGGCTGCGCGCTTGCGGCCGGCACGCGGTCCTCGCCGCGCAGCCCGCGTGCGAACCAGGCAAGGGCCAGGATGCAGACCACGATTCCGGCGAGGCAGCCGGCCGTGAAGAGATAGCCGTCCATCGCGCCCTGCCGTCCGGCCAGGAACTGCGCGCCGTAAATCGGCGCGGCCACCGCGGCGAACTTGGCCATGAAGCTGGCCCAGCCGCCCCCGGTCGCGCGCACTGCGCTCGGATAATAGATACTGGTGATCGAGATCACCGCCGCATGGCCGGCGCCCACGAAAATCGCCCCGATGAGCAGCATCACGGCCAGCTCGGTCCCGCCGGCAACATAGCCGAGGGCGACCAGCAGCACGAAGGGTATGCCGGCCAGTGGGGCAAGCGAGATCCACCCCGGCCCGCGCTTCTCGGTCAGGGCCAGCAATACAACACCGCCGATCGCGCCGACCATGCCGCTCGCGCCGCCGAGCCAGGCGGCATTCTGCCGGGTGATGCCGAGGTTCTCCATGAAGATCACGCCATAGGCGGACTTGAGATAGATGGCGAAGCTGGAGAAGAAATAGGCGGCCCAGATCAGCGGAGTGACGATCAGCAGCGCGCCGACGAACAGCTCGCGAAACTTGAGCAGCGGGTTGGCGGACTTGCTCGCTTCCCGCTCGTCCGAAAGCGTGAACCGCTCATAGGCTTGCAACTCGAACCCCGGATTGAACCGGGCCAGCATCGGGACGATGCGCGAGCGCGGCTTGTCGGTGGCAACAAGCCAGCGTGTGCTTTCAGGCAGCATGAAGAGCAGGAGTATCGAGAACACCCCCGTCATCGCTCCGCACACCCAGAAGATGCCCTGCCAGCCGAGGACAGGGGCGGTCCAGTTGGCTATGGGCGCCGCGGACGAGGCACCGAACGAGAAGCCCAGCATGATGATCGTGACGCTGGTCGCACGCATGGACTTGGGCATGCTCTCGATGCTCAGGGCCCAGACCGGGGCGAGCAAGCCGCCAATCGCCAGGCCCGAAACGAAGCGTAGCGCGATCAGCTGTTCCGGGTTCCCGGCAAAACCGACCAGCGTCGTCAGAACAGCGCTGCCGATCGTGCAGGCGATGATGACGGGGCGGCGCCCGAAAATGTCGCCGAGATAGGATCCGAACAGCGATCCGACCATCTGCCCCGCAAAGGCGGCCGAGCTGACATAGCCCGTCATTTCGTCGGAAATCCCCATATCGTCGCGAATATAGGGGAGCGCATAGGCAAGGGCCGAAAAGTCCTGCCCATCGAAGAAGGTCACCAGCGAGCACAGGATCAGCAGGGTCAGGTGATACCGCGTGAATTTCAGGCTCTGCAGGTATTCCGCAACGTCGAGTGCGCGCGCCGGTGCGCTGCTTGCCATGCTCGTCTCTCCCCGCAATCTTTGTATGCGCTTCTGGTGCCGGCAATACTTCGCCTTCTAAGATTCGGCCAGCACCGATGCAGGATGGCGGATTTACCGTTTGCTGAAAAGCGGTTCGCGCCCCGCCAGCCGGGCGGCCACGGCCTCCCGCTGGTCGGGAGTGCCGATGAGCTTCTCCTGCTCGGCCGTCTCGGCCTCCAGCATCGCGCGGCGGGAAGCGCCAGCCGAAGCAGTGTTGGCAAGCCTCTTTGCCGCTCGCACCGCATCGGGGCTGCGCCTTGCGATCATCCGCGCAAGCCTTTCCGCACGCATCAGCGGATCGTCCGCCAGATGCGTCACGAGACCGAGCAGGGCCCCTTCCTCGCCGGAAAATTCCCGCGCGGTGAACACGATCTCGCGCATCGCATCGTCGCGCATCATGGTCGGCCAGAGGACGAAGCCGCCCATGTCGGGTACGATGCCCCACGCCGTTTCCATCGCGCTCATCCGCGCTTCCGGATCGACCACGCGAATATCCGCCCCGCATGCGATCTGCAGCCCACCGCCGAAACACACGCCGTGCACGGCGGCGATCACCGGAACCGGTAGGTCCCGCCATATCAGCGAGATACGCTGGAAAGCGTTGGCATCGCCGTGGCTGCGCTGCACCATTTCGTCGGAGGCCGCGCTGGTACCATCTGCGAGCGACGCCATCTCCGCCAGGTCGAGGCCCGAGCAGAAGGCCTTGCCGACCCCGGCGATGATCACCGCGCGGACATCCGGCTGATCGCGGAGATGCTCACCCGTCTCGATCAGCGCTGCAATCATTTCCCGGTCGAGTGCATTGAGCTTGTCCGGACGATTGAGCCGCACATGAGCGATCCCGTCCTCGATTAGCAACAGCACCCGGTCGGAAGACAACTGGTCCATGTGCGCCCCCCTATGCCGAAATTGTCAGTCGACGGGAGCTACAGCTTCAAGGCGCCGGGTGGCAAGTGCGCCACCCGAAACCATTCACGCAGCGTTGGTGTTGACGCCCATGGAGGTCAGGTAGCGCTTTACATTGCGCGCCGCCTGCCGGAGCCGTTGCTCGTTTTCCACCATCGCAATGCGGACGAAGCCTTCGCCGTCTTCGCCATAGCCGACCCCCGGCGCCACCGCGACGTCGGCATGGGTCAGAAGCTGCTTGGAGAATTCGAGACTGCCCATGTGCTTCAGGGCCGGTGGCAGCGGCGCCCAGGCAAACATTGATGCCGGCGGCGCGGGGATTTCCCATCCGGCCCGTCCGAACGCCTCGACCAGCACATCGCGGCGCTTGTGATAGAGTTCACGATTCTTCTCGACGATGTCCTGCGGGCCGTTGAGCGCCGCGCAGGCGGCCGCCTGGATCGGGGTGAAGGCGCCATAATCGATATAGCTCTTCACCCGGGTCAGGGCCGAGATCAGCGTCTTGTTGCCGACAGCGAAACCGATCCGCCATCCGGCCATGGAGAAGGTCTTGCTGAGCGACGTAAATTCGATCGCGACGTCTTTCGCCCCCTTCGCCTGTAGAATCGAGGGGGTCGGCTGGCCGTTATAATAAAGTTCCGAATAAGCCAGGTCCGAGAGGACCCAGACCTTGTTCTCCTTCGCCCAGTCGACCAGCCGCTGATAGAAGGCGAGATCCACAACCTCGGCTGTGGGATTGGAGGGGTAATTGACCACCAATACTGTCGGCCGCGGCGAGGTGAAGCGCATCGCCTTTTCCAGCGCATCCCAATATTGCGCGTCCGGCGTCGTCGGCACGGCGCGGATTGTGGCACCGGCGATGATGAAACCGAACGTATGGATCGGATAGCTGGGGTTAGGTGCCAGAACGGTATCGCCCGGCGCGGTGATCGCAGTGGCGAGCGTCGCCAGCCCTTCCTTGGAGCCGAGCGTCACCACCACCTCACTCTCGGGATCGAGCTCCACCCCGAAGCGCCGCTGGTAGTACCCTGCCTGGGCCTTGCGCAGGCCGGGAATACCCTTCGACTGCGAATATCCGTGCGCGTCCGGCTTTTGCGCCACTTCGCACAGCTTGTCGATCACGTGCTGCGGCGGAGGCAGGTCCGGGTTGCCCATTCCGAGGTCGACGATATCCCTGCCGCTCGCGCGTGCCGCTGCCCGCATCGCATTGACTTCGGCGATAACGTAGGGCGGCAGTCGCTTGATGCGGTAGAAATCGTCTTCCATGACCTCATATCCAAAAAGCGCGGCAACAGCGCCGCGCAGGGACGCCGATAGTGGCGGAATCAGCCCGGCCGCGCAATGGCTATCGCCGCGGCGGCGCCGACGAAAGGCACTGGAACGCAAAACTTGTTCCCAATCGTAATACTCGTTCGCTAGTGAACCATCATGGCCAAAACCGGGACCGACAAGGGAGCGCAGGACGCGGGCGAGATATTCGCCGAGATGCTCCAGCTGCAGAGCGATGCCGCGCGCGCTGCCTTCGAAGGCGTGCTGGGCTGCGCGGCGCAAGCAGCGGAAGAAGGGGACGACGCCACCGAGGCGTTGGGCGAATGGAACAGCGCGGCCGCCCGGATGCAAGAGATGTGGGGCGAGTTCCTCACCCAGCAGCAGCTCGGCAAACTCGAACTGCCTCTGCTGGCCGACCCCACGCAATGGCTGGAGATGATGCAGGCTTGGCAGAAACAACTGCCGCTGACCGATCCTGTCCGCCAACAGGAGCTTTGGCGCGAGGGATACGAGCTCTGGGAAGAAGTGCTGGGCCAGTATGGAATCGGGCCGAAGGCAAAGGAGGGTGCGCCGGCGGAACCGAAACTGCCCCGCACCGACCGCCGCTTCGCCGATCCCGCCTGGCGCGAACAGCCGGTTTTCGCCCTGATCCACCAGACCTACCTGCTGATGGCCGAGCGCCTGCAGGCGATGGTCGACGAACTGGAAGGCCTCGACGAAGACCAGCGTGAGAGCCTGCGCTTCGCCACCCGCACTGCCATCGAGGCAGCGAGCCCCGCCAACTTCCCGCTCACCAATCCGCTGGTGCTCGAGAAGACCATCGAGAGCCATGGCCAGAACCTCGTCAAAGGCATGGAACGGCTCGCGCACGACCTTGAGAAAGGGCAGCTGACCCATACGCAGGAAGACGCCTTCCAGCTTGGCAGGAACCTCGCCACCACACCCGGCAAGGTGGTATTCGAAACACGGCTGTTCCAGCTGATCCAGTATAGCCCTTCCACCGAGGAGGTGCTGGAAGTTCCGCTGGTGATCTTTCCGCCCTGGATCAACCGCTTTTACATCCTCGACCTCAGCCCGAAGAAAAGCTTCGTCAAATGGGCAGTCGACCACGGGATTACCGTGTTCATGGTCAGCTGGCGGTCCGCCGACGAGAGCCTGGCCGATGTCACCTGGGACGACTATGTCGGCGCCCAGATCGAGGCGATCAACCATGTGCGTGATCGGCTCAAGGTCCCGGCCGTACACGCGATCGGCTATTGCGTTGCGGGAACGACGCTGGCTGCCACACTGGCGGTGCTCGCCCGGCGCGGCGAAGCGGACCGGGTGAAGAGCGCCACATTCTTCACCGCGCAGGTGGATTTCCGGCATGCGGGCGAGCTCAAATTCTTCATCGACGACGCCAAGCTGGAAATGGTCCGGCAGGCCAGCCAGGGCGGCTATCTGGACGGGCGCTACATGGCCGCGACTTTCAATCTGCTGCGCGGCAGCGACCTGATCTGGAACTACGTCGTCAACAACTACCTGCTGGGCGAGGACTATCCGGCCTTCGACCTGCTGCACTGGAACAGCGACGTCACCAACCTCCCCGCCGCATGGCACCAGGCCTATCTGCGCGACCTCTACCGGGACAATTTGCTGGTGCAGCCCGATGCGCTGAGCGTGGACGGAACGGCGATCGACCTGCGGCTGATCGAAACGCCCTGCTATATCCAGGCCGGGCGAGAGGATCATATCGCGCCGCCCGAAAGCGTGTTTCGTCTGAAGGACATCGTGTCAGGCCCGGTCCGGTTCGTGCTGGCCGGCTCGGGCCATATTGCGGGAGTGGTGAATCCGCCCGCGGCCCACAAATACCAGTACTGGACCAGCGCCAAAACCGCTCACAGTATCGAGGACTTTCTCGCCGGTGCGAAGGAACATCCCGGAAGCTGGTGGCCGGACTGGGCCAAATGGCTCGCCAGGCAAGCGCCCGGCAAAGTGCCCGCTAAGGGCAAGCGCAGGCCCGGCGGACGGGGCGACAAGGTGATCGAGGACGCACCCGGCCGCTATGTCGCGATGCGGTGATTGCGCCGCCTTGCACGAAAACCGGTATTCGTTGAAATTTTTGTGCGCTGCACAAAAATCCTTGACTCGGTGACCAGCTTCACTATTTTGTGCACTGCAACATACCCGTAACGGTTACGGGCGAAAGCGAGGAACGAAATGGCCGAGGCTGCCGACAAGGGCACCGATTCCGCCGAGAAAGCCTACGCAGAAGCATCTGCACAGGCCAAGCCGGCCGCACCGGCGCAGGCCAGTGCGAAGGACAAGGTAGCGGCGCAAGAAGCCATGCCCAAGCCAGTCGTCAAGCCCGCGCCCAAGTCGAAGAAGACCAAGAAAACGACCAGCAGCAGCAAGGTTTCAGCAAAGCCGGCACCGAAGCCCAAGAAAGCTCTCACCCCTCAGGCCCCGCCGGCCCAGCCCACAATTACACAGTTAAAGGAAAAAATCATGGCGAGTTCCAAGAGCACGGATTTCACCAAGACCCTGAGCGATATGATGAGCGACATGCAGTCGCGCGCTCAGACTGCCTACGAAAAATCCTCCGAGATCACCGGCGAAATGTCCGACTTTGCCAAGGGCAATGTCGAAGCCATGGTCGAGGCCGGGAAGCTGCTTGCCGCCGGCATGCAGAACATGGGCAAGACCTATGTCGAAGACGCCAAGTCCGCTTACGAGACCGTGACCGGCGATCTCAAGGAAGTGACCGCGGTCAAGAGCCCGAGCGAGCTGTTCCAGCTGCAAGGCAAGCTCGCACGCCGCAATTTCGACGCGATGGTGGCTTTCAGCTCCAAGCAAACCGAATCGATGCTGAAGCTCGCCAATGAAAGCTTCGCCCCGATTTCCAGCCGCATGAGCGTGGCCGCGGAGAAGATCTCCAAGGCCGCCTGATCGGGGCACGATTTCGGCCGACGCAGGGACTCCTCTCCCCCCTCCTCGGCCAACCGACGGGCCGCCCCGCTTTTTGCGCCGGGCGGCCCGTTTGGTTTCCGGACCCGCATTAACCCTCAATTTGCCGTGCGCATCTTGCGGTTTCGCGGCGATTCACGATATTCAGCCGCGCATGGATCAAGATCGCCCTTCGTCCATCAGGCCCGAGCCTGAAGAGGCACTGCTGACCATCGGCAGCGGCCCGGGCGAGGATTCGCCGCCCGACCATCACGGCGATGAAGGCGAAGGCCAGCTCGGCCTGGCGACGAAGACGCGCGCACGCCCCAAGAAGCCGAGCCAGTACAAGGTGCTGCTGCTCAATGACGACTACACGCCCATGGAATTCGTGGTGATGGTCCTCAAGCGCTTCTTCCGGATGGACATGGAGCAGGCGACGCGGGTCATGCTCCACGTCCACCAGCGCGGTGTGGGCGTATGCGGCGTGTTTCCCTACGAGGTTGCCGAGACCAAGGTGAACCAGGTGATGGATTACGCGCGGGAGAACCAGCACCCGCTGCAATGCACGCTGGAGAAGGCCTGAACCGCCCCGGCCATCGGCCCGATAGGCTCTCCAGTTCCACTGAGCCGGCCCTGACTCCCCTGAGACGCAGGGCGCATTCGCCCTTTCGCCCTGCCAGCGGGCCAGTTATGGAGACGCGGCAAGACGAGGCCGATCCGCATCCGTGTTCAAGATTACCGCCATCGATCGATACATTTTCCGGCTGACGCTGGTGCCGATGATCGCGGTCTTCGTGATCGCCGCGTCGCTGCTGCTGCTCGACAAGATGCTCAAGCTGTTCGACTTCGTGGCGACCGAGGGCGGGCCGATCGGCGTGGTGTTCCAGATGCTGGCCAACCTGCTTCCCGAATATGCGAGCCTCGCCATACCGCTCGGCGTGATGCTGGGAATCCTCCTCGCTTTCCGCAAGCTTGCCGTTTCAAGCGAGCTCGACGTGCTGCGGGCGGTTGGGCTCGGCTACGGGCGGCTGCTGCGCGTGCCCTACATGATCACGGGCGTGATGATGGCGATCAATTTCGCGATCGTGGGCTATCTCCAGCCCCTGTCCCACTATTATTACGAGCAGCTGCAATATGAATTGCAGTCGGGCGCACTGGGCGCCTCGATCAAGGTCGGCGAATTCACCACGCTGCAGGACCGGATGGCGCTGCGGATCGAGGAAAGCCGCGACGACGGGCGCGAACTGATCGGCATATTCGCGCGGGTTTCCGATGACCAGGGACAGGTGCTGTCGATTTCCGCGGCCGAAGGACGTTTCCTGGCGAGCAGGGAAAACCGCAACACCATCATCCTTCGGCTGCGCGACGGAACCATTGTGCAGGACACGGCCGGGATCACGCCCCGCGTCCTCTCCTTCAGCCAGCACGACCTGCCGATCGACCTGCCGGCGGTGGACCGGTTCCGCGAGCGCGGCGCGGAGGAAGGCAAGGAATATATCCTGCCCGAACTGCTGCGGATCGGATGGAGCGAGACATCGACCGAGGAGGAGCGGCTGACCAGCCAGGCGCGCTTCAACTTCCGGATGGTCGAGGTGATCATGATGGTGATGCTGCCGCTGCTGGCGGTCTCGCTCGCGATCCCGCCGAAGCGATCGACCTCCTCGCTCGGCGTTTTCGTCTCGATCGTGATGGTGGTCGCCTATCACAAGGTGAACGAATACGGGCAGGGCGTCGCCAGCATCGGCCGGATTGACCCGTTCCTTGCATTGTGGGGGCCGTTCTTCATCTTCGCCGCGATCATCGGCTGGATGTATTACCGCACCGCCCATGTGCCCGGCGCCCAGGCGATCGGCGCCCTCGAATCTCTCTTCGCCAAGCTCTCGAAGAAGCTTCGCGCTCTGACCCGCCGCCGGATACGGTCGGAACAGCTGCGGCGCATGGAGGTGAGCACCGCCGATGCGGCTTGATTTCCTCCCTTCGCGGACACTCACCCTTTATCTCGGCAAGATGTTCATCGTCAGGATCCTGGCGGTGCTGGTGATGCTGGTGCTGATCCTGCAGATGCTCGACCTGCTTTCACAGAGCGGCAAGATCCTGCGCTATCCCGGCAACGGGGAAGCCGAGCTGTGGACCTATGTCTCGCTGCGCGTGCCCCAGCTGGTGCAGCGGTTCTTGCCCTATTCGGTATTGCTGGCGACGATCATCACCTTGGCAACACTCAACCAGAACAGCGAAGTCGTCTCGATGAAAGCGGCGGGCATGTCGGCGCACCAGGTGCTGGCGCCGCTGATCCTCACCGCCGGCGTCGTCGCGCTGATCAGCTTTACCTTCAACGAAACCGTGGTGACCCGCGCCAATGCGACGCTGAACGCCTGGTCGGCAGCGGAATTCGGCCCCATCCCCGACGATCCCGCGGTCCGGACCAACGTCTATTTCGAAGTCGACGGTGACATACTGACCGCCCAGTTGCTCAGCGGACGCGGTGATGCGCTGCAGATGAGCGGCGTGACCTATTACCGCCGCAATCCGGAAGCGGCCATCGTCGAGGAATTGCGGGCGCCGCGCGCAACCTTCGCCGGACCCGGCTGGAAGCTCGAAGATACGCGGATCTTCGAAGTGCGTTCGGCCACCACGCGCGAAGGCGGGGATATCGTGGTGGCAACCGGGCTCGCGCCGGACCAGGTCGATATCGGCGGAGTCGATGGGGATTCACAGACGCTGCTCGAACTGGCGGATTCGATCAGCGCGCTCGAAGCTGCCGGTAGGCGGACCGCGGAGCTGAAGGCCAAGTGGTGGCACAAGATTTCCGGCCCGCTGGCGGCCGTGCTGATGCCTCTGCTGGGATCGGTCGCGGCATTCGGCCTCGCGCGTTCCGGCCAGCTCTTCCTCCGCGCGGTCATCGGTATGAGCCTCGGCTTCGCCTATTTCGTGATCGAGAATGCCGCATTGGCGATGGGGAATTTCGGCGGCTATCCGCCGTTCCTGGCCGCCTGGGGGCCGTTCTTCCTGTTCCTCCTGCTAGGCGAGACCGTGCTGGTCCGAACCGAGGAATAGTCGCGATTTCGGAACTTTGACGCGAGGCAGGAGTCTTCATTGCCAACATTTCCGAAACGGAGAATCGCAATGAACAAGCTTGCCCTCGCCGCTCTTTCAGGCACTGCTCTTCTCGCTCTTGCCGCCTGCGAACAATCCGAACCGGTCCATGCCGAGGATCAAATGATGTCCGATACCGCCATGGAATCCATGGATCCGGTGGACGCAATGCCGGCAGAAGAAACCGGCGACAGAGTCACGATCGGCGAGGACGGGATCGATGCCCGGATCAACGACGGCAACACCAGCGTCACGGCCGATGTCGACGACAATCCGTCGATGACCGTGGAAACCGAGTAAGCAGTCGGAAGACGAATGGCGCGATTGCAGCGCCCCCTCGCGGTCCTGCGCTCCGGCGCGGGACCGTTTCGTTTTCAGGCCCGGCGCTTCACCATGGTGCTGCGCGCGATCCGCACGACCAGCACCCACATACCCGCATGATTGGCACCGTCGAACGTCGTTCCCGCCTCCAGGGCCTTGCGCAGGCGGCGATGGGCCTCGGGCAGCGAATGATACGGCATGGATGGCATCAGGTGGTGAAGCGCGTGATAGCGCAGCCCGACCGGCGCCCAGATCTCCGCCATCAGGCCCGGCGGCGGCACATTGACGCTATCGAGGTACTGCGCCGTCACAGTCATCGGCTCACCGTCATTCTCCCACAAATGGGCGACGAGCGTGCGCAGCTGATTGAGCACTGCCACGATGGAAAACACGGCCAGCGCGACGAGCAGCGGGTACCAGCCGACGAATTGGGTGCTTGCCAGAAGTGCCAGGGCCCATACCGTTCCGGCGGCTTCCTGCCAGATCACGCGCCGCTTCATTTCGCCTTCCGGCGCGCGGCGGCGGAAGGCGGGATTGATGGAGAGCGACGATGCCCTCTCCCATACCAGCCTGCGCAGCGGCGGAATGGCCAGGCTGAGCGGGTTGAGGATCGCAAAGCGGATCAGAAGCGCAGGCGGGGCCAGCAGGGAAATCAGGATGAAGGCCGGAAGCGACCAGGGCTTCATCAGCGCCAGCGGCAGATATTCCGGATCGTCCGCCGTGCCATATTGCGTGCGCTTGTGATGCAGCGTGTGGACGCCCTCATACATGAAGGAGGGCGTCAGCATCGGGATGCCGACCAGCAGGTTCCATGCGGTCCGGAAGCCCGGCAGGGCATTGCGGTGGATGTGGGTCAGTTCATGGATGAACAGCAGCGCGCGATAAAGTGCGAGCACCGCGACCACGCCGCAGGCTACGGCCAGAAGCGTGCTGTCAAGCAGGATTGCGCCCGCCAGCGCGGCATAACCCGCTCCCGCAGAAAGGAGCATGTCCGGCCAGTAGATCCCCGGCTTCGCCTCGGCAATGTCGCGGGTGAGATCGACCGCGGCGCGCAGCATGGCCTTATCGTCGGGGATCGCGAGCTTTCCGACCGTTCGGGCCGGTGTAGCCGCGGGGATATCGATCGTCTGCTGCGCAGTCATCGCCTTGTCTCATGCGCCCTGCCCGGGCCGGTTTGCCCCGCCTTACCATCGGGCCGCCTCTGTGCCCAGCCCGCCTTGACAATCGGCGAGAGCCACAGGCAGGGCGAGGACCGGTCTCTTGGAAGGCGGGATTTGTGACGCATAGCCAGATAAGCATCGCCCGGGTGGCGGACAAGGCGGATTTCAATGCATTTATCGATCTCGCTTATCGACTGAACGACAGCGACCCAAACTGGGTGCCGCCGCTCCGCTCGGAAGTCGTCGAACTGCTGACACCCGGGCGCAACCCGTTCCACGAGCATGCCGAAATGCAGCTGTTCCTCGCGCGCCGCGACGGCAAGGCAGTGGGGCGCATATCGGCCCATTTCGACAGGCTGGCACTGGAAATGCCGCCCGAGCAGGGCATGGGGCCGGGGACGGGCAATTGGGGCCTGCTGGAAGCCGAGGACCGGGAAACCGCCCAGGCGCTGATCGCAGCGGCGGAGGAATGGCTGCGCGGCAGGGGCATGACCAGGGTTCTGGCGCCGATCAGCCTGTCGGTGTGGGAGGAACCCGGCCTGCTGGTTCGCGGGCACGACCATCCGCCCGCGGTAATGATGGGTCACCACCCGCCGCAATTCCAGGAATGGATCGAGAGCACCGGCTATGCCGCGGCCAAGCACCTCTACACCTACGAGCTCGACGTGACGCAAGGCTTTCCGCCCCTGATCCAGCGGATCATCGCTTCCGGTGAGAAGAACAGCCGGATCAATGTCCGCCCTGTGGACAAGAGCCGGTTCGCCGAGGAGGCGGCCACGATCATGGCGATCTTCAACGACGCATGGTCGGGCAATTGGGGATTCGTGCCGCTGACCGATTCCGAAATCGCCTATGCCGGCAAGAAGCTGAAACCGCTGATCCATAACCGGCTCAACATGATTGCCGAACTCGATGGTGAGCCTGTGGCCTTCATGATGACGCTGCCGAACCTGAACGAGCCGATCGCGGCCATACGGGGGCGGTTGTTCCCCTTCGGCTGGGCGCGACTGTTATGGTGGCTGTGGCGCCCGCGTGTGACCACCATGCGCGTGCCATTGATGGGTGTTGTCCAGCGGCTTCAGAGCTCACGCATGGCAAGCCAGCTCGCCTTCATGATGATCGAACGGATCCGCCTGAATGCAGTGGAGCATTTCGGCGCCACGCGTGGCGAGATCGGCTGGATCCTCGATGACAATCGCGGAATGGTGGCCATTGCCGACGCGATCGAAAGCTCGATTAACAAGGAATACGTTATCTACCATAAATCGATCCTGGCGCAGGACAGGCCCGAACCGGCGCAATAGCGGGAACCTGCGCCAATTGATCTGCGTTAGGGTCGCAGCAGGATTATGCACGCTGCCAAATTCGGCCAAACTGCGCGACGACAGGACTATTCGGAATATATTTCATGGCCGAAACAGGGAAACGAGCCAGCGCGGCAGGCCGAATCGGGCATGTATTGCTGGTAGAAGATGACGCGTTGCTCGCAATGGCGCTGGAAGACGCGCTGAAGGATGCGGGGGCCGAACGCGTGAGCTGGTGCGCGACTGTCGCCCGTACAATGGCCGCGCTGGAAAACGAAAAGCCCGATACGGTCGTCCTCGACGTCCACCTGTCCGATGCCGACGATGGCTGGGCGCTTGCCGAACTGATTCCGCAGCTCGGCCTGCGCAATGTGCAGATCGTGTTTTCGACCGGCGCGCCCGACGACATACCTGAAGACATCGCCGCGCTTGGACCGATTTTCGAGAAGCCTTACGATCCGGCCAAGCTGGTGGACGCGATCCGCTCCCGCAAGGGCGCCGGTCTGATCGCTCGACTTCGCGACGCGCTCAGCTAAACAGAAGCCAGCCTGTCAATTTCCGCCGGTCCGTTTCCGAAGAGGATGGCCATACGTAAAAGGCCTCCACCCTGGACGGGGCGGAGGCCTTTCGGGATCGTATCACCGGCCGCTTGGACGGGAGGGGGGGTCTCGGCGGTGACAATCACTAAATGCCCGGGCAAAGCGCCGGTTCCCGGTCGGTGCAATTTTTTTCAGTTCCGCAAAAAATCACGCCGTGTCCTGACATCGAAGTGCCGTAAAAGTCGGAACCGCCGCATCCTCCTGCTTGCTTTCCGCGGCCGGCGGAACCATGAGGAGCGCTATTCGTTCAGCCCCAATATCCGAAGGGGAAAAGGGTCTTATGCCAATTGGTGCACAGGTTGCCGCACAACTTCCATATCTCAGGCGTTATGCAAGAGCTCTGACGGGTTCACAATCAACAGGTGATGCATTTGTCCAGGCTACGCTGGAAGCAGCGATCGCCGATGAAACGCTTCGCGCCAGCCTCGAAGGCGGGCGCGTGCCGCTATACGCTGCGTTCAACAAAGTGTGGTCGAGCGCCTATTTGGAAGTGGCTGCAGAGCAGCCCACCGGCGAACACGAAGCTGGCGCACAAGACCAGCTCAGGAAGATCACTCCGCTCAACCGGCAGGCATTGCTGTTGACCACGGTCGAGGATTTTACCGAGGCCGAAGCCGCGGAAATCATGGATACCGACGAGGCGGGCGTTGCCGCGCTGGTGCGCGAGGCGATCGCCGAAATCGACCGCGAGAGCACGACCAGCGTGTTGATCATCGAAGATGAGCCGCTCATTTCGATGCAGCTCGAAGACCTGGTACGTTCGCTGGGACACGATATCTGCGGCACGGCCGCCACCCGCACCCAGGCCCAGCAGGTCGTGGCGGAGAAGACGCCGGGCCTCGTGCTCGCCGATATCCAGCTTGCCGACGGATCGTCGGGACTGGACGCGGTGGACGACATCCTTGCGATCGACAGCGTACCGGTGATCTTCATCACTGCCTATCCGGAGCGCCTTCTGACCGGAGACCGGCCGGAACCGACCTATTTGGTGACCAAGCCGTTTGCCGAGGCAACCGTTCGCGCGGCGATCAGCCAGGCGCTTTTCTTCGGTTCAGGCCGCCCAGTAGACTGATTCCCTAAGCGATCGGGGCGGCCTTTCGCCGCTCACCTGCGTTTGTCACGGATACGGAATTCCGCAGGCTCGCGGAGCGGGATAACCATCGTGCAGCGGACGCCCGACGGCGCGAATTCGAGATCGATCGGGTTCTTCAGTTCGTGCGCGACGATGCGTTCGAGAAGATCCGTTCCGAATCCGGTCTTGCGTTCCTGCGGCACCGGCGGACCGTTCGATTCGACCCACTGCACACGCGCGAGACTGTCCGCGATCGGTGTCCAGGAAATGTCGAGCCTGCCCCCGGGCTGACTGAGGGCGCCGAACTTCGCTGCATTGGTCGCAAGTTCGTGGATCGCCAGTCCCAGGGAAAGGGCATCGCTGGGCGCAAGACGAATATCGGGCCCCTGCACTTCCACCGTATGGTCCTGCGATCGCACATAAGGGGCCAGTTCCGCCTCGATCACATCGCGGAGCGGCGTGAGGCCCCAGTCCGAACGCGTCAGCAAATCATGGGTGGCCGAGAGAGCGCGAATCCGGCCGTCGAGCCCTGTCGCGAATTCATCTACATTCTCCGCTCGCCGCCGGGTGAGCGCGATGATGGAGAGGACATTGGCGAGGGTGTTCTTGACCCTGTGATTGAGCTCACGGGTCAGCGAATTGCGGATCGAGCCCTGTTCCTCCAGCCAGGCGAGCGTTCTCGCATCCTCAAGCGCCTGCTTGGTCAATATGCGAGTCAGCAGCATCAGCAGGCTCGCGACGAGAAGACCGAATACGAGTGTCACAAGCGAGAGCTGCGAAAGGATATTGGTACGATAGGCCTGCACTTCGAGAACCCAGGGCCGGTTGGCGATGTTGATCGTAAGCCGAGCCTCCTCGCCCGACGCTTCCTGGGGTCCCGCGCTGGCCAGCAGGTTTTCGGGAGAGGCCGAACGATCATACAACCGCATTCCGAAATTGCGCGGCGCATCAGCCTCGGTGTCGAGCGACGCTTCGAGGAACTGGCGCGCATTGATCGGGCTGTAAATGAATCCCTTCAGCTCGCGCGCCTGTGTGCCCGCTCCAAACACCGGCATGTAAACGAGGAATCCGGATTCGGACGCCGAGTCTTCCTGGGCCAGAACCACCTTGCCGGTGGCGGTAGGCCGGGCATTTCGCTCCGCCTCGACCATCGCTTCGCGGCGCACCGGCTCGGAAAACATGTCGTA
>CAYRCH010000001.1:24765-26754 GCA_964422665.1 uncultured Sphingomonadaceae bacterium | reverse complement strand
GGAGGCACATCACCCAATGTCGAAAACAGCGAGGCACCGGCACGCAGATAGGCGGATGTCGTGCTGGCCCGCCGTTCGAGCGACGAGCCGACCATGGCCATGTCGGCGCGAAGCTGAGCATGAGAACGCTCATTCTGGAATCGCTCCATCGCGAAGACGCTGAGCGCCGTGATGGCGCCCACGAGCAGGAATATGGCGACCGGCACAGCGCGCGGATACGCCAAAAGCCATCGACGGGATCGACCCATCTGCTCCGCCTCCGTCCCCTTTGCCAAAAATTCCTCCGCCCTCATTCCGTTGGCCGGCATCAACGATCCCCAATGCTGGCCCCGTCAGTCCCTTTATGCAGGAACCATAACCTCGCGGTTTCGTTCCACATTTCATGCAACCCCACAAATCCCCTTTTCGCCCCGCTCCCTAATTGGTTAGGGGGCGCCAGGGGAAATGCGAAAAAAGGTCAGTTCCAGCCATATGTCCGATTCCGAAACTGCCGGTGGCGGCAAGAAGGCCGCACCAAAGGCCGAGCCGGCCGAGAAGCCGGATTGGGCCCGCGGCCTTAAGAAATTCTACGATTCCGTCGTCGACGAACCATTGCCGGATACGTTCCAGGAATTGCTGGCCAAGCTGGACGACGGCAAGGCATGAGCGACGCCCCGGAGGAGACACGGCCCGAGCGGACCGCCGAGGAGAAGCGCGCCTTCAAGCGCGAGTTGACCGAGGTCGTTCCCCATCTGCGCGCCTTTGCCCGCGGTCTTTGCGGCCGGCCGGACATGGCCGACGACCTCGTGCAGGAAGCATTGCTCAAAGCCTGGGCCGCCCAGGACCGGTTCGAACCGGGCACGTCGATGCGCGCATGGACGTTCGTGATCCTGAGGAATGCCTATCTCACCGATATGCGGCGGAACCGCTTTCGCGGGGAATATGACGAGGGCGTTGCCGAGCGCATTCTGACGGCTCCGGCCGGTCAGGAGGAGCCGATCCACCTTTCGGACCTTCACCGTGCATTGCTCACTCTCCCTCCCGAGCGGCGCGAAGCGCTGCTGCTGGTCGGGGCAGGCGGCTTTTCCTACGAGGAAGCAGCCGAGATTTGCGGCTGTGCCGTCGGCACAATCAAGAGCCGTGTGGGCCGGGCCCGGTCCGCCCTCACCAGCATGATCGAGGACGGAAACATCCCGGACCGGTCGATCGACGACCCTTCGGCCCATCGCGCCATCCTCCAGGAACTGGACGATGTCGCAGCCGGGAACGGCGAGACGGAACCGATCCGCTGATTGCTTCGACATAATTGTCGCACTTGCCTGCAATCCGCCGACTGAAATAAAGGAAACTCCGGATTCGAAGGAGCGGGGCGTGCATGAGCGAAACATCGCCTGAACCCGGTTCCGGCACCGGCGGCAAGGCAGCGGAAAACGCACCCCGCCGGCGACATGCCTTCGCGGAGCAGGAACTCCGGCTCATCTCTTCATTGGTCCTGCTGCTCGCGATCGGGCTCTTCCTGGCGCTGCCATTCGTGCTCTCGATCGGCGCGGTGGTATTCCTGCCGCTGGTTGCGGCGATTATCCTCACCATCATCCTTTCGCCGTTGGCCGACCGGCTTTCCGCGCTCGGCCTGCCGAACATCCTCGCATCGCTGATCTCGCTGCTGGTGCTGCTCGGTTTCGTGCTGCTCGCGCTCTATGCGATCATGCGGCCGGCTGTGACCCTGTTCGACCGTGTGCCCGAGATGGTCGAGCGGATCGGGGAGCATTTCAGCCGCCTGCGCGGGAGCTTCGACTGGCTCAACAGGCTCAACCACCAGCTGGCGGAAATATCCGGCAGTGAGGGCCGCGAAGTGGTGCTGGCCGGCCCGTCCGTGCTCGAGCAGCTGGCATTCGCCACGCCGAGCGTCCTGCTGGAAGTGCTGCTGACACTGCTGATGGCGTTCTTCATGATCGAAGCGCGCATTCGCATGCGCCGCCGCATCCTGCTCGACCGGTCGAATTTCAGCGC
>CAYRCH010000001.1:12176-24665 GCA_964422665.1 uncultured Sphingomonadaceae bacterium | reverse complement strand
ACGGCGGAAACGCCCTTGATCGGGCTGATCCCGGCCGCCGCCTATCTGGGTCTGCACACGGTGGAATCAAATGTGATCACGCCTTCGATCCTCGGCGCGCGCTTTACCATGAACCCCGTGATGATCCTGCTGGCCCTGTCCTATTTCACCTGGATCTGGGGCGTGACCGGGGCGCTGCTGTCCGTGCCGATACTGCTCACGCTGACGGCACTGGTCGAGCATCTCGGCCGGCCCAACCTGATCGGTTTCATCTTCGGGGAGCCGCTATTTGCCAACAGTTTGCTGGAGATGAGTGAAGCAGGTGCCCCGGCCGAAGCCGGAGCGCCTGCAAGCAATCCTGCGACCAATCAGCCGGGATAGGTCCAGGCCGAACCGCGGGTGAGATTTTCCGCCGCGAATTCCCAGTTCAGGTGGCCGTCGATCACCGCCTTCAGATAGGCCGGGCGGGCGTTCTGGTGATCGAGATAATAGGCATGTTCCCACACATCGAGCACCAGCAGCGGGTTGAAATCGCTGTCGGCCAAGGTGTCGGCATCATGAGTGTCCTCGATCGACAGCTTGCCGCCCTTTTCGGCCAGCCACGCCCAGCCGCTCGCAAAGTGACCCGCGCCGGCATCGGCAAGCTTGGTCTTGAAATCGTCCAGCGAGCCGAACGCGTCGTCGATCATCCTGGCCAGGTCGCCTGAGGGCGCGCCACCCGACGGGGCCAGCGAATGCCAGTAGAAGCCGTGGTTCCAGCTTTGGGCGGCATTGTTGAACAGGCCCTGATCGCTTCCACGCGCGGCGGCGATGACCTCTTCGAGCGACTTGCCTTCGAGATCGGTGCCCTCGATCGCAGCATTGGTCTTGTCGATATAGGCCTTGTGGTGCTTGCCATGGTGAAAGCCGAGCGTTTCGGCAGAAATGGCCGGCGCCAGCGCGTCGGCGGAATAGGGAAGCGGGATCAACTGGAAAGCCATGATTGGGTTTGCTCCTGCGAATCGGAATTGAAGGTGCTGCCCGCATAACGCCTCACCGGCGCGCGGTTTCCGGAATTTGAGGGATATGCACGGATTTTGCTGCAACTGCGAGAAATTGTCCTTTCCGCCGCCTCTTTATCGCCGCCGAATTAGGGCCTAAGCCCCGGCAAATGCCAGGAAAGGAAGGCTGCTGCGGATGGGACGCGAATATTTCGGCACTGACGGGATTCGCGGGCGGGCCAATGCCGGGCTGCTGACCGCAGCCACAGCGATGAAAGTGGGGCAGGCCGCCGGCAAGTACTTCCAGCGCGGCGATCATCGCCATCGCGTCGTGATCGGAAAGGATACGCGCCTTTCGGGCTACATGATGGAAAACGCGCTGGTGGCAGGCTTCACCAGCGTCGGGATGGACGTGATCATGACCGGCCCGCTCCCCACCCCGGCGATCGCCATGCTCACCCGCGAGATGCGGGCGGATATCGGGGTGATGATCTCCGCCAGCCACAATCCCTTCGCCGACAACGGGATCAAGCTATTCGGCCCCGACGGTTTCAAGCTGTCCGACGAGGCGGAAGCCGCGATCGAGCGGCTAATGCGCGAGGAACCACAGCTGGCCCAGGGCGAACATATCGGGCGAGCGCGCCGGATCGAGGATGCCCGCGGGCGCTACATACACGCGATCAAGCAGACCCTGTCCGACGAGGTCCGGCTCGACGGGCTCAGGGTGGTCGTCGATTGCGCCCACGGCGCCGCCTATACGGTGGCGCCGAGCGCGATCTGGGAGCTTGGCGCGGACACGGTCGCAATCGGCGTCGAACCGGACGGGCTCAACATCAATGACGGCGTCGGTTCCACTTCGCTTGGAACGCTGCAGGCGCGGGTGGTCGAGGAACGGGCAGATATCGGCATTGCTCTCGACGGTGATGCGGACAGGCTGATCGTCGTGGACGAAAAGGGCCGAGTGGTCGATGGAGACCAGATCATGGCCTTGATCGGCGCCCGTCTCGCTTTGCAGGGCAGACTCAAGGGCGGAGGCGTAGTCGCCACGGTGATGAGCAATCTCGGACTGGAACGCTTCCTGGCCGGCAAGGGGCTGGACCTCGTTCGAACCAAGGTTGGCGACCGCTATGTGCTCGAGGCGATGAAGGCCGGCGGATACAATGTCGGCGGCGAGCAATCCGGTCACATGATCCTGCTCGACCACGCGACCACCGGCGACGGCAGCATCGCGGCGCTGCAGGTGCTCGGCGCACTGGTCCAGTCCGGCAAGCGGGCCAGCGAATTGCTGCATCTGTTCGATCCGGTGCCGCAACTGCTGAAGAACGTCGTCTATGACGGCGGCAACCCGCTAGAAGCCCGCTCGGTCAAGGACGCGATCGCCGCGGCCGAGGGCGAGCTGGGCGGAAGCGGCCGGCTGGTGATCCGCAAGAGCGGCACCGAACCCAAGATCCGCGTGATGGCGGAATGCGACGACGAAGCGCTGGTCGAGCGGGTGGTGGATTCGATCTGCGAAGCGGTGAAGGCGGCGGCGTGCCCAGCCTGATCGGGACTGCCCTGCGCGCCCTGCCGCTGCTGGGCTTCCTGATGCTCGTCTGCCTAGGTTTTCTGGGCTTCCTCGCGATCCCGGCCGTGGGCGAAGCGCTCGGCCCGCTGACCTGCGCCGCCGACGAGCGAATGGTTTCGCAAACCTCCCGCTATTCGCTGCCCGGAAGGCACGGCACCAGCGTGACCTATTTCTGCGAGAGCCCCAGCGGCGCCCGGCCGATGGGATTTTTCGATACGTTCCTCGCCGGGCTCAAGGTCTATGTGCTGTTCTTCCTCGTGGTCGTGTGGCCGCTGCTCACGCTATGGCGATACCGGCGCGGCGCGCGCGAGCTGCGGCTGAAGGAACGCGGCATCCCCGCGACTGCGCGGATCCTGGCGGCGAGGCCGACCAGCTGGCGCATCAATGGCCGGCCGGTGGTGGAACTGGAGCTGGAAGTGACCGCCCAGGGATATCCGCCGGCTACGAAGAAAGTCCGCCGCCCAATTCCCGAATTGCTGATGCCGCATATCCAGCCGGGAATGGTGCTGCACGGACTGGCCGATCCCGAGAACCCGCAGGAAGTGATGATCGATTTCTCCCGCCAGGCAGAGACGGCCTCAGCGCAGGGAAAGGGTCGGACGGAGAAGCGCCCCGGAGAGGACGGATCGATCGATGCGCTCCGCGCGCTCAAGACCATGCTCGATGAAGGCCTGATCGATGCCGAGGAATATGAAATGAAGAAGCAGCAGATCCTGAGTCGCATGTAGGATGAACGCCAGCAGCTCCCCTCGCACCTCGGGCGCGCCCCCCAGGATCCTTGCCATAGCCGGTTCGGATTCCTCCGGCGGCGCGGGAATCCAGGCCGACATCAAGACCATCACCATGCTCGGCGGCTATGCAATGACCGCGATCACCGCAGTCACAGCGCAGAATACGCGCGGGGTGACGATGGTGGAGACACTGTCGCCCGAAATGGTCGGTGCGCAGATCGAGGCATGCGTGAGCGACATCGGCGCGGATGCCGTGAAGATCGGCATGCTTGGCTCGCCGGAGATCGCCGCCGTCGTGGCGGAGCGGCTGGATGGACTGGGGATCCCGGTCGTGTTCGACCCGGTGATGGTGGCGACCAGCGGGTCGGTGCTGGCCGACGCGCGGACAATCGAGGGTTTCGAGCGGCTTATGGACATCGCCACGCTGGTGACGCCCAATGTCGCCGAACTGGCGGCACTGGGCGGCGACGGGCGAATGGCGGCGCGCGGAATCACCTATCTCGCCAAGGGCGGCGACGCGGAAGGCCCGGTGGTCGAAGACCGGCTGGTTCGGCCCGGGCTCGAGCCGCGCCTGTGGCGGGCAGAGCGCATAGTCACCCGTCATACCCACGGCACGGGCTGCACCCTGTCGAGCGCGATTGCCACGCTGCTCGGCGAAGGCCAGCCGCTCGAGGAGGCGGTGGACGGGGCGTGGCGCTTCGTCCGCCGCGCCATCGAAAGCGCCCCGGGCTTCGGCAGCGAATGCGGCCCGCTGGGGCACCAGGCGGTGCGATAGGCGCTAGCGGTCGAGCTTGTAAAAGCCGGCAATATGGCCCCAGGCCTCTTCCGCGGTTTCGCAGAAGCGAAACAGGTCGAGGTCCTTCCGGCCGATCGTGCCTTCTTCCACCAGCGCTTCGAAATTGATTACCCGGTTCCAGAACTCCCGCCCGAACAGCAGGATCGGAATCGGCTTCATCTTGCCCGTCTGGACCAGCGTGAGCAGTTCGAACATCTCGTCGCAGGTACCGAAGCCGCCGGGGAAAACCGCCAGCGCCCGCGCGCGGATGAGGAAATGCATCTTGCGCAGCGCAAAATAGTGGAACTGGAACGAGAGGTACGGGGTCACGTATGGGTTAGGCGCCTGCTCGTGCGGCAACACGATATTGAGCCCGATCGATTCCGCCCCTGCGTCCGAAGCGCCCTTGTTCGCCGCTTCCATAATCGAAGGGCCGCCGCCCGAGGTGATCACGAACTGCCGCCGGCCATCCTCGATGATCGACTTTTCGCTCACCAGCCGGGCGAGGTTGTACGCTTCCTGGTAGTATTTGCTCTTGGCCACCAACCGCTCGACGATCTTGCGCTCTTCCTCGGGCAGGTCCTTTGCGCCTTCCAGCGCTGTTTCGGCTGCTTCCGGCGGCGGGATCCGCGCCGAGCCGTACATCACCAGCGTGGAGCCGACACGGGCCTCCTCCAGCAGCATTTCGGGCTTGAGCAGTTCGAGCTGGAAGCGGATCGGGCGCAGTTCCTCGCGCAGCAGGAAGTCCTGGTCCTGGAAAGCGAGCCGGTAGGCCGGATGGCGAGTCTGGGGCGTATCGTCCGGCAGGTCGCATGCAAACCCTGCTTCCTGAACCGCGCGATAGAATTTGCGCGCAGTGAGATCGCGCTCCTTGCGCTCGCCGTCGCCACTTTCGCTCACAAGCGTTCCTTTCCATGACCCGTGTCGCGCGCGGGCCTAGGCCGGGCGGCGGCAAAGCTCAACAACGCAGAGACGAAGAGTATGGCTGGATGCCCCGCGTGGATTCGAACCACGATTGACGGAGTCAGAGTCCGTAGTCTTACCATTAGACGACGGGGCAGTGCGCCCTTGCCGGGCGGGCCGAGCACTTAGTGGGGGCGATGCCGCCGGTCAAGGCCGCCCATTGCACGCCAATGCTGTCCGCGGGCACACGCTTGCCCCGCCCGCCCCCACGCGCTAGCCTGCATTCAGGTCCCCGCTGCGCACGCATCGGGCAGGAAGAACAGAGAGTTTTGAAAATGGCGGATATCGTCCCGCCCTCCGTGTCGTCCGCTGGGACGACGAAAAACAAGGCCCGGCCGCCTTCGCACACTGCGTGGCGGCGCCCTCCGCACGAAAATCTGCGCCAGGCCTATGCCGCGATCGACCTCGGCACGAACAATTGCCGGCTGCTGATCGCCCGTCCCACCGATGACAATTTCGTGGTGATCGACGCTTTCAGCCGCGTCGTCCGCCTCGGCGAAGGGGTGACCGAAAGCGGGCTGCTGAGTGCCGAAGCGATGGACAGGGCGGTTGGCGCGCTGGCGATCTGCGCCGAAAAGCTGCGGCGCCGGCGCGTGCACCTGGCCCGCTCGGTCGCGACCGAGGCCTGCCGGCGGGCAGACAATGGCGACGAATTCATCGAGCGGGTGCGCCGCGAGACCGGGATCGTGCTCGACGTCATCTCGGCCGAGGAAGAGGCCCGGCTGGCCGTGCTCGGCTGCCATATCCTGCTGGAGGACGGGATCGGCCCGGCGCTCATCTTCGATATCGGCGGAGGATCCACCGAGCTGATCCTGATCGAACAGGGCGGCCCGGTGCCGCGAATCCTCGACTGGGAAAGCGTCCCCTGGGGTGTGGTATCGCTGACCGAGACGGTCGGCTTCGACGAGCACTCCAGCGCCGAGGCGCGGTCGGCGCGCTATGCCGAAATGCGCCGGCTCATGAGCGAGAGTTTCTCCCGCTTCAACCGGCGCATCGGCGGAATCCGTTCGCCGAACCTGCGCCTGCTGGGCACAAGCGGGACCGTGACCACGCTCGCCTCGGTCCATCTCGAACTGCCGCAATATGATCGCCGGCAGATAGACGGGCTGATCGTGCCTTCGAGTGCGATGCGCGAAATATCGACCCGGCTGTCGTGCATGACGCCCGACGAGCGCCGCGCCCTGCCCTGCATCGGGCGCGACCGCGCGGATCTCGTCGTGGCAGGCTGCGCCATACTCGAATCGATCCTCGACATCTGGCCCGCACCCCGGCTGGGCGTGGCCGATCGCGGCATTCGCGAGGGCATATTGCGCAGCCTGATCAGCACCGACCGCGAAGCGGCGCAGGCCCAGGCATCGCTGCGTTCCGGATCCCGCACATGAGCCGCGGCAGCGGCGACACCAAGCGCCGCCTCAACAAGGTGCGCGGGCGCAAGCAGAGCTCGACCCGCTGGCTGGAGCGGCAGCTGAACGATCCCTATGTCAAGCGCGCGCAGGCCGAAGGCTGGCGCAGCCGGGCGGCATTCAAGCTGATCGAACTCGACGAGAAGTTCGGCCTGCTAAGGAGCGCCAATCGCGTGGTGGACCTCGGCATCGCGCCCGGCGGCTGGAGCCAGGTCGTGCGCAAGAAGCGGCCCGGCGCATCCGTTGTCGGCATCGATCTCCTGCCGACCGAACCGATCGAGCGCGTGACGATCCTGCAGATGGATTTCATGCACGACGATGCACCCCGGCAGATCCTCGACGCGCTCGGCGGCGCACCTGATCTGGTGCTGTCGGACATGGCGGCCAATACGGTGGGGCACAAGCAGACCGACCATCTGCGCACCATGGGGCTGGTGGAAACGGCGGCCGATTTCGCCATCCGTACGCTGGAGCCGGGCGGGGCCTTCCTCGCCAAGGTGCTCGCAGGCGGGACCGACAGCGAACTGCTGGCGCTGCTCAAGCGTCATTTCGCGCAGGTCAGGCACGCCAAGCCGCCCGCCAGCCGCAAGGACTCGTCCGAATGGTATGTGGTGGCGACGGGCTTCAAGGGCCGCGCCGCCGAAGCTCCGGAGGATTAGGTCCCGGGGTTTTCGGCCACCGGCTCCGCCGCACTGACGGCGCCCGCCGCGGCAGCGGGATCCGCGACCGCTTCGGCCACGGCTTCGCCGCCTTCGGCTGCTTCGGGCTCTGCCACCTGCACTTCGGGCAGCGGCAGGTTCGATCCCATCGAATTCATATAGGCGATGACATTGGCCCGCTCTTCCGGGTTGGAGAGCCCGGCGAAGCTCATCTTGGTGCCGTTGGCGAACCCTCGCGGGCTCAGCAGCCATTCGTCGAGATTCTCGAAGGTCCAGTTGCCGCCATGGCCCGCAAGCGCATCCGAATAGGCAAAGCCGGGTTCATGCGTAGCGATCGGCAGGCCGACCACGCCGAAGAGATTGGGCCCGATGCCGCTGGCGCCGCCCTGGTTGATCGTATGGCACGAGATGCACTTGGCGAAAGACTGCTCGCCCTTGGCGATATCCGCGCTGGCGAGCAGCTCGGCCAGCGACGGCCCGCCGCCGCCGGCGCCCTCTTCCTCGACCCCGGCAATGGGAAAGCCCATGGTCTCCGGCCGCTCCGGACTGTCGGCATGGAATACCAGACCGGAAAGGAAGCGCAGGAACATCACGACAATGCCGGAAAACAGGATCCAGCCGAAAATGGTATTGGTACGGTCGCTCATCGATTCTCGGTCCGCGGTTCGGGAAGTTTGCGCGCCGCTCTAGTGTCGGTGTCGGCTTGGTGCAAGCGGCAAGCGCCTCATCCGTCTTGCAGGCGGTGATAATGCCGCCTAGGCGCACTGGCCGATATGCACAGCTTTCCCGCCTCCGCCCTCGCCCTGACCGAGAAAATGGCCGCCGCAGCGGCAGAAGATCCCGCGCGCGCGATCTCGTTCCAGGGCGCGCCGGGCAGCAATTCGCACCGCGCGGCGATGGAATATGCGCCCGATTGCCTTCCGCTTCCCTGTTTCAGCTTCGACGACGCGCTGGAAGCGGTGAAGGACGGCCGCGCCGGATGCGCCATGATCCCGATCGAGAATTCGCAGGCCGGGCGCGTGGCGGACATCCACTTCCTGCTGCCCGAAAGCGGACTGTCGATCGTCGGCGAATATTTCATGCCGATCCATCATGCGCTGATGGCGACCGGCCCCGGTCCGTTCGAGGCCGCCTACAGCCACCCCCACGCGCTCAGCCAGTCGCGCGAATATCTGCGCAGCCGCGGAATGGTGCCGCTGAGCCATGCCGATACCGCCGGGGCCGCGGCCTATGTCGCGGAACGGGCCGATCCCTCGATCGCCGCGATCGCCCCCGCGCTGGCGGCGGATCTCTACGGCCTGCAGATCATCGACCGGCGCGTGGAAGATGCGGAAGACAACACCACCCGCTTCGTGGTGCTGGCCCGGAAAGGGCTCGATCCGGAATCGCTCGGCGACCAGCCGGCGATCACCACTTTCGTGTTCGAAGTGAAGAACGTGCCTGCCGCGCTCTACAAGGCGATGGGCGGCTTCGCGACCAACGGCGTCAACATGACCAAGCTCGAAAGCTACCAGAAGGGCGCGAGCTTCGCCGCCACCACCTTCTATGCGGACATTATCGGCCGGCCGGGCCAGCCGCCGGTCGACCGCGCGCTGGAAGAGCTGGCATTCCACTGCAAGCAGCTGCGCCTGCTCGGCTGCTATGCGCAGGCCCGCGAACGCGGCTGAGGCGCTCATGCCCAGCGACCGCCCCGCCTATCGCATCGCCGAGGACGATCTTTCCGGCGCGGCGGTGGCCGATCTGCTGCGCTTCCATCTCGACGAAATGTTCCAGTGGTCGCCGCCCGAAAGCGTGCATGCCATGCCGATCGAGCGACTGCGGCAGAACGACGTCACCTTCTGGTCGGCCTGGGAAGGCGACCATCTCGCGGCGGTCGGCGCCATGCGCGAGCTCGATCCCGCCCGCGGCGAGATAAAATCCATGCGCGCCCATCCGGCCTATCGCGGCCGCGGCGCCGGCGAAGCGATCCTGCTCCACATGATGGATGCGGCCCGAACGCGCGGCTATCGCTGGCTCGGGCTGGAAACCGGCCGCCCGGAACCCTTCGTTCCCGCGCAGCGGCTTTATCTCAAGCACGGCTTTGCCGAATGCCCGCCCTTCGGCGACTATGTCTCCGACGATTTCAGCATGTGCATGGAGCGCACGCTGGATTAGGCCGGGGCGGCGAAATTCCGGGCCAGGAATTCGCTGTGGGCCGGCACCAGCTGCGCCGCCTGCCGCACTTCCCCCGCGATCTGGCGGACGAGCTGCGCCGCATGTTCAGGGCTGGTCCGGTCGGCCAGCGCATGGACGCCGCGCGGCATGCAGCGCTGGCCGAGCAGGACGGAACTCCAGCTCCCGGTCTGGAACAGGTGCCCGCCATCGATCGCCAGGATTCCCCGCGCGCGCCACAGCTCGAGCACTTCGGCCAGGGTGTCCGGAATGCTCATATTGCGCGTGTAGCGCCAGAACTCGGAATCGTCCCGCTCGGTCAAATGGTAATGGGCGATTATGAAATCGCGCACCCGCGCCCACTCGATGCGGGAAATCTCGTTGAAGCGGTCGCGCAGCACCGGCTCCATCGCGCGCGTCGGGAACAGGTCGAGCAGATGTTCGAGCGCGGCCTGCACGAAATGGATGCTGGTCGATTCGATTGGTTCGAGAAAGCCCGAGGAAAGGCCGATCGCCACCACATTGCCGACCCAGTGGCGACGGCGGCGACCGGTGCGAAACCGGATCAGCCGCGGCTCACCAAGCGCAGCCGCGTCGAGATTGCCCATCAGCCGCGCCTCGGCCTCCTCGTCGCTGGAAAAGGCGCTGGCATAGACATGGCCATTGCCGGTGCGGTGCTGCAGCGGGATGCGCCACTGCCAGCCCACTTGATGCGCGCTGCTCAGCGTATAGGGCGTGACCCCGGCATCCGGATTGCGCTCGCTCGGCACCGCCAGCGCGCGGTCGCTGGGGATCCAGTGGCTCCAGTCGTCGAACGGCTCGCCCAGCTCGGTGCCGAGCAGCAGGCTGCGAAAGCCCGAGCAGTCGATGAACAGGTCGGCCTCCAGCCGCCGGCCGTCTTCCAGTACCACCGCGCGCACATGCCCGCTCTCGCCATCGCGCTCGACGCCGGTGATACGCCCTTCGAGGCGCTGCGCGCCGCGTTCTTCCGCGATCTTGCGCAGATGCGCGCCATAGAGATGCGCGTCGAACTGATAGGCATAGGTGAAGCGGCCGAGCGGGCGCTGCGGATCGCGCTCGGGCGGACCGAACCGGTCTCCCTCCGCCAGCCAGCGCGCGACATAGAGATCCTGGAACTCGGGATAATCCTCCCCGCCCGCCAGCCTTCCCGCCAGCCACCAGTGATGCAGCTTCACCAGCGTATCGATCTCGCGCCCGACCGGGCCGAACTGGTGGAGATAGTCGTCGCCCGGCCGCGACCAGCCGCGGAACCGCACGCCCAGCTTGAAAGTCCCGTGCGTGTCGAGGATGAACTGCCGCTCGTCGAGCCCCAGGAAGGCGTTGAACTGGCGGATCGGGGGGATGGTGGCCTCGCCCACGCCGACGGCGCCGATGGCGTCGCTTTCCACCAGCCGCAGCTCGATGTCGCGCGACAGTGCCGTCGCCAGCGCGGTGGCCGCCATCCAGCCCGCCGAGCCGCCGCCCACCACCAATACCGAACGGACGCGCTCATCGCGCGGAACGGCCGGCAGCTGCTCGCTTGGGTGGAGCTTCGTCATCCTCCCGGCTTGTAAGCCGCACCAGCCGCGTGCGGCAACCGCCGTGATTTATCCCCAGCCAGATTTCACGCGATTCCAGCGACATGATAGCATCGCGTCCAGTCGTAAACGGGGAGGAGAGACCCATGCGTATCGGCAATTACCGCTTCGATCAGCAGCTTGCGCTCGAGGTCGCGGAGAAGGTCGCCCTGGCGGCCGTTATCCTGATCGTGACCTGGGCGGCGGCCAAGGCCGCAAAATGGGGCTTTGCCAAGCTGGTCGACAATGTCTCGCTGTTCCGCCGCACCACGGCCGGCGGCGAAAGCATCGGCGTACAGCTCGGCAAGATCGTCAGCCTGCTGATCTGGCTGTTCGGCCTGCTGATCATCCTGACGGTGCTGGGCCTCGGCAATGTGGCCGGGCCGATCGACACGCTGCTCAACAATGTGATGGATTTCATTCCCAACCTGATCGGCGCAGGGCTGCTGTTCTTCATCGGCCTGCTGGTGGCCAAGATCGTCCGCGACCTGACCGTCACCTTCTTCAACACGGTCAATCTCGACAAATGGGCCAATCGCGGCGGGGTGGATACCGCCACGGGCAACACTGCCATCAGCAAGACCATCGGCACGATCGTCTATGCGGTAATCGTGATATTCTTCTCGATCCTCGCGCTCGACGCGCTCCAGCTCGAAAGCGTCTCCCAGCCGGCCAGCGACATGCTGCGGCTGATTCTCGACGCCATCCCGCGGATCATCGGCGCCGTGCTGCTGCTGGCGATCGGCTATCTCATCAGCCGGTTCGTGGCGCAGATCCTCAACGAGGTGCTTCCCGGGCTGGGCTTCGACCGGGCAGTGGCAGCCACCGAACTGCTGCCTTCCGGTACGACCGCGTCGAATGTGATCGCGCGCGTTTCCCAGATCGCGATCATCCTGTTCTTCGCCATCGCGGCGACGCGGCTGCTGGGCTTTCCCGAACTGACCCGGATTCTCGACCAGGTGCTGGAACTCGGCGGACGGGTGATTTTCGGCTCTGTAGTGATCCTGGTCGGCTTCCTGATCTCGAACATGCTCTCGCGGCTGATATCGGGCAGCGGGGAGACGACCATGGCGGCCAGCGTCGTCAAATGGGCGGCGGTCGTGCTGTTCACCTTCATGGGCCTCGAGTTCATGGGCGTGGGCGACGAGATCGTCCGCTATGCCTTTGCCGCACTGGTGGTCGGCGGGGCGGTCGCCGGTGCGCTCGCCTTCGGGCTTGGCGGGCGCGACTGGGCGGCGCGCAAGCTGGAGCAGATCGACCGCAAGGGAAGCGGCGGCAGCGGGTTCTGATCCCGCTTCCGTCCCGGTAATGCCCGGGCTAGGGGCGCGGCATGAAGCTGCGCCCCGCCTCACCTTCGGATGCCGCCGCGCTTGCGACCTTCGCGCGCGATGCCTTCAGCGCCGCCTTCGGCCATCTCTACCGGCCGGAAGACCTGGCATCCTTCTTCGCCGAGCATCGCAGCGAGGAAAAATATCGCGCCCAGATCGCCGATCCCGATGTGCGGGTGATGCTGGCGGAGGAGCGCGGGGAAATCCTTGCCTACGCACTGGTCGCCATGGATATCGGGTTCGAGGAACGCGGCGAACCGCGCCCGGAGCGGCCGCTGTTCCTCAGCCAGCTATATTGCGCTGAAACCCAGACGGGGCGCGGCCTCGGCGCAGCGCTGATGGAATGGGTGATGGACAAGGCGCGGGGCAGCGGCGCCGA
>CAYRCH010000001.1:0-12076 GCA_964422665.1 uncultured Sphingomonadaceae bacterium | reverse complement strand
GCGAAGCCGAACACATCGCTTGCCTGCCAGACGATCTGCCCGAAGGCCTCGTAATCCAGCCACTGGAGCTCGGCTTCGCGGAAGGTGACCGGGCGGAAGGTGCGGATGCGGGCGCCGCTATGCGACAGGTTGAGGATGGTCACGGGCAGGAACCCGTCGAAGCTGATCAGGCGCGCCGGCACCCGGACGCGCAGCCGGGGATGGGCGCGCTGGATCAGGCCGCCCGGCTGGGCCCTGTCTGCACTGCGATGTCCAACAATTCCTGTCATTTGCTGGCTTTTGCCCTCTCCCGACCTGTTTTCAGGTCTCGGTCCACACCGGGTGTTCGTTGAGGAAGTAGCGCAGGTGATCGAGTTCAGCCTTGTGAAGCGGCCGATCGAATTCCAGGCCGTATGCCTCCCCGGTGCACCATTTCACGCAGCCGCTGATGGTGCGGGCGGTGCCGACGGTTACGGTCAGCCACGAGCCCACCGCGATATCGTCGCGGCCCGGCGAAATGCGGCACCCGCTAGCCGAAAGCTCGTCGATTGTCCCGCCCTGCACCACGCCGGTATCGCCGCGCAAATCCGCGTGGACCAGCACGCCGTGGCGTAATTCCCGTCGTTCACCGCGTGGCATCGACCGCTCCGCCTGTCTGTGTATCGGCGCGCCAACGTCCCGGCGACCTCGCGATCATGGTTAGCCATGCACCCTTATCATCGGGTTACCATCCGCCCGCCTTCTCAGGGGCTGGGCATCCGCCAGCGATTTCCTACATAAGGCAAAGCTGCTAGGGGGCGGGCCGATGATCGAAACACAGGATTCTTCCCCGCCAATGCCTTTGGCCGGATTTTCGAAATGCGCGCGCCCAGCTGGCACCGGGCTGGATGTATTTCATCAACCGGTCCGGCTTCCGGCAGGATACGAGTACGGCCAATGAACGAAATTCGTCCCTGGCGGACCATACATCGGCGAAGCTCCCGGCAGATCATGGTCGGCAATGTCCCGGTGGGCGGCGATGCACCGATCACCGTGCAGACTATGACCAACACGCCCACCTCGGATGCGGCGGCAACGATCGACCAGATCCGCCGCTGCGAAGATGCCGGCGCGGACATCATCCGCGTATCCTGCCCCGACGTGGAGAGCACCGCGGCCATGCCGCAGATCGTGCGCGCCGCGAGCATCCCGATCGTCGCCGACATCCATTTCCACTACAAGCGCGCGCTCGAAGCCGCAGACGCGGGCGCCGCCTGCCTGCGCATCAACCCGGGCAATATCGGCAGCGACGAGCGCGTTGCGGAGGTCGTGCGGGCCGCCAAGGCCAATGGCTGCGCGATCCGGATCGGGGTCAATGCCGGGAGCCTCGAGAAGGACCTGCTTGAGAAATACGGCGAGCCCTGCCCCGAGGCGCTGGTCGAAAGCGCGCTCGATCACATCAAGCTGCTGCAGGATCACGATTTCCACGAATTCAAGGTGGCCGTGAAGGCCAGCGACGTGTTCCTGGCCGTGGCCGCATACATGCAGCTTGCCGATGCGGTCGATTGTCCGCTTCACCTGGGCATCACCGAGGCCGGCGGCTTGATCGGCGGCACCGTCAAGAGCGCGGTCGGCATGGGCAATTTGCTGTGGGCCGGCATCGGCGACACGATCCGCGTCTCGCTCTCGGCCGAACCCGAAGAGGAAGTGCGCGTCGGCTTCGAGATCCTTAAGGCACTGGGCCTCCGGACCCGCGGCGTGCGGGTGGTCTCCTGCCCGAGCTGCGCGCGGCAGGGCTTCGACGTGATCCGCACGGTGCAGGCGCTGGAAGAGCGGCTGCAGCACATCAAGACCCCGCTTTCGCTTTCGGTGCTGGGCTGCGTGGTCAACGGGCCGGGCGAGGCGCGCGAGACCGATATCGGCATTACCGGCGGCGGCGCAGGCAAGCACATGGTCTATCTCTCGGGCGTTACCGACCACCATGTGAGCGATGCCGACATGCTCGATCACATCGTTAACCTGGTCGAGGCCAAGGCGCGCGAGATCGAGGACGGCATGAGCGACGCGGGAAAGCCGTCCGAAGTGTCTGCCGAGGCGGCGGAGTAGGCGGCGAAGCGGGTTTTACCGCGAATTAAGCACGGCGGCATAGCTTCCCGCCGATGACGGTCAATTTCGCGCTCAAATTCGCCGCAGTGGTGCTGGCCCCGTTCGTGGCCGTCGCCCTGATTGCCGGCAATGGGGGCGGCTCCGACGCCGATTTGGCAGCTGATCCCGACGACGGCGCAGAAGCGAGCGCGGCGCCCGAATGGGGCGGACAGGAGATCATCCTCGACCGCCGCGATGACGGGCATTTCTATACCGAAGCCATGGTCGAGGGAACCCCGGTGCAGTTCCTCATCGACACTGGTGCCAGCACCATCGCGCTCACCGGCAGCGATGCCGAAGCTATCGGTATCGACTGGAATGTCGACGAGGTCGCGCCGGTGGCCCGCGGGGCCGGCGGGACAGTGCACGGCGTACGGGTGACGCTGAACGAGGTGCGGATCGGGGACTTCGAGGCCCGGAATATCGATGCGGCAATAATCCCCGAAGGCCTGCCGGTTTCGCTGCTGGGACAGAGCTTCCTCAAACAAGTGCCGGACCTGGCGATCCAGGATGACCGTATGGTGCTACGCAACTGAGAGAGCCAGGCAGACCTGTTACAGGTGTTGTCAGGACCTGCGAGGCCGGCATAATAATATTGTAATGAGCGAACAATCAGGCGCTATGGACCGTCGATCGCTTCTGACGGGGATTTTCGCAGGGGGCGCGGCCCTGGCCCTTCCGGCAAAAGTCGCCGCGCAGGCCCGCAGCCTGACACCAGGACAGTCAGCCATTGTCGATATCGCTCGCCGCGAAATTGCACGCGCGGGGGATAACCTGTGGCAACGGAATCTGGCAGCAATCGCGGATTTCGGAGTTCATTCCGCGACGCCCCGCTTCCATTTCGTAAACATGGAAAAAGGGACATTCCGAAGCTTCCTCGTGTCGCACGGCTCGGGATCGGATGCGGAGCATGATGGCTGGCTGAAGCACTTCTCCAATGTCGAAGGCTCCAACGCCACGAGCCGCGGCGCCTATGTCGTCCGCGAGTGGTATGACGGGCAGTACGGAACTTCAATCCGGCTCGGCGGGCTGGATCCCGACAACTATCTCGCGGAACAGCGAGCCATCGTGATGCACGAGGCTCGCTATGCCACTCCCGAACATGTTCAGCGCTGGGGCAAGCTCGGCCGCTCCAATGGCTGCTTTGCGATGGATCCCCGCGACTTCAAGAATGCACTATGGCACCTTTCGGGAGGCCGGCTGCTCTTTGCCGACCGGCTGGGCATAGCGGTCTGATCAGGCGCCCGGCGCTTCGATCGCCTCAACCTTTTCACTGGTCACCCGGCGCCGTTCCGCCACGCGGGGCTGTTCGAAACTCGCCAGGACCGGCGCATCGCGGCCGTAAATATCCGGAAATTCGCGCAGATTCCCGTCGATATCGCGGCCCATGGTGAAATAGGTGATGTAGACCGGCATCGACTTTTTCACCGGCACTCTCGTGTATTTACGCGAGGTCGAAATCTCCACCGCCTCGTCCTTCGTCGCGCCCTCGCCCAGGATCGCGATCGTCATCGCCAGTTCCAGCGCGCGTTCGGTGCGAATGCAGCCGTGGCTGTAAGCGCGATTGGCAGTGTCGAAGAGGTTCTTGTTCGGCGTGTCATGCAGGAAGATCGCGTGCGGGTTGGGCATGTCGAGCTTCACCAGCCCCAGCGAATTGGATGGGCCGGGTTGCTGCACCACGGTGACCCAGCCATCTGACCCCTTGGTAGCGGTGTAGCCACGGGCCTTGGCCCAGCCCGGATTGCTGAGCACTCGCTGCCCCAGGCCTTCGCCTTTCACGATGCTCTGCGGCACAGTCCAGGTCGGGTTGAAGATCACTCCTTCGACCGTTTCGGCCAGCTGCGGCGTGGCAGTGCGCCCAGGCTTGCCCACGATCGTGCGATAGGTGCGGATGATCTTCTCGTTCACAGTCAGCCGCAGCTGGTACTCCGGCACGTTGGTGAGGAGGTACTGGCTGCCCAGATCGCGGGGCAACCACCGCCACCGGTCCATATTCGCCCGGATGGCGGCGATACGCTTCTGGTCCGCTGCGTCCGTTTCCGAGAGCGCCGTTTTCAGCGCTTCGTAATCCCCGACCTTTGGATGGAGCGAAGCCAGCGTGCCTGCCACATCCCCCGTCGCAAGCGCGGTCTCCATCACCCAGCGGGTAGGCAGGCGATCCGCATCGGGGTCAACGACGAACCATTGCTTGCGGGCCGCCATAGGAGCGCGGCCATCGCGCAGATCCTCGACCAGCCAGGAAAAGCTGGTCCCGGCGATTTCATCAAGTTCAGGCCCCGGGCCAGCCGCAATGGCCGCGCTGAGTGCCTCCGGCTGATAGTCGCGCGGGTCCAGCCCCTCGGCACCGATTCCCTCGATAACCTGCAGCAATTCCGCGGCCTGGGCGAGCGGCCAGTGCGATGGTTGCAGCTCTTCTTGCTGGAAGACCGCGTCGAACGCGCTATTTATCCCATTCTCGTCCGCTTCGACGGCGGGGACATCCGGCGAACCTGCGGAGGCGGCCTCGCCATCGGCACGCTGCGCCCACGCGGCCGAAGCCAGCGCCATGATCGCTGCCGAACCGAGAATCCCGAAATGCTTCAACTTCATGAGACCTGCCATCCATCGTTTCCGACCGGGGGGCTCAAAGCTATGGCCGGAGAAATACCTTCAATCGCTGCCGGATTCTCCTGAAACCGCGGCGCTTTCGGGTTCCTGAACTTCAGCTGCATCCTCATTCTCGTCGTCCGGCCAGACGAACCCCAAAGCCGCGCCCGCTGCCGCGGCGCCCACGAGCGCCAGCGCCATGATCGTGACGCGCATCGGCGGCCTGCTGTCTTCCCGGTAGCGCATGGACATTCGTCGCTTCCCTTCCGACTCTTCCTTCCGCGCCGGCTCCCTTTGCCCCGAGTGAAACCTTGACCTCGCGCGGGCAAACGCGCAGTTGCGGCGCTGCAACCGAACGCCTCCAGGCGCATCGGCCAGAAACGGCGCCACAGCAACAGGACTTTTGCGAAACGATGACTCAGGTCGGCCAGAATTCGTTCGACACCCGCTCCACTCTCAATGTCGGCGGGCAGGAATATGCCTATTATTCGCTTGGCAAGGCGGCGCAGAAAATCGGCGATGTTGCCCGGCTGCCATTCTCGATGAAGGTCTTGCTGGAGAACATGCTGCGGTTCGAGGACGGAGGCTTCACGGTCTCGACCGGCGATATCCAGGCGATCGCAGACTGGCAGAAGAATCCCGCGACCGGCAGCGAGATCCAGTACCGTCCCGCGCGCGTTCTGCTGCAGGATTTCACGGGTGTGCCCTGCGTGGTCGATCTCGCCGCGATGCGCGATGCCATTGCGAAGCTCGGCGGCGATACTGCCAAGATCAATCCGCAGGTGCCCGTCAACCTCGTGATCGACCACTCGGTGATGGTCGACGAGTTCGGCCACCCCAAGGCGTTCCAGCACAATGTCGAGCTGGAATACCAGCGCAATGCCGAACGCTACGACTTCCTCAAATGGGGCTCGAAAAGCTTCCGCAATTTTTCCGCCGTACCGCCGGGAACGGGCATCTGCCACCAGGTCAACCTGGAGCACATCGCCCGCGGCGTATGGTCGAGCCAAGATCAGGACGGCGCACTTGTCGCCTATCCGGACACATGCGTGGGGACCGACAGCCACACCACCATGATCAACGGGCTGGGCGTGCTCGGCTGGGGCGTCGGGGGCATCGAGGCAGAGGCCGCAATGCTCGGCCAGCCCATCTCCATGCTGATCCCCGAAGTCGTCGGCTTCCGCCTTACGGGCCAGCTTGCCGAGGGGGTGACCGCAACCGACCTCGTGCTGACCTGCACCCAGATGCTGCGCGAGCGCGGCGTAGTCGGCCGGTTCGTCGAATTCTTCGGCAGCGGCGTTTCGACGCTCAGCCTCGCCGACCGCGCGACCATCGCCAATATGGCGCCCGAATATGGCGCGACCTGCGGATTCTTCGGGATCGACGGCAAGACGCTCGATTACATGCGGCTCACCGGGCGAAGCGAAGAAACGATCGCACTCGTCGAAGCCTACAGCCGCGAGCAGGGCATGTGGTTCCTGCCCGACAATGAGCCGATCTTCACCGACACGCTTGAACTCGACATCGCAAGCGTGGTGCCGTCGCTGGCCGGTCCCAAGCGGCCGCAGGACAAGGTTGCCCTTCCGCAGGTCGATGAATTGTTCAACTCCGACCTCCAGAAGCTTTACGGCAAGCCCGCTGCGGCAAGGGTGCCGGTGGACGGCGCGCAGCACGATATCGGCGATGGCGACGTGGTGATTGCCGCCATCACCAGCTGCACCAACACCTCCAACCCCGATGTCATGGTCGCCGCCGGACTCGTCGCCAAAAAGGCCAACGAACGCGGGCTCAAACCCAAGCCCTGGGTCAAGACCAGCCTTGCGCCGGGATCGCAGGTGGTCACGGACTATCTCCAAAAAGCCGGACTGCAGGATCACCTGGACGCGATCGGCTTCGACCTCGTGGGTTATGGCTGCACGACCTGCATCGGCAATTCCGGGCCGCTCGCACCGCCGATCAGCGCGGCCATCAACGGCAACGATATCGTTGCCGCCAGCGTGCTTTCCGGCAATCGCAATTTCGAAGGCCGCGTCAGCCCCGACGTGCGGGCCAACTTCCTCGCCTCCCCGCCGCTGGTGGTCGCCTATGCGCTGAAGGGCACGGTCACCACCGACATGACCTCCACGCCCATCGGGCAGGATCAGGACGGGAACGACGTGTTCCTCAGGGACATCTGGCCGAGCAATGACGAAATTGCCCAGGTGCGCGCGTCGAGCATCGACCGGGCAATGTTCGAGGCCCGCTATGCCGATGTCTATAAGGGCGACGAACACTGGCAGGCGATCAATGTGGTCGGCTCCGACACCTATCAGTGGCGCGCAGGATCGACCTATGTCGCCAACCCGCCCTATTTCGAGGGGATGAGCATGACCCCGGCGCCGGTGACGGACATCGTTGCTGCGAAGCCGCTTGCGATCCTGGGCGATTCGGTGACCACCGACCACATCAGCCCGGCCGGCTCGATCAAGGAAGACAGCCCCGCGGGCCGTTACCTGCTCGAGCATCAGGTCGCGAAGCCGGACTTCAATTCCTACGGCTCGCGCCGCGGCAATCACGAAGTGATGATGCGGGGAACCTTCGCCAACATCCGCATCCGCAACGAAATGGTGCCCGGCGTCGAAGGCGGCATCACCGCCTATAAGGGCCAGCAGATGGCCATCTACGACGCGGCGATGAAGCACAAGGAAGACGGTACGCCTCTGGTGGTCGTCGCCGGCAAGGAATACGGCACCGGCTCCTCGCGCGACTGGGCGGCCAAGGGCACGATCCTGCTGGGCGTGCGGGCAGTGATCGTCGAGAGTTTCGAGCGTATTCACCGCTCCAACCTCGTCGGGATGGGCGTGCTGCCGCTGCAGTTCAAGGATGGCGACACGCGCGACAATCTGGGGCTGAATGGCGAGGACAGCTTCACCATCCGCGGGTTGGCCGACCTGCAACCCGGCCAGGATGTCGAAGTCGAGGTGACGCGATCCGATGGCGAAAGCTTCACTTTCACCGCGAAGTGCCGCATCGATACGGCCAACGAGATGGAGTATTACCGCAATGGCGGGATCCTCCATTACGTGCTCAGGAAGCTGGCAGCCTGAGCGCCGCGGCGATTGCGCAATCGACAAGGGAGAGGAAATGAGGGAATTGTCCGGGAGCGGAGATGGATAGATCCAGACCGCTTGTCGGCCTGATCCGCAATCCACTCAGCCATCGCAGCGATAACCGCGCAGTAGAATCTCCGGAGCAGTCGGCGCTGTTGGTGCGCGCACCTGCCACGCATGACGAATTGCGTAGCGCGCTGGCCGAATTTGAGGCCAGGCGGATCGACTATCTGGCTGTCGAGGGCGGCGACGGCACCGTGCGCGACCTCCTGACCTGGGGGCACGAGATATTCGGCGATGAATGGCCGGCCATCATCATCCTTCCCAGCGGCAAGACCAATGCGCTGGCGGTGGATCTCGGACTCCCCAAGCGCTGGTTGCTGCGCGATGCAATCATCGCGGCCCGTGCAGGCAGTTGCACGCAACGCCGGCCAATGAGGTTGACCGGAGCTGAAGAAGCGCAAAAAGGGAAATCGGCACTGCGCAACTCGCCGCCCGAATGCATTCAGGGCTTCTTTCTCGGCGCGGGCGCGTTCAAGCGCGGCACGCAGGAGGGACAGGCTGTGCACCGGCTATCCTTGTTTGGCGGCCTCGCCGTGGCGGTAATTCTCGTGTGGAGCATCCTGCAGATCATCCTGGGCCGCGCGAACAATCGCTGGCGCCGGTGCACCCGCTTGTTGTTCGCCAGAGACGAGAACGGAGCATCCTTCCCCCACAGCGATCCCGAGGCTGCGGAAGAACGTTTCCTTGCCGTGGCCACGACCTATCGCCGTTTCTCCTTCGGCGCGCGGCCCTTCGGTCGCAATCCGAAGCGGGGCATCCATTTCGGCATCGTCGACAAGCCGCGGCGCTGCGTCATGCTGATGTTGCCGCTGCTGGCCATGGGGATCCACCCACCGGCCATGGCCCGGGCGGGCGTTCATCGCCTGACGGTGGAAGCGGCCGCGATGGATATCGGCGACAGCTTCATCGTCGACGGCGAAGCCTTTCCAGCGGGGTCTTACCTGATCTCGCTTGGCCCTCCCTTGCGCTTCGTGGTTCCCGAAACGGATTAACCTTCCGCGTTCAGCGGGAGTCCATCGGCAGCCCGGCAGATTTTCTGCCGAAGGGAGAATTGCCATACCCGCACTACGATCGTCCGTCGTGGCCCTCGCGCTGTTGATCGCGGCAGGAACCGCTTCGGCCAATGAGCCCGCGGTGCAGCCGCCGGTCAACCCGCTGATCGACTACAAAGGCTTCGTGCTGCTGGCAGCCGAGCTGGTCGAAATCCGTGAGGCCCACCGCATCGAATGGGAGCGCTTCGCCGCCAAGGCGAAGGAGGACGGCGCGATCATACTCGACACGCGCTCTGCGGCCGCTTTCGAGGCCGGCCATATTTCCGGCGCGGTCAATTTGCCCTTTTCCGATTTCACCGAAGACAAGCTCGCCGCGGTGCTCGGCCCGGATCGGGACCGGCCGGTCCTGATCTATTGCAACAACAATTTCACCGACAACATCGCCCCGGTATCGACCAAGAAGGCCCCACTGGCGCTCAACATCCCGACCTTCATCAATTTGCACGGATATGGCTACACCAATGTGTGGGAGCTGGCCGACATGATGAGCATCGCCGATCCGCGGATCGGCTGGACGGGCCCGGCCGCCCCGGCGCAGGCAGCGCTCTAGCGCCGGAACGGAAAGGGCGGCCCCGCAGAGCCGCCCTTCTTATTCGTATCAAAGATTTGGACCGGAGCGGTCAGGCCGGCTGCGCGGGCTTGCGCCGGCGGCGGTAGAACATCGCCGCGGCGCCCGCGCCGAACAGCAGCATCATCGGCGGCGCCGGGACCTGGGTGCCGCTGGTGGTGCTGGTGCTGCCCGTGCTCGAAGGCGGCGGGCATTTGTAGCAGCCGCCGTTTGAGCTGCTGTTGCTCGAGCTGGTCGAGCTCGAAGTGGACGAACTGGTCGAAGAGCTGGTGGAACTCGAGGTCGAGCTCGAGGTCGAAGTGCTCGAGGTGATGTTGCCCGAGGTCGAAGTGCTGGTCGAGACATTGCCCGACGAGCTCGAGGTGGTGGTCGTGGAAATCTCGCCCGAACTGGTGGAAGTCGAAGTCGAGCTGCCGCCGGTGCTGGTCGAGGTGGAGCTGCCGCCGCTCGAAGTCGAGGTGCTGGAGCCGGTCGAGGAATTGTCGATATCTATGTCGATGTCGATGTCGCCTCCCGACGAGCTCGAACCGCTCGAGCTGCCCGAAGTGGTGGTGCTCACCACCACGCTCCCCCCGCTGGAACCGCCGCCGAAAAAGCCACCGAAGAAGCCGCCGCCGAAACCGCCGCCCCATCCGCCGGAGCCGCCGATGATGATCGGCTGCCCGCCGCCGCCGGCCATGACCGGCTGCTGCGGCAGAGGCAGCGGGACCGGAACCATCGCGATCTCTTCGCAGCATTCCTCTTCGGTCACGATCCGGCGTTCCCGCAGGACCGTCTTGGGCACGCGGCGCGGCTCTTCCTTGATGTATTTGACCGGCTGCGGGCCCTTCACCACCTGTTCCGACTTGTAAGTGGTGGTCGCGGCGGGAGGCTCGGCCACGTGGACCGCGCCGCCTCCGACCAGTGCGCCGCCAGCCGCCAGTGCGGACAGTTTCGCTAGAGCAGTCTTTACAGACATGGGCCTGCTTCTCCTGAATCAACCAGTGAAGCGCGGCGGGAATGTTGCCCCCTTCGCGCAATTCCCAGCAAACAGCGCAGAGGGGCGGGGGCCCTTCAATTGCGTTAACCATCTTCAGGGGCGCGTTGCGGGACTTTTTCGGGACGGAAACGGCTCCTCAGCGAGAGTTGTCCCACATTGGAACCGAACTTGCAGCCTGTCCGAACGGATTCGGCGCACCCGACCCGATTTCGGCGCGATTCCGGAGGGGAACCTATTTGCCGGATTCGCCGAACAGCCCTCCCTGCGATCCATTGGGCGGCGCGAGGCCAAGATGCCGCCAGCCGGCATCGTTGAGGCAACGCCCGCGGGCCGTGCGCGCCAGCAGGCCGAGCTGGATCAGGTAGGGCTCGATCACGTCCTCCACCGTGTCGCGCGGCTCGGCCAGCCCGGCAGCCAGTGTCTCCACGCCGACGGGCCCGCCATGATAGGTCTCGGCGATCATGGTGAGGTAGCGCCGGTCCATCGCATCGAGACCGAGCGAATCCACTTCCAGCCGGTTGAGCGCATCGTCGGCCAGCCGGGCCGTGATGCCGTCCTGCCCGGCGACATGGACGAAATCGCGCACCCGGCGCAGCAGACGCCCGGCGACGCGCGGCGTTCCTCTCGCCCGCCCGGCAATCTCGCGCGCGCCGCCCTGGTCCACCGCCATCCCCAGCAGCCGGGCACCGCGCGTCACCACCCGCTCCAGCTCGTCCACCGTGTAGAAATTGAGCCGCACCGGAATGCCGAAGCGGTCGCGCAGCGGCGTGGTCAGCAAGCCCTGCCGCGTGGTCGCGCCGATCAGGGTGAAGGGCGGCAGGTCGATCCGCACCGAGCGCGCCGAGGGCCCCTCGCCGATGATGAGGTCGAGCGCGCGGTCCTCCATCGCCGGGTAGAGGATCTCCTCGACCACCGGATTGAGCCGGTGGATCTCGTCGATGAACAGCACGTCATGCGGCTCAAGATTGGTGAGCAGCGCGGCGAGATCGCCCGCCTTGGCGATCACCGGCCCGCTGGTCGAGCGGAAGCCCACGCCGAGTTCCTTGGCCACGATCTGCGCCAGCGTGGTCTTGCCGAGGCCCGGCGGGCCGAAGAACAGCACATGGTCCATCGCCTCGCCGCGGCCGCGCGCGGCCTCGATGAAGACGCGCAAATTCTCCCGCGCGGCCTCCTGCCCGACGAATTCGCCGAGCGTCTGCGGACGCAGCGCGGCGTCCGGGTCTTCGCTCCGCCGCTCGGGCGCGGTCAGCCGGTCCGGGTCGGCCGCGCTCACCGAGCCATGCTCCGAACTCGATCCAATTCGTCACCCTGAACTTGTTTCAGGGTCCATCCATCGGCACGCTCCGGACCATGCAATTCGAGCGCATCCCCTGCGTCTACATTCTCGCCAGCGGGCATTACGGCACGATCTATATCGGCGTGACCTCGGACCTGATGAAACGCCTGTGGGAACACCGTACCGGCGCCGTTCCGAGCTTCACCTCCCGATACGGCGTGATCCGTCTCGTCCACTTCGAGACATTCGGCGATATGGACAGTGCGATCGCCCGCGAGAAGCAGCTCAAGCGCTGGCGCCGGCAATGGAAGATCAACCTGATCGATGCCGAGAACCCGGAATGGCGCGACCTGGCGGTGG